>DAIMCS010000001.1:0-495981 GCA_036726225.1 Patescibacteria group bacterium | reverse complement strand
AAAGTATACTAAAGTCTTGGGCTAAAGCCCAGAGTTTTACTCTCGGTGTAGACAACAAAAAGCCCCTCATAAGAGGGGCTTTTAAATTTTATATTTAGATTTTCTTTAGGAACTTCACGTTTGAAGCAAAGAAAAAAGCTTTCAATTATTTTGCCTCAAACGTGGAAGTCCTAATTGGGAAGGCTGCACGCATATCACTTCTCATACAAATAACATTGCAGCCCGGAGCCTCAAACATTTCCGGGTCCAGGCCTTCATAAACACAAACCCTTTTTTGAGAATTTACACCCTCGGCTTCCGGCCAGCGGGCAATGCTCCTAAAATAATGATAGCCGTGCAGTTTTACTAAATCTATTAGCTCACGGATGTTGCCTTTGTCCGCTTCAAACATAATAAGTTTAGGTTTAAGTTCGGTTGCGGAAAATAAACCTTTTAAAATTGGCAAATCAAACCCTTCGGCGTCAATTTTAAGCAGCGATATTTTTTTAAAACCTTTCTTGTTTATAAAATCACCGACTCTGACTTGTTTAACTTCCTGTACCTGGCCGCTGGCATATTGGCTGTTTTCCAACGAGTGGCGGAAAGACATATCGGAAACAAACAATTTAGCAGTGCCTTTAGTATCAGAGCAGGCCAAACGGTGAATCCTAAACCTGCCTAACAGCACGCGCAAAAAATTGTGCAGCCACAAATACCTTACATTATTTTTTTCCGGCTCAATTGCGTGGACTTTAAAACCCAGGTACCAATAAAAGTACGAAAACTCCCCGCGCTCTGCGCCCACATCTACTACAGGGCCGTCTTTAGGCGTTATGTAATCGGAAGCTAAGGCAGCGTCAAAATCCTGTCCGCCAATAATGCGGGGGTAGAACCTCGGGGAATTTAGTCTGTCTAAATTAATAAAATAAAAAAGAAAATTTAAATACAGCCACTTTGCCCACTGGTATTTTTTGGAAGCTTTATCCCACTTTTTTATTTTATTTATATTAACCAACATAACTTCTAAATAAATTTTTAATATAACTTCGGATTAATAATAACCACTCTTTCAAACTCATTGCGCTAAGCTTTATATACGGACTTTTAAGTTTGTGGATAATGCTAAATATTCCTTCGCCCTTTTTTAAATAATACCCTATAAGTGCAAAACTGCTAAAGCCTTTTAGCCGCCTTAAAACCTGCTTCTCCCCTGCCTGCTTTATAACCTTTGTATAATAGTCTATAAAGGCAACTATGTTTTCTTCTTTTATTGGCCCGGTCTTAGAATCCTGTCCCGGATGCACCCTGTAAGCCACTAATGGATATTCTAGCACATAAGCCGGCCCAAAGCTGCACAAGTAGGCTAAAAAGGGACGGTCCCAAATTATGGAAAACCGGTCAAAATTAAACTGCCTAACTGCCTGCTGTAATTTTCCCCGCCTGTATACCGCTGAACTTAAAGCAAACTTAATATGCCTTAAAAATGCGCTTACGGCAGCAGCTTCGTCTTTAAAGACGTTTACCTGCAAATTGTCCGGATTTGTAAAATCACCCTTGGCTTCAGCTTTTATAAACTTTAGCCCGCTGATTGTAAGGCTTGCCGCAGGGTCTTGTTCTAGCTGGCCTATTGATAGTTCCAACAATTTTGGATGCATTAAGTCATCCTGGTGGAAAATGCAAACATAGTCTTCGCTGAAATTATAATTCATTATCTGTTTTATATTCTCAACTGACCCTAAATTTCTTTGGTTGTTCAGCAGCGTTACATTTATGGATTGTAAATATTCTACCAGCTCGGCAGGCATTGGCCTTGGGCTTTGGTCATTAAATATGTAAATTTTAAAATCCTTAAAAGTCTGTGCCTGAATGCTTTGCAGGCAATATTTTAAGTAACGCTCTCCGTTATAATATGGTATGGCAACAGCGAGTTTAGACATAAAATTTTTTTCTCACAGTAGTGTTCGAGCTTGTCGAGAACCTGTTAGATTTTTTCAAAATAGCTTCTCCACTTTGGTCGAAGACTATTTTGTAGATTTATAAATACTTATAGATCAAATTTCTTTTAAAATTGGTAAAACTACGGAAGCAAAATATTCTTGCGTAAATTTTTTAAATTTTTCAGATATTAAAAATTGCCTGATGCCTTCTATGTACTTGTTGTACTGGCTTTGTGTGATGCTTTGTAAAAATTCATCCAGTTGCTCAAAATTTTCAAAATCCTCGGCATTTATAAATGAGTCCGCTGACACAAAGTCAGCTACATTGGGCGCCCCCAAATAAACCGGCACACAGCCCGAGTACATAGCGTCTAATATTTTTTCCGTAACATAACCCGGGAAAACAGAATTTTCAAAACAAAATGCGAATTTATAATTTTTAAACGTGGCGGTTTTGTCTTCCACTTTGCCTTTATAAACCTTTTTAACCGCTGCTGACTCGTTTTTATCCCAACCCACACCATATAGGTCAAACCTGCCCGTATCTTGATAGTGATAAATTAATGCAAAACGCTGTTGGTAAATATTGCTTACATTAAAGCCGTATAAAAATTTTAATACCCAGTCTTTTTTCCAGTTGGAAATTTTTTTGTTGCCCGAAATCATAGTTGCAAACTTTTTCTGTTCAAACGGCACAGCTGTAAAATTTGCAAAATTAAATTGCTGCACAAAATGAATGGGATGGTAAATAGTTTTTTTGCTCAAGCGTTTTTTCATACCGGAAAATACAAAAGAGTGCTTAAACATAGAACTTAAACGTTTAAGCTTTGCGTAAAAACCTGTTGCAATATAAGGGGATTCCTGGCAAAACAAAACTGCGGGCTTTGCCCCGGCCTCGATTATTTTTTGAGTGTCCGGGCTGGTTAAATGCGACATTAAAACCGCATTTGGAAAACTTTGAAGATTTTTTAAAAACACATCCGGCGTAATAAAAGTCAGCCCATACTTTTTTCCTTCTTCGCTCAAATAGCAAAAAGGTAAAAGTGTATGGCTGACTTTGGCCGCAAAAAGTGGATTGAAAAGTTTGTTTTCGTTTAATTGCGGAATGTTAACGTCGAAAACAACGGCTCTTTCGTTCATATTGCTTGATCTACAATAATAGCCTTCGATCTTTTTGGAGAAGCTATTATTGTGAATAAAGAAAATATCTTCTCCACAAGGTCGAAGGATATTTTCTTTAACTAAGATAAATTTTTAGACGCCAAAAAAGCTTTTACCGTTTCAAAAACATAATTCATCTCGTCTTCCCCAATGCCGTGGTGGCAGCCGACCAAAAAAGTATTTTTCATCACATAATCTGCGTTATTTAGTATGGTGGCGACTTTAAACTTATCTTTAAGCTTTTTGTAAGCCGGGTGACGAAGTAGATTACCGGCAAAAAGCAGCCGGGTTTGAATCTTATGGGTCTCAAAAAACTTGAGCATCTCTTTTCTTACAATGCCGGATTCCTCGCGGATGGTAAGGGGGAAAGTTAGCCAGTAAATTTCGGCCTCGGGCAAGCTTTGCGGCAAAATAAAATATTTTTCGTACTGCTTAAAAAAAGTATAAAGTTTTTCAAAATTGCTTTTGCGCAATTTATTAAATTCAGGAAGCCTTTTTAACTGGACTAAACCAAAAGCAGCCTGCATTTCTACGGCTTTCATATTGTATCCCAGTTCCATAAACACGAATTTGCCGTCGTAGTCTATGTTGTCCAATTTAAAATTGTAACGTTCTTCAAATGCGCCTTCGTAGTGTTCATATCTTTCGGGAAGCGCTCTGCCCCAATCCCTGAAAATTTTTGCGCGGCGTTTTAATTCCGGGTCATCCATCATAACCATACCGCCTCCCCCACCAGCGGTCATGTTATGGGAAGCGTAAAAACTGGTGGTGGTAATATCTGACCATACACCCGTGGGTTTTCCCTGGAAGCGGGAACCGTGGGTGTCACAGCTGTCTTCAATTAGCTTAAGCTTGTGCTTGTCGCAAATCTCCCTAAGCCGCTTCATATCGTTAATGCTCCCAACCGCGTGGGGAACCATTATGGCAACGGTTTTATGGGTAATTGCATTGTCTATTAAATCCAGGTCTATGTCGTAAGTAGCCAGCTTGGAGTCTACCACAACGGGCAGCAAACCTTTCATAATTATTGGCCCCATAGTGGTGCCAAAAGTCAAAGCAGGCGTAATAATTTCACTGCCTTTTGGAAAATCACAAATCTCCAGAGCAAGCAGGTTTGCCGATGAGCCGGAGTTTACAAATAGCCCGTATTTTTTGCCAAACTCGGCAGCCATTTTGTCTTCAAACTCGTCTGTATATTTTCCGTTGCCGAGCCAATTCTCCTTTAAGACATTTACCACCGCGTCTATTTCTTCCTGACCATACACCGCTTCGGCGTAAAAAATCCAATCCTCCCCTGGCTTAAACTTTCTGTCCGGCTGCAATAACCAATTCATTTGTTTCCTTTGAAATGATAAATAATAGATGCATTTTACAATAAATCCCGACTTAAGTCGAATTGACACTCTCGCCTTATTTTCGTATAATAATAAGCTATTTTGCAATACATTCTTTAGGAGGAGTGTGATGAAACCTGTTAATTGGCAAGAGGTTATGGCCCGCGATTCGGATTTGGTTTGCGACGGATTTACAGTCGAAGACGAACGGCAGTTCAGACAACTACTGCTAAAGCGTACGCTCGGTGGCAAAGCATCTCAGCCGGTGTTTTTGTGGGAATGCGCAGACAAAGTCAGGGCTGTGGTGGAGATGGTTTTCTGGCGCAATTCTGAAGATTTTACTCGGATTGAGGTGCTTCTCAAACGCAGGCCCACGAACGATCCGGTCTACGGAGACAGGTTAGGGCTGACCGGAAACGTGGAATTAAAATCCCATGTCCTGCCAGATGGTTCGCTGGATCGGGTGTTTGAAGCAGCGCTTGCCGAAATCGGGCTCATATATAGCGATCTGAAACACGCCACCACCTCGACGTATTTACCCAGATACGCCGGGCTTCGTTTACACGATGGGGACAGAGGGCCCGTGCATCAGACCATCTGCACTTGGAATCTAAGAGACGTGATGGTGCTGGAGGGAGAATGGCACGACATCAAAGAACTTCCGGACGACATCATCAAAGAGCACATAGGAGTAATTAAAGTTGCTTTACGAAATATGTGACGCTCTCAACCCAGACGGCGCTGAAGGAAACTTCAGCGCCGTCTTTTTATTACTTTAACCCTTTTACAATTTTTACAATCTGCTCAGGGTTTAAATTATACTTTCCCCGTAAAAACTTTTGGCTACCCACAATTTTTGGATATTCATCGGTTAAACCCAAGCGTTTAAATTTTACTTTCAACCCGCTCTCGGCTAAAACTTCTGCCACCGCGCTGCCTAAACCGCCAATTATATTGTGTTCTTCCAAAGTAACAATTGCTTTGGTTTCTCTGCCAGCCTTAAGTACCGCAGTAGCATCTATAGGTTTTATTGTATGCATACTAATTACTCTGCAATCAAACCCTGTGGATTTTAAAATTTTTCCAGCCTCCACCGCATTTTGAAGCAGGTTGCTGGTAGCTATTATGGTGGCATCCCTCCCCTGCCTGACAGTTACAGCTCTGCCAATTCTAAAATGTTTTAGCTCTGGGTTAACAATTGGCTCACCCGCTTTGGCAATGCGCAAATACATAGGCCCTTTGTGTTTGGCAGACGCTATGGTTGCAAATTTAGCTTCTAACGGGTCGCCCGGACAAACCACGGTCATATTCGGCAAGCTGCGCATAATTGCAATATCTTCACTAGCCAAATGTGAAGCTCCATACATACTGTAAGAAAAACCCGCACCCACGCCCACTACTTTTACATTTAAATTTTGGTAGCATAAATCCAGGCGGATTTGTTCAAAAGGCCGCATTGTTGCAAAAGGAATTATTGAATAAACATAAACGTTTTTTCCGGCCATAGCCATGCCGGCGGCCATGCTTATCATATTTTGTTCGCTAACTCCCGCATTTAAAAATTGTTTTGGCAGGGTTTGCCAAAACTCCTCCAGCGCTCCGTAGCCAAGCTCCCCGGTAATTAAAAAAATATTCTTGTCCTTCTTGGCTAACTCAACTAAAGTTTTTGCAAAAGTTTTTCTCATTGTTGTTGCGCCAGTGCTCGACCAAGCAATTCGGGAGTTAAATTTAAATAATGCCAATCCACGGTGTCTTCCATAAAATCCGCGCCCTTGCCTTTTACGGTGTGAGCAATTATGACGTTAGGACCTTTTTTGGAAAGCTTAGCGCGGTTTAAAGTTTTAACAATTTCTGACATATTGTGTCCGTCCATTTCTAGAACGTTCCAGTTAAACGCACGCCATTTGTCAGCAAAAGGTTCCAAATCAAGGACATCTTTTACCCGGCCAATACTTTGGATTTTGTTATAATCTACTATCGCAATTAAATTATTGGTCTTTAAATGCCCGGCCAGCATTATAGTTTCCCAGGTCGAACCCTCGTCGCACTCGCCGTCGCTTAACATAACAAAGATATGGTTTTTTTGCTTTTTGCCTAAAAAAGTATATGCCATGCCCAAGCCCATACCCAAACCATGGCCTAAGGAGCCAGTGCTGGCTTCAATGCCAGGCAAAGAACCGTAAACCGGATGCCCGGCAAGCAGGGAGTTGTCAGTAAAATATTTATCTAAATGCTTAACCGAAAAAAAACCTTTTAGAGCCAAAGTTGAATATAGCCCCAAACACCCATGCCCTTTGCTTAAAATAAAAATGTCGCGATCAGGACTTTTAGGTTTTTTTGGGTTTACATTTAAAACTTTAAAATAAAGCGCTGTAATAATATCCACAGTGGAAAGCGCCGAACCAATATGCCCGGATTTCCCCTTAAAAGCAGAAGTTAAAAGCAGCCGCCTGACTGCTTTGGCCTTATTTTTTAAAAAAGAAATTTTATTCATTATTTATCAAATTGCAATTTATTTGCATCAATCTCGTTTAGCCGTTCTTTATACCAATTATAAAGCTCTTTTAAGCTCTCGTCCAAGGCTGTAAATTTAAAATTCGGCAACTCCCCCAACAAACGCGAAGTGTCACAAGTGTACTCATTATTTAAACCTTCCGATTTTATAACAATCTCTAAATTATTATTAAAGAGTTGCTTAACCCTTTGGGCAATCTGCAAAATACTTACCGGCTGTCCGGTGCCCACATTATAGCTTTTATGCTTTGCCGGGTGCTCTATAAAGTGTTTTACAACTTTTATAAAGTCGTTTATGTATAAATAATCGAACTTTACATCCTGAATTATGGTTATAGGGATGTTGAGTAGGCTTCTGCAAATAGCGTTGGAAATAAAACGTGTGGCATAGTCCTCGTATGGGCCATAAATGCCAAACAACCTTAAATCTAAAATATTTTCCGATTTCTCAATATACTCCGAGCATTTATATTTATAAACACCGTAAGCGTCCACGGGCACGCTTTTACCAAACTCTTCTTCTTTTACCATATTTAGGCTTTGTCGTTTGTCATAAACCGCGCCTGAACCGCAAAAAATCATATTGCCAAATTTGTCCGATTGTGAAGCAACATTTAAAAACATATCCAAATTTTTTTGGATAGCGCTAGGGTCAGCATTTTGTCCGCGTACTATACCTAAAGCGGCGGTGTGGATTACAACTTCTACCTTGTTATTAACAAAATATTTTTCTACCTGTGCTTTGTCGAGTAAATCCAACTGATGATGCGTTGGCAATAGCAGATTGTACTCTGTTGCCAGCCCACTGGCCAAATTTTTACCCAAAAAGCCGCTTGAGCCGGTTATTAAAACTGTTTTCATTTTATTAAATCTTTAATCCTGCGATTTAATGGCAAAAGCTTTTTAAAAACTTTGGGGTAACGGGCAAGCATACGATAAGCAAACCTGTAAAAAGAAAAATGATTGTAAATGTCTTGCGGCAAAACCTGAAAGGGTTTTTTGCCTGCGCCATATTTTTCAAAGGTGTCTTGAAAAATATTTTCAAAAAAACGGTTCATATGCTCAAAACTAAAATTCTCTTTAGCGCGTACTTGCGATGCTTGCGCCACCGATTTGCGAAATTGTTCATCTTCAATTAATTTTAACAAATTTTGGGCATATTCATCTACGCTTTCTGATACTTTATTTGTGCTGCCAATAACGTCTATATGGCCGTTGTTCCAGCTTTTTATGGAAACTACCGGTAAACCGTGCATCATCGCTTCCATAACAGCCAGGCCGACAGATTCTCCAAGGCCTGCGCTGTGGCAAAATATGTCCAAAGTGTTTAAAAATTTGCTCACTCTGGAGTAATCCATAGCGAGCGGCAAAAATTCCACCTTAAGATGCAAGTCTTTGGCTAATTCTTTATATTTTTCAGAGCCTCCCAAAATAAAAAAACGCAGAGGTTTTTGGGTATGATTTTTTATTTTTGCAAAAGCTTCCAATGTATGACTGCCAAAAATTCCGTCATCCACCCGTTGGTGAAAACCTAAAATAATTTCTTCGGGTTTTATATTAAGTTCACCTCGCAAATCTTCGGTTTCTGTCTGGCTGTTAATTGCAGGAAAACAAATTTTACTTATTTCCTGTTTACCGCCGTTTTTTAAAAATTCTTTTTGTACCCAGGGGCTCACAGCGACCGATGTTACAAGGTTTTGGGATGCATCTGCCTGGCCAAAAACATTCCACTCCACAATTGGTAAATTTAAATGAACAAAGGGAAATTCAGGGTGCCCCGCTCTCACGCTAAAAATTATGTCGGCGGGATATTTTTTGAAAACTTCAAAAAAGTCTGTTTGTTGCCAAGGATGGTAAGGGTGAGAAATATCTCTGGCTCTAACTTTAAATTCCACAGGCTCAACTCCGCTTTCTTTTAACTCGCCCAAATATTGCAAATTAGTAGTTGGGTGGATTAAGTCCGAATATAAATCCTTTGCCGGCACTGACCAAAAATAGCGGACAGTAAATTTATTTTTGTCCAAAATTTTAGCCAAACTAATAGCCTGCTTCTGCGCCCCGCCATAAGCCAAACCTCCGTATTGAATAAAAGAAATGTTGATTTTGCTCATAAAATAACTCTATTATTATACAGTTTAGCAAGACAAAATAAAAGCGCGAGTCCTTCCCCCCAAAAGAATCTCGCGCTCGAAGCATTGCATAGATGACTACTACTCTTTGCCTCGAAAACCCTTGTAGTCGGTACCGTAGCATTCTCGAGTGAAATCGAACAGCTCATCGTGATCTGCCCCGTTGTCGACTAGGACCAGCTGGTAGTCCCCATAATGTGTCACCGGCTGTCCGGTGAGAACATCTGCGGCAATACCACCGGCTTCCTGAGCAATAAGACAACCGCCCAAGTCCCAGAAGCCGCCAATCGCATGGAGCACCGTAAAGTCGACCAGGTTCTGGGCGACGTAAGCCGCGTGAGCCAGACAGCTCGCCCACGTACGGCGATTCTGTGCAAAACGATTGACGCCGGCGATGAACTTTCCGAACCTTGCATCGGTGTACGGGTAAGACAGAGCATCTTCGGCGAATATTCGTTCTTTGACGGTTTTGCCGGGCTTGACTTGCAGGCGCACCAGATCTCCACCGTCGAACGGCATTTCGTACGCGCCTGAACCCTTTTCCGCCAGAACGATCTTGTTTCGCATGGGATCGGCGATCAAAGCGAAATACAGTTCGTCGTTCCGGGTAAAAGTCATGCCCGTCACCGGCTTAAGCATTTCAAACCTGCGCAGGAATTGACTCGTTCCATCGATGCCGTCGATGTAGCATCGATCATTACTGTCGGGGTCTCCGATCACGCCCAGATCTTCATCAACGCAGGTGATATGAGGAAAACAAGATCTCAAAACTTCTGCGATGCGATATCCGGTCATTCTGTCTCCCTCGCCGACCGGAGTCAAACCATCAGTGCTCTTAAATTCGAGTTTTCCCTCCCCTGCAAATCGTTTCAGGTAGCTCTGCATAACCAGAGATCCTGCCTGGATCGCAACGACAGAGGTTTGGAACAGTCCGTCATTCTTAATCAGTCTTGTCATCTGAGCCTCCTTTGATAGCCATTCATTCTATCAAAAAAGCCCTCGCAAATCAAGGGCTTTTTATACTTCTTTTCTAAGTCGCCAAATATACTTTACACTTCGCCAAATAGTTTTAAATTTATTTTTCCAGGAAAATGCCCAGGACGATTCCCCATGCAACCGCTCGGGAAATTTTACTTTTATGGTTTTAATTTTATACCCGTTGTTTTGCGCTGTGCAAAGCAAATATAAATCGAGCGAAAAATCTTTTGGCGCGTCTTTTAATAGCGGTACTAAATCTTTACCGAACAATTTTGGCTGCGCGTTTATTTCCGTCAACTTTCTAAACAAAATTACGCTCGCAACTGTGGCCATGCCAAAGCTTAATATCACCTGTTGCAAGTTCCGATTTGTCCGCCAGCCTTTGACTAAGATTTTTTTATCCGATGATGATTGATAAACATCAAAAGCTTTAAAGACGTCGGCAACCGGTGTTTGCAGGTCTGAATGCGTCCAGGCAACCACATCCCCTATCGCCGCCCTAACACCCGTCATAATGGCATTACCATAGCCGCCATTAGGAAAATAGCTAATTAATTTAACAAAAGAATACTGACCGCTAGCTAAAAGAGAACCAAAAACTTCCTTGGTATCGTCTTTGGAGCCGTCGTTTACACAAATAAGCTCAAACTCATATTTTGAGGCAAAGGGTTTAAATTGATCCAAAACTAAAGGAACATTTTTGGATTCGTTGTAAAAAGGTACAATAATGGAAAATTTCATGGGTTATTTTTGAATAAATTTCGTTAAACCTTCCTGCTTCATTCGGTCAATGAAAATTTGAGTAAAGATTTCAGCCCCAGCCTTATTTGTATGTTGTATATCGTAAAATTCGTTGTTAGTCAACTCTTTTGGAGGCTTGGAATAAAAATCAAAAAAATAAAAATTTGGATACTGTTTAATTTCTTCTTTTATTATTTCGTTAAATTTACCTTCAGCATCGCTAATGTAACTGTTTGTTGTAAGATCTTTCCAGGCCGGACTAACCGGCGCCGCGTAAAAAATTACCGGCTTACCGCTTTTAAAAAGCTCTTTGAGCATTTCCCTAAACACCCGCAATTTTGCGCCATCCATTGCTATTCCGTCTTTATACCAACCATGCCTCTTTAGCAAACCTTTGTCCAAGGGCAGCGGCAAATCTTTTTCTATGGCCACAAAACCCTGGTCAGGGAAACTTTGGGCCGTGCTCTTTGGCGCCAACTCCTTTAAAAAGGTGTACAAATAAAGCCTAATGAGGCTGCCGTAATCTTTTCTAAACAGTTTGAGCAGTTCAGGAAACTTTAATTGCGCCATAGTCGCGGGAGACAAATTGCCCCTGTCCAAGGCTTTGTCATTGAGCTGATACAAACTTAAAGACATAATCAACACATCTGTCTTTGGCAGCAAATTATATTTTTTTATAGCGTTATGGGCACTCATAAAATCGCTGGTGTCTGTGCCTATATTTATGGTTTCAATTTTATTCTGTTTAAAAACTTCCGGCACCATTAAGCGCTCGGCTCTGGAATCGCCGGTAATTAAAATATTAAAATGCTCAAGCTTTTTATTTACAATTAAATCCTGTGCCTTGCCTTCCAAAATATTTTGGTAGATGGAATTTTTATGCAAAAAGTTAACATACAAAAAAATTGCGGCCAAAACGCCCGCAATGGGCAAAACCAGCAGGACTGCTTTGTATAAAAATTTAAGTAAATCTTTAGACATTAAAATTGAAAATAAATAAATTGCGAGCCTGCATACGCGCCAAAAAATAAAATTGCCAAAATAATTGCGTAATACACCGGCCACTTTACCCAACCTGCCTGCCTGCCCAGCCACTCGGTAATTTTTAAATTACTTTTCCCTTCAATGTATTGGGCAATTTCCAAAAAGATAATTCCTGAGGCGGCCACACCAAACATCTCCGGCCCCAGGCCAATGCTTAAAGCGGCTTTAAGCGCGGCCGACAAACTTGCCAAATTGCCCCAGCCCACAAACCAATGACTGACAATGTACCAGCCGTTTTGTACCGAATCGGCCCTAAAGAAAACCGTGGTTAAAACCACCAGAGCAAAAGTAAACGCAATTTGCAAAAAACCGTGCAGTTTTGGCGCCGCATTTAACTTAACTGTTTTAACAAACCAATCCCGAAGCGGTTTTGTTAAAACCGAAATGCAAATATAAAGTCCATAAAGCGTTCCCCAAATTATATAAGTCCAGCCCGCTCCGTGCCAAAGCCCGCTTAAAAAGAAAGTCACCAGCAAGGCTAAAAATAGTTTGGTTTTTGCGCTCCCTTCTCTTTTGAAGGCAATGGGGTAGTAAACATAGTCCCTTAGCCAAAAAGAAAGTGAGATGTGCCATCTGCGCCAGTATTCGGCTATGGATTTGGAAATAAAGGGGCGGTTAAAGTTTTCTATTAGCTCAAAACCTAAAATCCTGGCGCTGCCCCGCGCAATATCTGTGTAACCTGAAAAATCACAATATAATTGGTAAAGAAAAAACACAGCGGCAATAGTCAGCTGAAAGCCGTTAAAATTATGGGGTGCCTGGAAAACCGTATTAACCAAAACCGCTAAACGGTCGGCAATTACCACTTTTTTAAACAACCCCCAGACTACCAACCTAATGCCGGAGGTTACCCTTTCGTATTCAAAAAAATGTTTTTGGTAAAACTGGTGGATTAAATGTTGCGGCCTCTCAATGGGTCCGGCAACCAACTGCGGGAAAAACATAACATAAAGGGAATAAATACCGAAATGCCTCTCAGCTTTTTGCCTGCCTTTGTAGACCTCTATGGTATAGCTCATAGCCTGGAAAGTGTGGAAGGAAAGCCCGACCGGGAGGAGAATATGCAGGGCCTCAATTGAATAATTCCACCCAATAAGTTGGGCAAGTTCGTTAACATTGGCTGCAAAAAAATTCCAGTATTTAAAAAATGCCAGAAAACCGATGTTGGTAATAAGGCTTAAAACTAAATAGAGTTTTCGTTTGTGCCCGTGGCTTTTTTCTATAAAAATACCGGCAAAATAGTCGACTACAATGGTCGCGCCCAAAATTAAAATATAGGAAGGCACAAACACCATGTAAAAATAACAGCTCGCCGCAAGCAGCCAGAACCAGCGCCATTTCTGGGGCAATAAAAAATAAACCGCGACAACGGCGGGCAAAAAAAGCAAATACTGTAATGAATTAAACAGCATAAATGAATTTGGAGGGGAAAACCCGCCTGCCTGCCGTCAGGCAGGCTCACTTCGTTCTGATAGGGTTTTCCCCTTCCAACGCTCCGACTAATAGTCGGAGCTGCCTCCCCTTTCCGTAAGTTGTCTTAGATGCCGGAATGAATCCGTCATCTAAGACTTCTATTAATTAATTTATAGCTGCTTACCTTTCGAAATAAGCAACTTTTCTACATCTGCAAAATTTTTTATAGCCATAACTTCGTCGTAACTAAATTTTAAATCGTAAGCTTTTTCTATTTCCGTTACCAAAACTATGGAATTCAAAGAATCCCAGGCAGAGGTATTTTCCGGGGAAAGGCCCGGGGTAACCTTGCTTTCTTCAATATTTAAGGTGGAAGCAAAAATGGAAGTAAGTTTACTCATATAGTTTGGGCGGCGGCAAAGGCAATGGCAGACCCTTCTGAATGGGAAAGGCTAAGGGCAACTTTATACTTAGTAAGCTCTGGCCTTAAAAATTTCACTACGGGCTTTTTGTCCTGTTTTACAATTTCAAAATCCATATAATTTGAAGGCTCGGGGATAGCTTTAATAACCGCTTCTTTGGCGGCGAAACGGGAGGCTAAATGCTGGTATTTGTCGGAAGAATTTAAAGCTTCGCGCAATTCTTCGGGCGTTAAAAAAAACTCCGCTACCCTGTTTAGATAGTTAGCATTTTTAAAACGCGAAATTTCTATTATATCAACACCGACAGAAAACATACTTATTTCCCGATTACCTGCTTAAAAAGCTCAAAGGCCTGGGTGTCAGACACGGGCTTTTGCGGGGACTTCATTAAAAACGGGGAGGCTTTCCAAACTTCGGACTGCAACTTTTGGTCAACCAAAAACTTTGCCACCCGAATTGCGTCCACCGCAACCCCTGCGCCGTTTACGCTAATTTGATCTTCTATTATAGAGTGGATGCTTATAGGCACCCGGCCGAACATCTCCCCTTCTATTTCTATGGTCACTCGCTTACTGCCCGAAGGCTCACCTGTGTACACAAACTTCACCGAGGGTTTGGCGTCGTCGTCTTCTAAAAAGTGGGTTAGGGCTTCTCTTTTAGATTTCTCTTTGGTCTCGGCTCTGTGCAGTAAGTTAAAGTGATCTGCATTGCCGCCGCGATTTTCCTGCGCGGACTTGGTAACTTTAATCCCCCGCATTTTTAAAAATTCCAAAAGGATGCGGTTAAGCATAGTGGCGCCCAGCTGGCTTTTTATATCGTCACCGAGTAGGACCAAATTTTTTTCCTCAAAACGCTTTTGCCACTCCGGCAGGGTTGCAAGCGGGGTGGGAATGCAGTTTATATAACTTACGCCGGCAGAAAGTGCTGCCTCGGCATAAGCGTGGGTAGCCTTCTCCCCTCCCGAAGGCACTAAATTAAGCACTACGTCTGCATTAGACTGCTTTAAAACATTGGCAACGTCCACTACTTCCCGGTTGCTTTCCATAACAAAAGAGCCTTTTAAAGCTTCGTGCACGCTGTCTAAAGTCGGCCCCCTATGCACAACGCAGTCGTACTCCAAACTTTCAGTAATTTGCTGGGTGACATTTGGCGGCGCGTAAATTGCCTCGTGTAATTTTTTGCCTACCTTGCGTTCGTCAACGTCAAAGGCAGCGACAAAATTAATATCCGAAACTTTATAAGAGCCTATTTGCGGGTTCATTAAACCCTTGCTCTCTTCTGGATTCTTTGTATAAAAAGACACACCTTCCACTAAGGCTTTTGTAAAACTTCCCACGCCAATTATGGCTACATTCACTTTTTTATCTGGCATTGAATTTAATAAATAATTTATTCTTAATTGCGTTTAATAACTCTAAGAATTCCGGCTTGGGCTCATCTCCATACCCAAAATGTTTTTGGTCGTTAAATTCATGGTATTCTGAAGCTAAATTTTCATGGACACTGCGCGCTTCCTGTATTGGGATTAAAGGGTCGTCGGTGGAAGCGAACTGGATAATCCATTGCTGGTTATTTTTTATTGCGCTCCAATTCCAGGGAGTGTTAAAGTACCCGCTTATTCTTTCACTGGCTATGCCTAAATCTGTTTGATAAGCCCCGACCAGCACCGAACCAAAAATCTTGTTGCTTTCCGCATACCTCATAGCTGCAATTGCGCCCGATGAATGCCCAATTAAAATTGCATTTTCATCGCCGCCTAACTCCTTTATAAACGGCAGCCAAAATTCGGCTCTGGCCAGCATTGGGTCGGGAAACTCCCTGTTAATTACGCTAATACCGAGCTTGGTAAGCTCTTGTTCCAAATAAGGAAACCAGTTATCGGTTGGCTTTGCCCCGCCATTTCCCGGAATTAAAATTGCTTTTCTATCCATACTTTTTAGGTCTTATTTGGGTTCATTTCCGCATCCAGCGTTGAAAGGTCGCCCGAGTCGCTGTTAGTCTCTTTGGCTCTTAACACACGCCTCATTATTTTACCACTTTTTGTCTTAGGAAGCTTGTCTACAAATTCAATCTCCCTGGGCACTTCGTGGGCTGCCAACTTTTCCCGGACAAAAGCCGTTAGCTCACTTTTTAAAGCCGGTGACGAACTCACGCCCGGTTTTAACAAAATAAAAGCCTTAATTATTTGGCCAAAAATTGCATCGGGTTTACCAATTACCCCGGCTTCGGCAACCTGGGGGTGGGAGACCAGGACGCTTTCTATTTCAAAAGGGCTAATTCTTTCCGCCGCACTTTTAATCATATCATCTTCCCTGCCCTGGAACCAAAAATATCCTTCTTCGTCCTTATACGCCGTATCCCCCGAAATATACCAACCGTCCTGAAAATAAGCTTTAAATCTTTCCTCATTTCCCCACACTGTTTTCATAAGTCCCGGCCAAGGCGTTTTAACCGCCAGCCTGCCAATTTCTCCAATCGGTAATTCTTTAGCTTGCTCGTCTATAATTGCCGCAGTAATCCCCGGCAGAGGTTTGCCCATTGAACCTTTTTTAATTGCGAGACAGCGGTAGTTGTTAATAAGCTGATGTCCGTTTTCCGTCATATACCAGGAGTCGTGGATGGGAATTCCCAAATTAATTTCAGTCCAGTCAATTAAGCTTGGATTGAGCGGCTCGCCTGCGCTGACAATATGCCGCAGTGACGGCACTTCAGTTTTATTTAACGGCGCAGCATAATAGCGAAGCAGACGAAATGCGGTGGGCGTTGAGTACCAAACACTAATTTTCATTTTAGCCATAAAATCCACCCACGCCTTGGGGTGGAAAGGCCCTTCGTAAATGTGCGCGGCCACACCTAAAAGCAGCGGCGCAAAAAAATTGTAAACCATACCCGTTACCCAACCCGGGTCGCCGGTATTCCAAAATTTATCTTCGGGATGAAGATCGAGCACATACAGCGCTGTTACCATATGTCCAATCATGGCACGATTAACTAATAAGATGCCTTTGGGTTTTGCTGTGGAGCCCGAAGTATAGTGAATAATAAATGGGGTTTCAAGGTCCCCAAAATAAATGACATCGCCTGAAGGTTGTGTGTTTAGGCAATCGCTGATCAAGTTTACTTGCAAACCTTCTATAGCCTGAGCATAATCTGTCAAAATATTTTTTGTTGATGTTGAGGCATCAAACGCAACGTTTTTTAGCAAATCGTTAGTTACATATAGCCAACTCGCCCCGCAGTCAGACAACCTGTCTGCAATTGCGTCCCGGCCGAAAGCCGCAAATACCGGAACAGCAATTGCCCCGCATTTAATTGCAGCCAAAAGCACAATTGCATAATCTAAAGATTTATTTGCATACAGTCCAAACCGCTCTCCGGGCTTTAAACCTTTCTGCTTTAAGGCAGACGCCAAAATATTTGTTTTTTCCGCCAGTTCTTTAAAAGTGACGCTATGGACCTGGCCATCAGCTTTTTGGCTGACAATTGCCGGTTTGTCACCATTGCCTTTTTGAACCTGAAAGTCGGTAACTTCGTAAGCATAATTTACTTTTCCGCTCTTTGAAAAAGAAAATTCTTTGTGCCAACTTTCCCAAGAAAAATTATCCTTGACTGTTTGGTAATCCGTCAGGTTAGGTGTGGGCTGTAAAATATCTTCCATAAGTGTTGGTAATATACCATAAAACCTTACTTTTTTGAAACTTCAATTACCTTAAATTTCACCTCGTACAAGCTGTTGGGCCGGCTAAAAGGAAAGCGCGCAAAATCCGGATTGTAGGCGACAAAATAAGTTAAATTTATGTCCTGTTTTTGGCTGACAATTTCAACTTCTAAATTATAACTTTCCCTCCACATTTTTAATGCCTTTTCAAAAGAAGTCGTCTGGCTTAAAAACAAAAGGGTTTGACCCGACTTAAATTTAGTTAAGTCCACAAACTCCACCGGCGTTTGGGTGTCCCAGGTTTTATTTACTAAATTAAAAGAACAATCCTGCACCTCTACTCTTTCAACGTCTTGTGCAAATACAATACCGGCTGTTCTATCGAGCGCATCGACCCTTCTTAAAATTAAACCAGAAAAGCCTAAAGCTAAAAATAAAACAAGCACGCAAGTTAAAATTTTATTAAAATTCAAAAATTTGGACTTTAAAAGTAGGTTGTCCAAAGCCAAGGCTATGCCCGGATAAATTGCTGCAACTAAAAATACCATCTGCCTGTTAGGCGCTAGCCCCACGGCTTTAACCAGTGCAGCCAAAGCATAGAGGACAAAAATAAAGAGCAATGTTAAGGAAACTATTTTTACAGAGTCGTCCTGATTTTTCGATAATTTAAAATAAGCCCGGATACTTAAAACAATCAGCAGCAACCCTAAAATAAATTGGCCAATGTTTAGCCAATGACTATGGGTATAAAAACTAAAGAAATTCAAGACAATATAGTAAATATCGCTAAACATTGTGCCAAGGCTAATGTTACCCCGAAAACCCTGGCCGGGCTGAAAGAAAATTAATCCACACAAAAAAATAAAAACAATAGCAATTTTTTGAGTTTTTAAAACCTGCCAAATTTGTTTTAAAAAACTTTTAACGCTTTGGCGGTTGGCTCTAAAACTTTCGGCCAAGACAAAAGCCGCCCAAAAAAATACAATTAAATAATTAAAATAAACCAAAATGGCGCTGGCTATAGAAACTTTTTTCAAAACTTTGGGGCTGTCTGCATATTTGGCTAAACACCACACCCAGACAACTGCGGAAATTAAATTCCAAGGCCTGCTGCCCACATCGTAATTGGAGCCGTACATAGTAATGGCAAAAAGCATAAGGCTGGCAGCAATGGCGCTGGCAAAAGCGCTGGCTTTGAGTTTTCTGCCGGTAAAGTAGACTAACAAAACAGCAAGATGAAAAAATATTGTAGTCACCAAAGTGGCCCTCGACATAAATTGCTCATAATTATAGTTAGCTCCCGTTACCAGCCCATAAATTAACCCGTAGCCCGGAGAAAAAGTCGCAGAAAAAGGCAAGGCAAACATACTCTCCAGCGCATGGGGCAAATGCAGACTGGACACGGCCTGAATGTAAACAAAGCGCATTGCCAAAAAAATGTTGGTTCTAGTAAGTTTATTTACTAGTCTTTCCTCGGTAAAATCCGGCAAATAAGTTTGAGCAAAATATTGCGCCGGTTTTAAGTTCAATAATTTTCTGGCCGTATCTTCAGAAAGCAACCGGGAATCCGGATAACTATAAGCGCTATAAAGCAAAGCTTCCTTTGGGAAGCCGTACATCAGATGATACGTTCCCGAAGAATCACATTCTTGGAAATGCTGTGTCCTTAGGTCCAGATGATAAATAAAACTGGCCAAAACAGCCAGGAAAAAAATAATCGTGATCGGCTCGTGCCTAAGATTTTTTAAATAATTTACTAACTTATTTGTCATTTAGAAAATAAAGGCCGCCTTAATATAATTATCCAATTTTTTTTCAAAAATCGCCTGCATAGCCTTTGGCCCTTCGTGAATTGGAAAAATATGGGAAATTACTTTTTTTGCTTCCGGATGCAGGCGTAAAAATTCCCCGGCTGTCGGCCATTCGTGGGGCAAAGAATTCCAGCAGCCCGTAATAACTAATTCCTTTCTTAAAATGGTTGAAAAATCTTTCTTAGAGAGAGCGAAATCTTGCTTTATATTACTTACCAAAATCCACTGTCCCTGGAATTTAAGCAAGGCAATGGCTGACTCATAAGCTTGAATAGACCCGGCAAGCTCAAAGGCTATATCAAAACTATTGTTATATTTTAAAATTTCACTGCTGTCGCTAAAAATTGCTTTTGCTCCAAACTCTTGGGCTAAAACCAGTTTATGCTCATATTTGCCTAAAATCGTAATATCTTTTACCCCTCGCCAGCTTAATAATTTCACCAAAAGCAGGGCCATGGCCCCGTCACCGACTATTAAAACCCGGGACTCTTTTAAAAGCCTTGCTTTGGAAAGCGCGTGGATTAGCACGGCTACGGGCTCAGTTAGAACAGAAAGTGAGGGCTCAAGGCCTTTGGGTAAGCTAATAATGTTAGCTGATGGCGCCACGACCTGCTCGGCAAAACCACCGTGCCTGCGTGAACCAATATAATCGTAAGTACGGCATAGGTTAAAAACTTCCTTAGAGCACGCATCGCAAGCACGACAAGCAATTAAAGGATACACTGCTACCTCACCACTTTCTGTCTCCCCCACAATCTCATGTCCTAAAATTGCGGGATAAAAATATGATTGGCTTTTAAAAGACCGCGGGATATCTGAACTGCAAACCCCGGCAGCGGTTACCTTTACCAAAATCTCCCCGGCTGCCTGCATAGGCTCGGGATGGTTTGGGTTTAGCTCAAATATTCCATTTTCTTTCAGTACAAGTGCTTTCATAGATTCTTGAAATAATTAAACCAATACTGATGTTCTTGATAGTCTTTAGGCGATCCCAGACAAATAAACTTCTCTACTTCAAAAATTAAAGACTTCAACCCATCCGCTTGCATTAAATTATAAATTAAACTGGGATAAAATTCTTTGTTGCCTGCGGAAACTTTTTGCTCAAGTTGCTGCTTGCCATACTTACAAAATATTTCCCAGGTTTTAAAATAATATGTACCTGTTGAAGCAAATTCGTCCATTCTGTTATCGGTAAAAGGTTGTTTTTCCCGCAACTCCAAAAATTCGTTCTTTTCATTTACTCTTAAATACGCGTAGTAAGTGTCCCCCAAAGATGCCGGATGAAAGCCCTTAAAGCAAGGCACGCCGCCGTCATAGCTACCTGCTTTGATCTTATTTAAAAAATCCTGATAATCCCACTCAAGTAAAAAGTCGCAGTAATTAATAATCACTTCGTCTTTGGGATCTAACTTGTCTTTTATTTGTAAAGCGGTGTGGGTGGGACCAAGGTTGTGTCTGTCCACTTCATAAACTTCATGCTTTATTGGCAAGTTAGATAAAAAATTTTTTACCTGATGACTTTGTTCATCCTCTTTGGAAATAATAAAAATGTACTCATCTTTAGCAGGATTGAAGGTTTCTACCACCTTTTCTATCATGGTTTTGTTACCCACGGGCAGCAAATATTTAGGTAATGCAAAACCCGCCCTCTTGTAACGCTCGCTGCTGCCTGCCATAGGAATTACAATTTTCATAAAAATCTTACGAAAGAGCAAACCTAACGGTTTTCTCTCTCGTAAACTCTCTCTTTCCCTTTATAGTTTCCCAAAAACTGGCAAAGCCAGATTTTTGGGAACGACAATGATTATAAAGGTCATATTAGTATGTAAGGGCGCCAGTAGTCTACTGATTCTTTAAGGTGCTTTAAAACCAAACTTTCAAAAGGCTCACGCTCGCGAAAGGAAAACTCAAACAATAAAAGAGTATCATCCATTCCGTGCTGCTCTATTAAACTTATTATTTCTTTGGGAACAATTTTACCGTCTTTATTATATTCTTCAACAAAAGGATGATGGCCGCTCTTACTCTTTAGACTTTGTTTAATATGAATTATGGGAGAATCGTACACAAAATTTTCCAGCCACTTGTGGGGGTTGGTATCGTCCGGATTTTTGGAAGAAACATCCCCATGGTCCACGTCTAAACACAAGCGTATAGGCAAAGGCGAATTTTCATTTACACGCCTGTGCAGAGCCTTTGTATTTTCTATAGTTTCGCCAAATTCCCTGGGTATGGACATAGGCTCCCAGGTTAAATACTCAAGCCCTAATGTTTTAGCGTAAGCGGCGATTTCATGCCAGCCGTCAATTGCAGCTTGGGTCATTAGCTCGCGCCTTTGCTGGTTTTCTAAATCTGTTACGGACAGTATTGCAAAATGGCTGCCCATAGATTTTGCCCCGAGCTGAACTGAAATGTCTGCAAATTTTTTAAACCAGCTCACCCAATATTTTCTAAGCCGTTCGTCAGGATAAGCCAGATGGTTTAAACGTGTGAAAGCCGAAGTAAAAGTGTGCTCAATTTGAACGCCGTAGTGCCCGCATGCGGTTTTAATTTTTGCCAGCTGGTCGTCAATAATATCCTGCGGCAAAGCAGCGTTCAGCAAATCTGCCGTAAATTGCACGCTGCGAAGCCCCAAATCCTGGCCGACAATTTTTGCCCAGACTTCGGCTTCCGGAAAGCGATTTAAAGCAAACCCCGTGTTTATGCCTAAACGGATTTTTTTATGCTTTGATTCCATTGTGTTTACGATACCACCAATTCCCTAAACTTTGGGTAGGTTTGCTCTAATACTGTATTGCTAACAAATAACCCCGAAGAACCCCCTACAAAAATATCCGCACCCAAATTTTTTAAACGGGGAATAGTGTTTAAAGACACCGCACCGTCAACTTCAATTAAAATTTTCGTGCCCTGCTTTTCCGCCTCGCTCCGAACCTGGGAAATTTTTTCCAAAGTTGATTCCTGGAACTCGTTGCCCATTTTTCCTGCCCGGGTAAGCATAATTAGAACTACGTCTATGTCTTTATAGTAAGGTTCTAAATAGCGCACCGAGGTGCCGGCGTTTAATGCAATGCCAATTTTGCAGCCTTTATTTTTAAGCAGCTCCAAAACTTTGTCCATATTCTTACACAATTCCCAGTGAGCCGTAATAATGTCGTCGGGTTTAACATGAAGTTCCCCAATGTAAGCTTCGGGGTCCCGAATCATTAAATGGTAGTCGTGCGCCATTTTACTTATTTTAGAAATATCGGCAATTAATTTTTTCCCCATCATATAGTCGTTGGAAAAACTGCCGTCCATTATGTCCAAATGCAAGTAGTCGCATCCGCTTTGGTTTAAAAATTCAATTGTCTCTTTGAGCTTTAAAAAATCCGCGCACATTATAGAGGCGGCAATTTGGGATGATTTATTCATTGGGATGGATAATGGTTTTCAAACCGCTTAAGTCTTCTATTACCTTAAAAGCCTGTTCAATTTCTCCGAGTTTAAAACTGTGGGTAATAGCTTTTTTTACGTTAATTTTTTTATTTGCAATTAATTCAACCGCCTTGGCAAACTGTGCAGGTGTGCTGCCGTGGGATCCGGTAAGAAAAATTTCGTTATAGTGGATGGTATTTGATGCAAAAGATAACTCTGGCGCAGTCGGCGGAAGGCCTGCAAAAAGGTTAATGGAGCCGCGCTTACCCGCTATTTCTAAAGCGGCTTTTTGGGCTTCTTTTGAAGCTGCTGCAACAATAACCGCGTCTGCTCCCCTGCCTTGGGTTTTGTCCTTTAAAATACCGGCAATGTCTTGATTATACAATAAAAATTCTTCTGCGGCAAAACCCCTTTCTTTAGCCATATCCAGGCGTTTTTGGTTAATATCCAGCAAAAAAATTCTCTTATAACCAAAATGCGGGGCAACTTCTGTAAACAAACAGCCCATTACTCCGGCGCCAAAAATTACTAAAATTTCTTTGCCGGGATTTGGCAAAATTTCAAGCCCGTTAATTATGCACGCAACCGGCTCGGCCACCGTGGCTTCGTCAAAACTTAAATCTTGCGGCAATTTTTCAAAAGGGCCAATGTCCCAAACTTTGCTGTCTACTTTTATAAACTCCGCAAAGCCGCCCGGGTATTGGTAGCCAATAGCCAAATTTTCCAAACAGTTATTGCACTGACCGACTAAACAGTAACTGCATTTTCCGCAGGGCACGTCCGCCCCCATAGCTACCCTGTCCCCGATTTCATATTTTTTTACACCTGCCCCTTTTTCTGTAATGGTGCCCGCAACCTCGTGTCCTAAAATAGCCGGGAAAGTTACACGCTTGTTGCCATACTTAAAATTCCGTAAGTCTGAACCGCAGACCCCGCAAGCTTCTACTTTTATTAAAATTTCATCGTCCCCTAAAACCGGTTTTTCTACCTCTTTAATCTCCAACTTTCCGGCCTCAACCGCAACAGCTGCTTGCATAAAATTTCTTTAAAAAAATAAATAATAGTCCAATTATACCACTAATTTTCCTGTTGACCAAACAGAACATTTGTGAGATAATTAACAACCAACCTAGAAAAAAGGAGGTCCTGAATGAAAAAAGAGTCTCAAATAGTAGCAGCCGGTTTCGATATGGAAGCAACTTTGGTCGACGGTACGGAGCCACTGCATGCACAAGCATACATGGAAGGTGCTCGGTTTGCAGGCGTGGAGTGCAAAGACGTAGTACAAGCCATCGAGACACTGCAATTTATTGGTGGCTCAGATGAGAGAGTAGCGCAAAGAATTGTCGAGCTTTCCGAAGGCAAAGCCAACTACGAAGCCGTCCTGGGCGTAATTCAGGACACCTACGACAAATTGTTTCAACAAACGGAAAGTATTACGCCAATACCGTGGGTGGAATATCAGCTGGACCAAATGCAGAGGTGGGGCGTGGATCTGTGTATGCAAACCGGCACACCAATGCAGTACATTGACAAAATCACAGACCTGTCCGGCCTCAACAAATGGTTTACAAGAGAACGCATGGTTCTTCCTTGCGACGTAAAAAACGGAAAGCCTTCGCCCGAACCTATTATTGAAGTAGCAAATCGGCTGGATGTTCCGCCGGAACGGCTCATGTTCTTTGGTGATGCGCCAAAGGATATGCAAGCGGCCAGGGCAGCTAAGGCAAAGGCAATCGGCATTCCGTACTACAAACTCGCCTGCGCGATAATCCCTCTGTTCCGAGCCGGGGCCAATCGCGTCTACGCATCTTGGTTTCAAGTTGAAGTAAACGAGCTGATCGCAAACTTCGACTCTCTTTAAAAAAGGTCGGTACGAACTTCGTACCGCCTTTTCTTTTTGATTAAAAAATCATTTCAAATAAAATTACCAAAATTTTAAATATTCAGGGTCTGCCATAACCGCGTCCGGCCAAAAGTTTAACTTTTTCATCTGCTGCTGGTATTTTTTTATGTCTTGCGGCCTCCTCCAGCACTCCGGGCTTACTAGGCAGGTTTTGTAAGGCTTTAGTTTTTTTATAATTGAAGCATTAAGCGGCAACTTTGTACATACGTCTATCCATACCCAGTCAAAACTTTTTTTATAAACCAAAACCCCTTCAATAGGTTCTTTTTCAGAATAACGGATGGCAATTTTGCTCTCTCCCCTTTTAGACGCGCGGTAAATGTAGGGCGCCTCTACGTCCAGCAAAAAATAATTTGTAATTTTGTATTTTTTACAAAGCTCTAAAACTTTTTTTTCAATTCCTGTTTCTTTTATGTTGAGGATAATAAATTTATGGTGGAAATTTTTTAAATAGGTTTCTAAATCGTCGCCGCCTGCAAAAGGCTCGTGGGTTAAGACAAGTTTTTTGCCATAAGCTTTAATGTCAATTTCCACGCCTAAACTTTTGGGGATTTTTTTTAGGTCTTTTATTTTGTTTACGCGATGGACAATCTTGATCATAAAAATTATAAATGACTTTTGGCTTTTTTAAATACGAAAATTTTTACAAAAATAAAATTCATGGCTGCAGACAAACAAATTGCGAAAAAATTAGCAATGAGCGGATTGATTTTTAAAATTTGCACTTCAAAACGCAAGAAAGCCAGGCTAATTGTGATAGTTATTAGGCAAACGAGCAAATAACCGCCAAATTCCTTAAGTTTTTTTTCTTCTTTGGAATCAAAAGTCCAAAGGCGGTTACCGGTATAACTTATTGCCACGCCTGACAAAAACCCTACCGCACTAGCAAGCAAATAGTGCCAATGGCCAAAATAAAAAAACAAAAAAAAGATGCCGTAATTTACAGCCGTGCTAATGCCGCCAATAATCCCAAATTTAATTATTTCTTCTAAAAGTTTTTTGGAGATCATAAAATTTTATTCCCTCCCCCTTGTGGGGAGGGTTAGGGAGGGGGTTAAAGATGAAAAAATCTTCCTTTTTTCACCCTCCCCTAACCCCTCCCATCAAGGGAGGGGAAACTTGCCCTGTCCTTGAAAATAATTTTGCCAATAAAGATACGTGCGTAATTCATCCGGCGTCCCCCAGCACTTAAACACACCTACTTCAAAAACTTTTACTTTAAGCCCGTTTTTTACTAAAACATTTGTACATTCGTCCAGCGAGAACTCTGCTCCGCTTTTTAAATTTTTAGCAATCATCTCTTCCGCGTTTTCAAAGCAGTATTTTGCCTTTTTGTAAGTAAAACTTCCAAACACCGCGCAATCGTTAAGTGGCTTGTCTGACAAGGGCACTTTATACTGAACTTTTTTTACAAAACCGTTCTCATCCGTGTCTATCCAGCCATAAGCCTCCGGCCTTGTTTCCATTGGCGGATAATTCCTAAACGCCCAAATAATTGCGTCTACCTTTGGGTCAGCCAATAGAGCTTCGTACTTTTGGTTGTCAAAAACCATACCCGCGTCGCACGCGCCAACAGTAAGCACAGATTCTGGATCCACCGATCCTTTCGCCTGCAAAGCGCTGTGCGCCTGCCCTTGCAGCGGAACTGTTTGAACCACAATTTCAGAGTTCGGGAAATATTTTTTTAGAGTGTTGCCTATGTCGTGATTTTGAACGTAGTCACCCGAAACTACAAAAATTAATTTATCGCTCTTTGGCAAATCTTTAGTGGCTGAAACCACCATTGGGCTTCCGTCTACTTCAATTAACGGCTTGGGAATTGTATAGCCGGCGTCGGAAAACCTCTTCCCCCGCCCGGCTAAAAGCATTACAGTTGTGCGCATAATATGGACATTATAGCAATAAACCTTTCCTTGACCAAGAGTGATTTTTATTGTAAAATGGTGAGTCGTCTTAAGGAGGGCGACATACTTGCCAATAACCTTAAAGGCTGTTCATCAAAGCGGAATTGAAGCGCTGCAAAAAGGGAAGTTTGGTTTTTACCAAGGACCATCCCAAATCTGGCAGCGGCAGTGTATTCTTGGCTTCGAGTTTGACCTAAGGTCACTGCAACAACTTCAACAACAGGTGACCGTGAATCTCATGACAATGGAAAGGAGTTGTGAGGGTCGGCTCTTGCTTTACGGACGGGACTTGCCTGTGCACTGCAGCGCCTTAGTGCTCGAGGTTCCCGAAGGCACAAATGCGGAGCTGTGGAGGGAATTCTGTCTGAAACTCAGAGCAAATCCCATTCTGCTCTCTCTGCGAGAAAAAGCGGAGCGCAAGCTACACTTGCTCTTTTCACAACTTGTAATGACGTCGGACTGCATTATATTGGGCGAAGAGCAAGCGGTGGAAGACATAGAAGATTTTCGAGCAGAGGCGACTCAAATGATCGAGCGGGTCCAGGTGGATTTTGAACACAAAAACCAGACTTCGCTAAAACTCCAATACAAACGTCCGCCATGGGCTCATATAAGCCTGGCAAGGCCCTTAAGCTTCGGCAACGCTGAAGTGGAAGAAGTCCTTCAAGACATTCAATCCATTAAAGGGGCATTTGAAACGGTGTCGGGACCAGTGGTTATGAAAGTTCACAGCGCATTTGTCCGAAACTGCGCGGAGTATTTGGGAATATAAACAAAAGGAGGCACACCAACGAAAAAAGCAAAAGGCCGGTGACGAAGCGAGAAACACGCTGCGCGTCACCGGCCTTTATTAATAGCGTTGACTCGGGAGCGTAAATGTGATTAAATATAGAGTCCAAAAGGAGGACTCTCACCTAAATCAGACCCATAAACGCTCCTAGGAGGGGGCGGGAGATGAAAAAAAATGTGATTGCAGTGTTTCAGTTTGGAGACCCCGGAACGCTTCCAGGAAATCAATGGATAGCAAGAAAGGCGGAACAGCTTTCTGCTAGAACGGGCTGGCGAATATTGTGTGATAATATCGTACCAATTGATGCCAGCTACCAGCCGTTCAAAATCCAACTCCAGCCGGGACAGGACTACGCGGCTATTGATTACATTTCCGGAGAGTATGAAAGAATCGTGACGTCGCACCTGTTAATGAGTCTTTCCGATGTACGGATTCACGTAATTTGCGGACCGGATGTTGCCCCGCGGATTGTATGGCATCTGCTCGAAGACGGCTTTGAAGATGTCCAAATTGTAAAATTCGACAAGCCACGGGAGATTTTTTTCAGTCATAAATCCGTCCACTGGCAAACCAGGTTCGACTTCCTTTGGCGGCTGTACGAAGGTGCGTTGCAAATGCTCACTCGACACGCACCGGATATATACCGCTGGATGGCTAGGAGGAAAACCAATGTATAACTCGGACGCTGCTACCCCCAAAGGGTTGCAGCGTCCATTTCTTTTATCTAATTAAACCTACAATCGTTGAACCGTAATCTTTATTTTCAAAATTTTTCCAGGGTTTAAAGCCTAAAGCCAGTAAGTCATTTATTAATTTTTGTTTCTTTTCAGCAAACGGAACGTCGGAAACCAAAACCAGTTTAATTTTTGAATTTTGACCAATTGCCGAGGCATTAGCCAGCCCGCCGGTTTTGGTAAAAATTTCTTTTTCAGCCAGTGTTTGTTTTACTGAATAACCGTTTAAAATTTCCGAAAATACCCCGTAGCTAACTCCGTCTACATACGCGCTGCCCGCAAGGCCGTGTAATTTTACTGCCGAAAAAGCATCTTTGTAATTATAAATATATTCCGAAAGCATTACACTTGATATGTAATCGTTAGGGTAAAATTTATCTGCAGGCGCGTTGAATTGGGTAATATGTTTGAAAAAATATAGATTATATCCCGCAATCAAAATTAGTACCACAATTCCCGCTGCCTGGCCAAATCTTTTGACCTTATTTATTTCTGATACTAATAAAAATAATCCAAAAATTGCCAAAGGCAGCAAATACTCCCCTTGGTACCTGCCCATGCCCCAAAGAATGGGACGAATGCTGAAAAAAAGTGTGATAGCGATTAGCAAAAAAATCAAAAGATTCAAAAATAGCAATCGCCTTTTAGTAAAAAGCAAGATTAAACCAATTACTATTAAACTAATTCCAACCCAGGTTAAGCTGTTAAGCGCGCTGCCAAAAACCACGCCGGATTCTACAGCATACCAAATTCGGGAAAAAACAGATGCGTTAGAAGCAAAATAATCCACTTCCCCAGGCACGTAACTGGCCGGAGTGCCGGAGATTGCAGTTTTTAACGTAAGCGGAATTAAGACTAAAACAGGTGAAAGCATTACCAGCCATTTTTTTATATCGATTTTATCTTTATTTTTCCAAACAAACATTAAACCCGGTACTGCCAAAAATGCCCATCCAATAAATGCACTCTGCCGCATTAAAGTAGAAATAGATATGATGGCGGCTAAAATAAAAAAATCTTTTTCTTCAAGATTATGATTTTCATACAAATACAAAATAACCAGTAAAAACCCGGCGGCTGCCCAAAGTGAGGGTTGAAGGATGGTGCCAATGTGAAGCAAGAGCGGTAAACTTGCACCGGCCAGCGCAAACAGAAAAGCCAGGCTTTTGTCCATATATTTTTTTGCAAAGTAATACAGGCAAAAGGCTAAAAGACCTAAGGCCAAAAGCATACCGGCCCTAAAAGACCAATTATGAGGGCCAAAAATACTTGCCATAAGCCAGCTGGGAAACAGACGAAAGGGGGGATGTGGGTCGCTAATATCTCCGTAAAAAACCATAACCATCCTAACAACAAAAAATAGCGTCCCAAAAACCCAAAGTTTTAATTTAAGGCTAAGCTTATTTAAAAACCACACAAATGCGATAGTGCCAAACAAAACTAAAATCAGAAGCAAATGCAGTAAGGTTTGGTATTTCCACGACAGCAGCGTTGGAAAATAATTAACCAGCTTTTCACTTAAAAAAGTAAAGTGGGATAGCGCGTATTGCGCATGGTAAATATTGTCTTCCGTTAAACTGAAGAACAAACTTTTGCAGGCAAAAATGAAAATTAAAACCGACAAACCGGCAAAGGCCAGTACATCGCGGGAGTCAAATTGCCAAACCTGCGTGAAGCTTTCATTCTTAGATAAAGAAAAAAAATAAGCACAAAGTAAAGCCAGAACTGCCGCACAAAGCAATTCTAAAATTGTGGAGCTAAAGTACCTTAAGCCAAACAGCGCGTACGACCAAAACAAAACAAAAGCTAAAACCGCCGGATAGTTAACCTTAATATTTATTTTTCTATCCATCAACCGGCTCATAGTTTCAAATTGGCTCTTTGTATAAAAATTTTCTGCACCAGCTGTTTTGGGCTGCTAAAGAATTCCTGGTAAGTTTTTTGTCCGTTTTCTACAATTTCCTGCTGTTTTTGTGGGTCATTCAGAATCTTTTGTACAGCATCTACAATCTTTTCTTTATATTCCGGTCTTAAATCTATATTATTTGGAGATATCTCTTCCCTCTCCCCTATGGAAATATAATTGTAACCATTAACAAGCGGCACGCCGTAATCAACTTTGTCATGGCTCCAGGAAATTAAAACTGACCCGTAAGACCACACGTCAGCCGTTCTGTAAGACGAATAAAAAAGTCCTAAGCCTAAAAAACACCTGCTCCGTTTTAAGGCGTGCACATAAAGTAATTTTGGGTACTTGTACTTCCCGTATTTTATTTTGGAAAGCAGGCGGGTAAGTTTCATTTTTTCAACAAGCAAAGAGTTAAAAATATTTTTTATGGATTTTTTGTTACTCTCCCAAAAAGCCCCGTAATCAATCCCGTAAGTTTGTCCGGGTTTCAAATTTTCTTTAATAACTTGGGCCACGCCGCAGCGCAGTTTGTGGGCAATGTGAAAATTACCGCCTACGTCGTAGAGGCGATTTTTTAAGGGCACAGTGCCTGAGGGTTGGTCGACAATTGAGGGCGGGAAAGGCAGGGGGAAAATTTTATGGTAATATTTTTCCGCTTCAAACAGGCTATTTTCCAGCATTAAATGCCGATTTTTAGCTAAATAAGTGCTGCTGTATTTAAAAGCGTTTGGGTTTTTTGCCTCTTCCCTCACCAAATATGCAAATTCTTTTTTAAACACATGGTGCTTTATTACGCCGTCGACCATATCCCAAAATTTTTGGGAGGTAAAACTAAAAAAGAAAATCTCGCCCATTTCAATATAGTAAAGATGGGGAATTTTTTGTTTTACCCTAAGCAGGTAGGTAAGCAGGTCGTCTTTGTCTTTAAAAAATTCCAAGCTTTGCTTAAGGCTGTTGGAAAAAACATTAAAAGGGTCAGCGTGGAAGAAAAAATATTCATACGTCCCCTTTTTTTCAAAAACCTCGTTGGGATTTTTGCAAAGCGTAAAGCTGACATCGCTGTCATACAGCCACCTGTAAAAAACCTGACTTTCTTTTGTAAACTGGTGGTCAGTCAGGTATAAAACTTCCAACTCGAAATAATGCGACAACCCGGCCAAAAAATAGCCAATTCTGCCTTCAAAAGGGTTGGCAACAACCAGAGCCTTAGGCTTCATTTTTTAAAAATTCCCTTAATTCCAACCCGTAGTCAGTGCAAATACCGTCAGCTTTCCACTGGGTAAAATCTTTAAATCTTTGGACAACCTTGTCATGCTCAAAACCGTGCAGGTCAGGCGCCACACAATACACGGTTTTACCCGCCAGCTTTAGCCTTTCCATATCCTCGGCCTTTACCCACAGGCTGTCGAATTCGTCGAGCCAGATAATTTTGAAATTTTTTACCGACATTGCCCTGTCAATTGATTCATTACGGTCACTTATCCGGACCGCACAGGCTAAATCGGGATTTAGTCTGTGGATATTGTTAATGTAACTCTGCGGCGCGGCCCCCAAAAAATCAATATCAAAATCGAACAAAAACACCTGGCCAATAACATCGTGCTTTTCTAAAAACCTGACCAATGCTTCGTCATAACCCAGCTCCTTTATATTTAAGGCAACATTTAAACCTTTGGCTTTCCAAAAAGCAAGATGCCTGTTGGCGTCGTTCTCTTCGGTAATTATTTTTTGCTCGTCATGTGAAATATAAAACTCACCGCTGGGCAGCCTGCGGATGTCTGTTTCAAAAAAAGTAAACCCATTCTCCACACAAGCCTCAAGTTGGCTGAACAAATTGTCTACCCCAAGTTTTCCCTGCAATAAATAGCGATGGCACACAATTATGGGTTTCATACAAATTTCTCCCTGTAGTAATTAGTGGTTAAAAAGTATTCCAAATCTTCCGGCGTTCCCCAGCCAAAAACTTTGCCGCTGTCTACCTGGTAAATTTTTATCTTTTTATCTTTCAATATCATTTCGTTAAACGAAGGACAGACAAAAAATTCATTATTAGTCCTAATGTCTTTTTTTATCATTTCTTCGGCGGCAGCCACAAAATCGGCTCCTTGTTTAAAGTAATACACTCCGGCGGTGGCATTGTCGCTAATTGGGTTTTTTTCCGCCGTTTCCATTACAAAGCCGTCCTGCCCCACCCTGGCAAAAGACCATTTGGGGTGGGTTGCTTTAAAAGTCATAATTAGCCCGTCGACATTTTCTTTTTGCGCCGATTCAATAAAACTGTCGAACTGTATGTCTATATATTGGTCGGAGTTGGCAATAATTAACGGGTCGCTATTGTTTATGTGTTCCTTGGCCAAAAGCACGGTGCAGGCAGCTCCCTGGGTGGGACTGTCTAAAACAACAATTTTGCAATCCGGGGCCAGCAGGGAGAGCACAGAGCCCAGCTTATATTTTTCATACAAATTGCGGCGACAAATAAAAACAAAACGGTGTTCTGCTTTTGGGGTTAGATTTTTTACCACCCATTCAATCATGGGTTTTCCTTTTATCTCAATAAGCGGCTTTGGGAAAGAATAGCCTTTTTCAGCAAATTTTTTTCCTTCCCCTGCCATGGGTACAACAATGTTGATCATAAAATTATTTTACAAATCAGTTCCCTCCCCACCTGCCTGCCTACTGCAGGCAGGTGGGGAGGGCTAGGGAGGGGGTATGCAGTTGTTAAACTGCATATTCACCCTCCCCTAACCCCTCCCATCAACCCCGACGTAGCGTCGGGGTCAAGGGAGGGGAATCTAAAAAATTAAGGAGTTTGCTTAGGGCAATTTTTTAAAAAATATTCTAAATCTTCCGGCGTTCCCAGTCCCCAAACTTCAGGCAAGATTGCAGCCTCAAGTTTCATGCCTTTGTTAAGCAGCCGCTGGTACAAAGGAGCAATATAAAACTCCCCTTTGCCGCTTGGCCCGCTCATTTCGTTTTTTTCCATAACTTCTTCCACTTCCTGCAAAAAATATTTTGCTTTGGAAAAATAGTAAGCACCAATATTTGCCGGCGCGCCTTTTTTCATTAACTCCGGGTCTTTTTCCCCCACCTGGATAATTTCATTACTCCCTTCTTTAAGCAGCGAATAACTCCAGCGGGCAATGCCGTCGTTGGGAGGTGTAAATACCGGAATGATACCGGCGTTGTCGGCCGGCTGGTTAACAATGGCCTGTTCTAAAATTGACCCGTCAAAATAATGGTCAGAGTCGGAAAATAAAACGGCTTCCCCCTCATTTAAAAACGGTTTGGCCTGATAGGCCGTTTCTGCAGCCCCGCGCGTAACGGCCGGAAGCACTACAATATTAACCGCGGATGAATAAATTTCTTCCAGCTGCTTTTGCATACCAAAAGCTTCGTTATGCTCTTTTAAAATAATAAATACAATATCTTTTGGAGTAATTTTAATAGATGATTCCACCTTTTGGCCCGGGTGCTCAACAAACGGCAAAGAGCCTGTGGCCCACCTCACCATAGGCAAACCCCTAACATTTATAAATGGTTTTGGTTTTTTGTATTCAGGGTTACTATCGGCCACCTTAGCAAATCTTGTACCCAAGCCTGCCATTGGAATAACTAATTTCATAAAAAACTTTTAATTTTAAACTAAATATTTATCTCCTACTACAGAAGGAGTTTTAATTACCGCGGTGGCTCCATCAGCTAAGCATTCGAACTCCGCCGCTTCGTTTGGTTCGATGATTAAAACATCCCCTTTTATTACTTTTTTTTGATTCATTAAAAATTCACCTTCCACAATTATTGTAATTTCCCTGGCAATTTTATGGACATGTTTTTCGTGCTTCTCTCCGGCCTCAAAATACTGGACCGCAAATTCAAAATCTTTAGTCTTAATTACCGAAGGCTCAAAGTCCCCTACCACCCAGCCTTTAGTAAAATTATTTAGCTTCAAAATCTGCATATTATAAATAATATTCTTCGAGCGAGCGCAGCGAGTCGAGAAGTAATAAAATTTAGGTTCTCGACTGCGCTCGAACACTAAATTTTTGTATCAAAATAAATGTGCCAGATAATCTTTAAAAATATACAAATTTACGTCATTAGCATTGTCCACCACAATTACATTGGCGCCCGATGCCCGCGCCGCATCCACGCCATGAGGAGCGTCTTCCACAATTACTGTTTCGTGCGGCTGGACCCCAAAATGCTGCATAGCTTTTAAATAAACTTCCGGATGCGGCTTATTGTTTGCAACGTCTTGGTTGGAAAGCAGCAGGTCAAAATAATCTTTCAAAAGGGCATTTTGCAGCATTACATCCACAGTTTCTTTAATTGAGTTGGAACACACAGCCAATTTTAAGCCTGCGCCTTTAAGACGTTTAAGCATTAACTGCTTTTCAAATGACGGGCGGGTATTGCCGTAAAGCGAACGTTTAGTGTGCTGTTGTTTAAGATCGTAAATTAACTGGTGAAGTGAAACCGGCAAACCTTTTTCCGCAGAAAGTTTTTCCAACTTTTTAAAGGTGGGCAAGCCGTTATAAAAACTATCGTGCTCCTCCCGGTTAATACCATATCCAAAAACCTCCAAAGCCTTGTTTAGGGCATCGTAGTGCCATTCGCGCGCGTCCACCAAAACGCCGTCGAGGTCGAAAAGTACGGCTTTAATATTAGACATAAATTGATTCTACTAGAAAAACCGAGCAATATCAATCTACCTTAGCATTCTTCAAACCCAACCTCACTAAAGCTTGCGAGGCAAACCCTTTAGCCAAATCCCAGTCTTCTTGGTCAACAAAACCCAATAATTTGTAAACTGACAAAAATATTAAAATTGATAGCGGTCCAAATACTACCAGGGTTTGGATGCTAACCGTAAGCGGCAAAAGCAGGAATTTTACAATTACAAAAGAAACGGCTGCCGTGCAAATTAGTTTTGCGTAAAGCCTCAAATAAAATTTGGTAATGCCGCTTAAAAATAAAACTTTTTTTTCTGTCCAATAAAAAATAAACACCATAGGCAGCACGCTAATTAAATACGCCCAAGCTGCGCCAATAATTCCCATTTTCGGAATTAAAATTACAAGCAGGATCAGGTTAATTATGGCCAAGACCACGGAATTGAAAGCTAAGATTTTAAGTTTGCCTAAGCCCAGCAAAAAATTAGTCAACGGCGCGTAAAGGGCCAAAACATAATGCGTTAGCGCCAAGATAACTAAAATTTCCGTGCTATTTTCCGCAAACTCCGGGCCTATCCAAAAATACAAAATCTTGCGTGCAAAAATAACCAAAGCAAAAGTTAAGGCCGCAGCCAGTACGCTTAAATTTCTAAAAGCTTTTATATAAACAACTTTTAGCCTGTCCATTTCCCCCAAAGATTGCATACTGCTGGACAGCGGGAAAAAGATTCCTGAAAAACTGCTGGTAAATCCGGGAATTTTGGTAACCGCTCCGCCCGGAACACTGTAATAGCTTAACTGGGCCGGCCCTAAGAGAATCGGAATAATCAAACGATCCAGCTGTATTAATGCGCTGGAGGAAATATTATTTAAGGCCGCAAAACCGCCAAAGTAAAAAATCTTTTTTAGAGCTTGCCGGTTTAAAGAAAAACCAAATTCAGCCTGCGGGAGCAACCTTTTGCAAAACCATTTATATCCTAAAAACAGGCCGATTGTAGTAACTAAGCTTATTAAAAACATTACTTTCAACTTATAGCCAAGCAAAACGGCAATAAGGGTGGCTATTTGCCCAATTATTAACTGAGAAGTGGTAAGTTTGGTGGTAACGTCAAAACGCTGCAGGGCATGGGGAACAACCTGATAAACAGAAAGCAGGCTGGAGAAAAAAAATGTAAGCCCCGCGAGCAAAAAAACTATTCCAATATGAGACACGCTGGAACCGGAAATTTTAAATATTGGCAGAAAAAAAGTTCCCACCAAATAAAAAACCACAAAACCAACTACGCCTATTGCTAAATATAAACTGTGTCCGGCGTTCAGCAGGCTGTTGAGCTCTGAAATTTCACCCTTGGCATAATTTTCCGAAGCGTACTTAATTAGTGAAATAGTAAAGCCAAAATCCAGCAAACTCAAAAATGCAATTATGGTATTAGCCAGAACAAAAACACCATAATCTACAATACCCAGCTTGTGGATGATAACCGGAGTTACAACAATAGAAAAAAGGATGGGTATAACATAACCCAAAAAGCCCCAGGCTGAATTCTTTAAAGTTTTGTAGGAGAGAGATTGGTTATCCACCCCGTTAGAAGTTAATTTTAAATATTAAACTTTTCAATGTTTTAAAAATATTATTATAATTTTCCTGTTATCTTGATAGTGAGCGACTTCTAACGGGGTCCATATTTTTCTTTCAAATACCTGCCCACTGCATCCTGCCATGATGGTAACAGGTTTATACCTGCGCTTAGCAATGCTGTGTTTTTTAAAACGCTAATTTTTGGACGAATAACTTTGCTCCCGCTTTCTGCTGCGGTTATTTTATCAAGATTAGCCTTCAAACCCATATTTTCTAAAATTTCTTTGGCAAATTCATACCATGAGCAGCTTCCCTGGTTGGTTATATGATAAATTCCAAAAGCAGGCAATTTTTCCATTATCTCTTTTATTTTATTGGCTAAGTCTAAGGAATAGGTTGGACTCATAATTTGGTCAGCTACCACCTTTAAAGGCTTTCCTTCTTTTGCCAGGGATATAATTTTATCTACAAAATTCATTTTCTGCCCTGATTGTTTTACCCCAAAAACTGAACTGGTTCTGATTAAATAGAATTTTCCGCCAATGTCCTTAAGTTTGCTCTCCCCTTCCAGCTTAGAAGCGCCGTATGCATTTAAAGGGTTAGGTTCGTCAGACTCCTTAAAAAAATCACGGCTTCCGTCAAAAACGTAGTCTGTGCTAACGTGAACAAAAATTGCATCAACTAATTTTGCCGCTTCTCCTAAATTACAGACAGCTTGCGAGTTAATTTGAAAAGCTAAGTCCCTTTCACTTTCAGCCTGCTCAACTTTATTATAAGCCGTGGCATTAATTACAAAAACGGGATTTGCCTGCTTTACGGCCGAGATGACTGCTTGCTTGTCAGTTACATCAACTGCCTGACGATCCAAAGCCACGACTTCGAAGTCATTTTTTAAAACTCGAATTAAATCGTATCCCAGTTGCCCATTCCCAAAAACTAAAACTTTTTTTTTATTCTCTGCCATATATAAAATTCTCGCTACGGCTGTCTTGCTTCCACTGGCTTAAGCTCATATTATTTTTATCTTTCTCGCTAATGGTGGCCCGGGCTTTAAGCTGAGTAAAAAGTTCGTTTAGCTCAAGATCACATAACGACCAGTTAAGGTCGGCCGATAATGGAGATATGCCTGCCTCACTTTCAGGCTTGTAGGCTTCGGTGCAGAAATATTGAATTAAAGTTGGCTCTGTAAAAAAATTACCGTGGGCAAACCCGGGCGGAACCCAAATCCATTGGCTCCGATTTTGATCCGGGTGTGAGGGCATGTTATATAAAATTATTTTGCCAAAGTTAGGCGAGCCTTGGCGAATGTCCATAACCATATCCACCATATGGCCAAAAACTGTCCGCACCATTTTACCCATAGGCGGGCTCCACTGAAAATGTAAACCGCGCATTACATTGGCTTTAGAAAAGCTTTCGTTTTGCTGCTGAAATTTAATACCTTTTAAAAAATCTAAAGCGGCCAGGTCTTCTGCACGGTAAGTTTCAGTAAAATAACCGCGTTCATCGGCAAAACGTTCAAATTCAATAATCTTCACTTCCGGTAAAACCAAAGTTTTTATTTCCAAAATTTTCATTATTTTAATTTAAGCTTATTAGCCCTGTACCAAGCAATTGTCTTCTTTAAACCATCTTCAAATTTAACTTGAGAAACGAACCCAAATTCTTTTTTCGCTCTTTTTACGTCTAGTTTTCTTCTTGGCTGCCCGTCGGGCTTGGTTTTGTCCCAGACAATTTTACCTTTAAAACCGGTGAGCCTGGCAATAATTGTGACCAGATCTTTTATTTTTATTTCGTAACTGCTGCCCAAATTAACCGGCTCAGCTTTGTTGTATTTTAATACTGCTAAAACTATTGCCCGGGCAGCGTCGTCTACATACAAAAATTCCCTAGATGGCCTGCCGGTCCCCCAAACTATAACTTGTTTTTGATTTTTTTGTTTGGAGTCTACAAATTTTTTAATGAGTGCAGGGATTACGTGGGACTGCTTGGGATTAAAGTTGTCGCCGGGCCCGTACAAATTTACGGGCAATAAAAAAATCCCGTTCATTTTGTACTGCCGGCGGTAAGCTTCCAGCATTGTCAGCAGCATTTTTTTTGCAATGCCGTAAGGCGCGTTGGTTTCTTCCGGATAACCTGACCATAAGTCGTCCTCCCTAAACGGAATGTGGGGCGGGAACTTGGGGTACGCGCAAACCGTGCCAATTTGCACAAATTTTTTTACTTTGGCTTTACGGGAGGCTTCTATTAAATTCACGCCCATAGCGGCGTTGTCGTAAAAAATCGGGCCCGGGTTTTCGTTATTATAACCAATGCCGCCGACATTTGCCGCCAAATGAATAATTAAGTCTTTATTTTTAACGGCCCTGGCGCAGCTTTCGGCTACACGCAAATCTAAATCTCTAGACCTGGGAACAGATATATGTTCAGCCTTTGCCCCCGCCTTCAACAATTCCTGGAAAACTTTCTTTCCCAAAAATCCATGCCCGCCGGTCAGTAAAATTTTTGCATTTTTTAAATTAAACATAAGCTTTTACCCATTGATAATAGCATTTTTTGACTATTTACAAAAGCCATTAAAACCAGTAAAATATTTAATCTGGTTCTTTTCTAAGGAGGCAACAATGATTCTGAACATCTTCGGGACCGGGATTTGCGTTCACAACTTACCTGAAATTAAAACTGACCGAAGTCCACCGGGATTTTTGCTGACCTGGCATGAAAATAACTCCCAAAAGCATCTGCTTATTGAGTATCCGGGCGGGAGCACTTACAGACTCGGTCAGCGCTTCATGAGCATCGGTGACATAAGGAAAGTTTTTATTTCTCATGTGCACCCCGACCACTTCTGTGCAGCAGAGCTCATTCAAGCTCTCTCGGCCACACCGGACTGGGATCCGCGTTTTAAGGGGCAAAATTTCAAGCTTGATGTTTTCTGCCATCCGAGTGTGGAGGCGGCGTTTCGCCAGATTGTAAAACTCCAGCTCCCACAGTTGGACGGAAACTTTCCCGGCAATATTGAAGTCGCTTTCCATACCGAACAAGAAAACCGAATTGGCAAGGCTGAACTTACGATGTTGCCTGTCTTCCATAGCCAGGGAAAGACGGATTGCAACGGATCGAGGCTGGAAATGCCGGGCGGAGAAGTGTTTGTCTACTCCGGCGATACTGCTCGTTGTCCTACACTTGTCGAACTTGCAAAAGACGCGGACTTGTTTCTCTGCGAAATTTCTGCAAGGATTGACGATTTCAATTCAGCTGCCAAATACGGACATATGACACCAAGGCAAGCAGGCGAAATGGCCAAAGAAGCCGGAGTGCGGCATTTGGTTTTATTTCACTTCAGCGGCCAGGATCCGAACGAAGCAATCTACGATGATTGCCGCAGGTCCGGCTTTGGGGGAAATATTACAATCCCCTATGATGGCGACATAGTCGCCCAAAACTAACAACCGTACAAACCAAAAACCGCAGACAAACAAGGAATGCACTACCTTGGGTTGTCTGCGGTTGTTTTTTTACATTAGATCTAAGGTCTTAAAAATTTCCTTAAACCTTTGCTCGTAAGTGTGCTCTTTTATTGTCCGTTCATATCCGGCCTTAGCTATAGCTTGCCTCTCACTGTCGTGAGCTAAGTAATATTTACATTTTTCGACTAAGTCATTTTTGTCTTTAAAAATTACAATTTCTTTGTCCTCAACATAATAGTCACGTAAATTATCTGCATCCCCTGTAATAAGAAAACCACCACAAGCAGGAACTTCAAAAATCCTGCCTTTTATTTGTTTGCGCTTGGCTCCCAGCAAGGACTGGAAATTTGATACCAGATGATGAGCATTAAAGTAATACCTGCCAAATTCTTTTTTTACAAATAACTTTACTAGCTGTTTCGGCCAGTTAAAATAACTTTCCGTAAAATTTAAATTTACTTTGGAATTACTAAAAATTTCAAGCATATCGGTAAAATCAACCCTTCCCTTCTCCCAGCCACTGCCATATCCTTCTGCAGAAATGTGATTATCTTTTAGCGTTTGTATGTATTCGGCTCTGTTGCCATAATTTTTCCCCACAAAAGTAATATCTACATACTGTTTACTGTCTACAGTATACTGACTAGGTTTATATAAGTTTACATTTGCCGCCCACTGGGTTTTGATAGCGTCTACGCCAACTGTTTTATATTTTTCAACTGCCTGAGAGTCGGTAGTGGAAACAGCGGTAAACAATGGCGCCCAATATTTTGAATAGATGGGAAAACGCCAATGGTCATCGGCAAACCAATTAAAAGTTTTAGTGGAAGTTTTTTTTGTAATATGCTCTATAGTTTCTTTTTTTAGCTCTTCGGTAAAAAGAAAACAAAACAGCAGATCGGGCTTGTCCGCTTCCACCTTTTGGATAAGTTTTTTATTCATCTCGTCCCGGCCAACTGACTGCATTACTTCATCTACCGCAAACATTTCCGCTTCAATGCCCTGTATTTGACTTAAGACCTCAAAAAAATTTTGATGCTCAAAAGAAAGCCCTGCAAAAGCCTTACCATATTCGTATTTAAGTCCGCAAAATAGTAGTTTGAGCATTTAAAAATAAAAGATTTAAAATTTAAAGATTATCGGGGCAGGAGTTTTTTATACTCATTATGGTTTACTAAATATTTTCTAAAATTAGAAAGACTGGAAGAAATTTCCAAAATTTCTTTTTTTGAGGCCTCAAAAAAATCTGCTGAAACATACCGACGATCTAAAAGTATATATAGGATTGAACGGACTTCCCCGGCGGAACCTTTGGCTATATTAATAAAATTTGCAAATTCCTTATTGCTTCCGCGTTCAAATCCTTCAGCTATATTGAGCATAATAGAAAAAGCTGCTCGTTTTAACTGATCTACCAAAGAAAAATCGCGGCTGAATTTTTGATTATGTTCTATTAATCCATAAACCTGGTTAACAAACTGCCTCGATTGCTGCCAAACTGGCAAATCTTCAAATTGTTGGTATTTCATAATGTTTAAATTTTCTATTTTTTAATCTTTAAATTTGAAATTGCATTACCATTGGTAAATGATCGGAAACTAAATTATACGGCACTTCAAAGGACTTTACTTTTATTTCGGGCGAAATAAAAGTAAAGTCCGCAAAAGACTGCTTATTGCTGTACATATTCCACGAAATTTCGTTGCGGGTGTTGGTAATTTTAAAATCTTTAATTAAATTCTTAAATCCTGCCTCCCCAAACATACGCACGCTCTCTGTGTCAGGCATTAAATTAAAATCCCCGCATAAAATTTTAGGGCCGGATGTTTTTGCCATAACTTCCAAAATTTTTTGTGAGGCCGCAATTCTCTCCTTGGTATCTAACTTGTCCCCGGGCATAGGAATGCCGTGGTAATTAAATACATTTAAATTCCCAACATGTGCGTACTGAAGTATACAAGGCAAATTAGTAAAGTCTAACTTTACCTCTTGGGCTTGAGAACCGTGGATTAAACTAAAATTTTGCTCTGTGACCACATGTTTTTTATGCACAAAAATAGCCAATCCGTGGGACAAATTTTGCACAGCGGTTTTCAAACTATGGTGTTTAGAAGTAACCGCATAAAAGCCTACAAAATCTTTTAAAGCTTCTGACAATTCCGTAAACAAGCGCGGATGAGTGCCGTCTGCTAGAGGATCGAATTTAAACTCCTTTGGCCCTTCAAAAACTTCCTGAAAACAAAAAATATCGGTATTTACCGATTGTTGTGCAATATAGTCAAAAAATATTTTACCTTGGCTTGCGCCCCAAATGTTTAAACTTAATAATTTCATAAATAATTTAAAAATAGAAAAATTTAAAATTCAAAAATTATTAATCTTTTTATTTTTCTTTTTTTAAATCTTTAAATATCTTACCGGATCAAGGCCGGCTTCTTTTAGGTCTGCCTCAAGCATTATTTTGACAAGCTCTTTAAATTTAACTTTTGGCTCCCAACCTAAGTTTTTTTTGGCTTTGGAAGGGTCTCCCAAAAGCAAATTAACTTCCTGGGGGCGGTAGTATGCCGGGTCTACGCCAATGTATTTTTCCCAATTGTCAATATTTACCAGCTTAAAAGCTTCGTCTAAAAATTCGCGAATGGAGTGGGTCTGAGCTGTTGCAATAACATAGTCGTCCGGTTTTTCCTGCTGCAGCATTTTCCACATAGCCTCAACATATTCCGGAGCAAAACCCCAGTCCCTTTTGGCGTCTAAATTTCCCAAATATATTTTTTCCTGCCGGCCGGCTAAAATTGCGGCAATGCCCGTGGTAATTTTACGGGTGACAAAAGTTTTGCCGCGCCTGGGAGATTCGTGGTTAAACAAAATGCCGTTACAAATAAACATATTGTAAGCAATACGGTAATTTTTACAAATGTGAAAACCAAAAACTTTGGAAGCGCCGTATGGAGAGGCGGGGTTAAAAGGCGTAGTTTCTTTTTGCGGGGTTTCTAAAACATCCCCAAACATTTCCGAAGACCCGGCCTGGTAAAGTTTGGTTGGGATGCCGCTTTCCCGAATTGCGTCCAGCAATCTTAAAGTCCCAAGCGCGTCCACGTTGGCCGTGTATTCCGGAATTTCAAAACTCACCTTTACGTGGCTTTGCGCGCCAAGGTTGTAAATTTCGTCCGGCTTAATGGTTTTAAGCAGCTGATTTAAATTGGAAGCGTCGGACAAGTCGCCGTAATGTAAAAACAGCCGCCTGTGGGACTCGTGCGGATCCTGGTAAATATGGTCTATTCTTTCGGTGTTAAAAACACTGGCGCGGCGCACAATGCCGTGGACTTCGTAGCCCTTAGAGAGTAGTAATTCCGCCAGGTAAGAACCGTCCTGGCCGGTGATACCCGTAACTAATGCAATTTTTTTATCTGACATTTTTAGGCCTTTATACTTTATTCGTTATACTTTATACTAAGATAAATTACCATAAATACGGCAATAAATCAATCAACAATAATTGAAAGATTGAAAATTTAAAGATTTAAAGATTACGCAATTTTCTATCTTTAAATATTCTATTTTTAAATCATCAAATGAAAATACTATACATAATAACCCAAGCTGACGGTGGCGGGGCCCAAAAATACACACTGGATCTGGCCAAACATTTTGAAGGCGCAATTGCCGCCGGTGAGGAAAGTCCCAAGCTGTTTGACGAAGCCCGCGCTTTGGGCCTTTATACTTTTACGCTAAAACATTTAAGGCGAGCCATTAACCCCTGGCACGATTTTATGGCGGTTTGGGAAATTCGGCAGCTAATTAAAAGCTACAAGCCCGAGATTGTCCATTTAAATTCCAGCAAAGCCGGAGTGGTGGGCAGCTTTGCCGCCATAGGCCTTAAAACTAAAGTCGTATTTACCGCGCACGGGTTTATTTTCAACGAGCCGCTGCCTTGGATTTTAAAATCTTTTTATTTAGCTTTGGAAAAAGCGGCTTCTTCTTACCGCGACTACATTATTTGCGTGTCCGAAGCAGACAGAAAGTCCGCAATGGACTATAACTTAACCTTGCCTGACAAAATTTCCACCATCCATAACGGCATTGACCAGATAAATTTTTTACCGCGGCAGGAAGCCAGACAAAAACTTGGGCTGCCTTTAGACAAAGAACTTGTGGTGACCATAGCTAACGAGTACAAAACCAAAGGTTTGGATATAATGGAAAAAGCGCTGTCGTCCAACTGTTTAACCGTGATTATTGGTAACGTGTCGGATGAAAAAAAATCCACAGACAACATTAAATACCTGGGGTTTGTAAAAGATGCCCAAATTTACTTAAAAGCTTTTGACATTTTAGCCGTACCTTCCAGAAAAGAAGGCTTCCCTTTTGTAGTTCTAGAAGCCATGGCCGCCGGCTTGCCGATTGTGGCAACCAGAGTTGGCGGCATTCCGGAAGCTTTGGGCGATGCCGGGTTGTTAGTGGAACCGGAAAACCCTAAAGCCCTGGTAGAAGCGGTAGATAAAATAATTACGGACCAGGAACTGGCCGACCTGTTATCCCAAAAGGCCCTTGCGCGGTCAAAGCTGTTTACCCGGGAAAAAATGCTGGAAGAAACAAAAAAAGTATATGAAAAAATGTCCCGCGGCTAGCGCGGGACATTTTAGTTGGAAGCAGGTGTTGAGGAAGCGGTTTTAGGAAGCGAATCTATAAATTCCTGCATTTCTTTTTGTCTGCTGGGTTCGAATTTTATAATGCTCTGCGCCAGGTTTATTGCCTCACCATATTTACCGGCAAGCGCATACAGCTTGGCTAAATCTATAAAGACCAAAAGGTTTCCAGGCTCCGTCTCCCCTGCCTTCCTTTGCAGGTCTATGGCTCTGTCGAATTCTTTTTTGTCTGCATAGTAGCCTACCAGCCATTTAACTTCCTGGTATTGGGAAAATTTATAACCCTGTTTAAAAAGCTCTTCCATTTTGGCAACGGCCAGGTCAATTTTATTTTGTGCCCGGTATAAATTTATTATTTGCAGCCGGGCGCTTCTGTCACTGGGTATGTTTTGTAGGGCTTTTAGCAATATAGTTTCTGCTTCCGCAAACTTACCCTCAAGGCTTCTTATTTGCGCCAAAGTTAAGCTCGCTTCGTCACGGCTGGGCGCCAAGCCTATAGCCTTTTTTATAGCCTCTTCCGCCTTTGGGTGAACAATTATTTTGTCCCCCACCTGCGTTGACTTAAACAGGTAAGCCATAGAAAGCCTTTGCCAAAGCACAGGGCTGTCGACCTGCTCTTTGGTAACGTTTTCTAAATACACCGTTGATTCGTCCAAAATTTTAAGGGCTAAAGCCCTGTTTTGTTCTGTGGAAGACCTAGCGATGTTAGCGGCGAATTCGGCAAATTTGCTGGCTGTTTCCGCTTCGTCAAAATTGAACGGCAAGGAGACGGCAGTTTGGAAATAGGAATGCGCTTTGTTTAAGTCAGCAAAAGCATAAGCGTAACCGTAGTTTACATTTTTAGAAATACGCATAGGAAGCAAATTGGTCGCATATTCGGCATAAAGCATTAAAAGCAAACAAACCACTAAGACGCTAACTCCAAAAGCCCGGTTTTCCCTAACCACAAAAATTTTTGGCTTGCCTGACTCTTGCTGCCTGCTTATCTGCCAAATGTAACCGCCAAATCCGGCAAAGGCAAAAAACATCAGGCTCGTAGGAACGGTGTCGAATACGAACAAATTTTGGATTTGGTAAGCAAGCAATGCGGTGAGCAAAAAACAAAATTCTAACAACCCATACAAACCTGACTTAAAACCTTTGTATAAGGCAAAAACCAAGAAAATTAAAATGCCCATATACGCGGCAAAGCCGAGTATGCCGTCGGTAACCAAAATCTCCAACAGATAATTGTGCGGCTTGTCAAACCAGCTTGGGTCGAACTCCGCAATTTTGGGGTCGTAGTACTGGTTGGCGACAATATAATAATTTTCCGGGCCTGTGCCCAAAAGCGGCCGGTCTTCAAAACCTCTTAAAGCCACTTTCCACTGCAGCAAACGGCTTTGGGTGTTGCTGTCATTTAAATTAAATAACCTGCGAACCGTGGAGCCTTGCGGTAATTTTTCATGGTTTACAAATAACAAACCGGCGGCAATGACACAAATACCGACTAAAGCAAAACCGTAAATTTTAATTTTTTTACTTGGATTGAAAAACAAATAAATTAGCGCGCCTAAAAAACTCGCGGATAAAAGCCCGACCGCCGCACCGCGCGTGCCGCTTAGGAAAATTCCAAGCAAACATAAAAAACCCAAAAAATAATAGCCCGCGCGTTTAATGCCGCTGTCGGTCTGATGCCCAAAAAACAAACTTAGGAAAAAAGGGATAATTAAAAAACTGCCCAGGTAAATGGGGTTACCCAAAGTGCTGGAAACCCTGGTGGGAAGGGTTGGGTCTAAAACCAGGGTTGGCCAACCCAGCCAGCCAAAAATTCCGTTTCCCGCAACCACAATACCTACCCACAACAAAACCTTTAAAAACCATTGCAAATACCAACTGCCCATTTGCCCCAGACACAAAATGTAAAAATACAAAGCTACTAAATGGGCAATATAGTAAGCTCCGCCCATACGTTCAAAGTTACCCCACAGGCTGCGCGTTAAGTTAACCCCGGAAAAAGCCGAAGCAAAATTAAGCAACATAAACGCCAGCATGGCCAAATTTAAAGGATTTTTTAAATTCGGGCGAAGCCTTCCGTCTACCACCAAAAAGTAAGCATAGAGAGGGAAAGCTAATTCTATGGCAATCCTAAAGAAAAAAGCCTTGCTGGTAACAAAAGGAAAAAGCAAATCTTTAAACACCCAAAAAGCCGCGGTTACGGAAACACAGACTAAAACAAAAAATATGGCTTTTAAAAATTTCATACTTGGTCAGGAATATGCTATGCCCCCAATTTTATCTTAATTTATTACCGAACCTACCTTATAAAAATAAAATTCACTGTCTGATATGTTTACGATATTTTGAGTTTTATACCCGAGCTTGTTAAAAACTTCCATTGATGCAAAGGGCCTAAGGTCCCCGTTAGAAACAATATATATACCCCCATTTTTTGTCTTAATGAGAGTACCATCACGAAAGGGCATAATAGCAATTTCCGGTAAATTTTTATCGCCTACGTTAGCATTGACAATACGGGTTTCATCCCAATGCCATGAGTTTAGCACCTCCTGACTGAAAATCCGTTTTTTTCCATTTGCAAATATTTTAAAATGTGAACTACCGTCTAAGACCACTGCCCCGGCTGGGTGAGGCTCGCTGGAGGATATTATAGGTGTACCCAAGGAATAACCTTCAAGCTTGCCCAAAACGGCTTGTGAAAAGGTATACCCAAGTTGCTCAAAAACCTCCGCGCTGACAAAACCCCTTTTCGTTTTATTGTCTATCATGTAAATGGTTCTGCCATCTGAAGCATCCAATACCAAGGTTCCGTCTGCAAAAGGAACAACAGCCCCGTCAGTCAGACCCAAATCGAAATCGTTCGCCACTACGATATCTGAAAATACAAAACCATGTGAATTATATTCCTCAGGAGTGGCAAAACCACGTTTTTCACCGTTTCCAATAATGTAAACCGTCCTTTTATCTTTGCCTAATACAACAGTGCCAGCCGGATGGGTACTGCTATTAACCTGGCTTACACCATTTTGCGGGGCACTAAAAACTGGCTGGCTTAAGGATTTATAAACATCAATTAAGCCGCTGCCCAAAAGCCCGTTGTAGGAACTATCGTGATTAGCGGTTTGTTTTATGGAATCTATAATTTGTCGGTTAGTCATTGACGGATACTTCGCCTTTAACAAAGCTGCTTGGGCAGTTACCATAGGAGCAGCAAATGAGGTACCAGACCCTTGGTCATGGTCCAAACCGCTATACATAGCCGTTGACATAATACCTACCCCTGGCGCAACGACGTCCACACAATTGCCATAAGCAGCCCAATTTACCATTTTATTTTCCTTGTCCACCGCTGAAACCCCCAACACCATATCCTGGCCGTTATCATTACACACCGGAGAACGAGGATTGGCGCTTAAATCCTGTCCAAAATTTGTTTCGTTATTAAGATTGCCTGCAGCAGCCACAATAACCACTCCTTTGCTATAAGCATACCTAATAGCTTCATCAACCGTATCTGTGTATCTCCCACCTAAACTAATATTAATAATATTAGCCCCATTATCTGTAGCATAGCGAATGGCCTTTGGCAATAAATCAAGATAGCATTCGCCGCTATTTCCACAAATTAATAATGGCATTATTTGAGTATTCCGAGAAATACCGACTATAGCATAGTCATCTGGCAAGGCCGTCAAAATGCCAGCAACCATTGTACCGTGATTTCCGTACACCCTCATATCGTTGGAATTTTGTATAAAATCCCACCCTTGTAAATCATCAACGTAACCGTTATTGTCATCGTCAATGCCATTGTTTAACTCCTTTTGGTTACGCCAAAACTGCATACCCAAATCAAGATGCTTTTCGTAGACACCGTCATCTAAAACTGCCACAAGTACGCTTGCTGCGTTCGATTGGAGTTGCCAAGCCTCAATAGCATTAATATTTGTCAAATAATATTGATCCTTAAAAAATGGATCCTTAAAAACGAGCTCTTGACTAAAAGCAATGTTAAAAGGAAAGCTAAATAAAATGCAAACAAATATGTAACACTTAAATAGTGAATAAAACTTTTTCATAATCCTATGAATTTAGTTAGATCTTATGAAGGTCACAACCTCAGCGCCCTCTGAAACTCCGCTTACAATTTCCACTAGCCCCCCGTCCGCTTCCATACCGGTGGTAACTTCTGCTTCGGTGTAGGCTTTCTTTTTAGTGTCTGTAATTACACGGACAAACTTTTTTCCGTCGCGGCTTATTACCGCGCGCTGCGGCACGGCTAACACGCCGCTTTTTTCACCGGTTAAAATATTTAAGTTAGCGGTCATACCGGGTTTAATTTGCTCCAATTTTTCCAAGGAAACCTTAACTTTATAATTCACCACGCCGGAAACTACGGTGGAGGCCGGGTCTATGGTTTGGACTTTGGCTATAAATTTCCTGTCCACGCCTAAAGCGTCGAAAGTTACTTCCACCTGCTGCTCTGAAATTATGGAAGAAATATTAGCCTCGCTAATATTTGCCTCCACATGCAAATTCCCAACGTCCTGCAAAACTATTAAGGCCTGCATAGCTGTGGCTTGCTGCCCCACTTTAGCATCTACTTTGGTTATTGTGCCGCCCGTTGGCGCGCGCATAATTGTATTTTCCAGGTTCGACTGCGCAGCCTGGACCTGTCCTTGAGCCGAGAGTACCTGGGCTTGGGCCACTTGTAAATCTGCAGGCCTGGCCTGGGCTTTTTTTAGGTTTAAGGCTGCTATAGCCTGGTCTAAAGCCACCTGCGCGCTGTTGAGCTGCGCCTGGGCGGCATCCACTGAAGACTGCCTGGTTTTAAGGGATGACTGGTAGGCATTATAGTTAGCAACGTAAGTGCTGGCGCTGGTGTTTGGGATTTTCACTACCCATTGATCGTTTGCATAGGAGGTCCCCGAAAATTCTATAAATAAGCCTCTGCTTCCTAAAGGTACCGGAAAACTTTTGTATTCACCGCTTGAAGTTTCTAAACCGCTAAGCTGGAACATCATGCCATTACCTGAAATGTAGAGAGATAGGGTATAAGTACCCTGCTCTGCTCCAGTATAGGTTCCGCTTACAGTAGCAATTCCGGTCCCGGCATTCCCGGCGCTAGGCACTGCTTCCAAAGTAGAATTCAAAAGGGCAGAATAAGCGTTACTAACAGCGGTTTCCTGCTGGCTTTGGGTATTTTTTAAATTGACCTTGGCGGTATCTAAAGTCACCTGGGCCGCGTCAACAGCTTTTTGAGCCACTATAATTTCCTCGTTAGAAGCGCCGGCTAAAACTTTATTGTAGTTGGCCTGCGCCTGGGCCAGTGCGCCTCTTGCCGAAGTTAAACTCGCTAACGCATCTTTTTGGTCTAAAGTTGCCAGCACATCGCCGGTCTTAACTTTGCTGCCTTCCGTAACTTTTACGCTTTGCACAAAACCGCTGGTTTTAAAACTTAAATTTAAATCTGTGCCCGAAACCACCTGTCCGGTTGCAAGGACAGTTGACTTCAAATCTTGTTTCTTAACTATTTCAGTCTGTATATTGCCGGAGTTATCTTTTGGCCTGAAAATAAAATAACCAATTACAAACAATACCAACAAAATTATTGCGGACCAGATAATTCTCTTCTTTGTAAAAAATTCCCTTATCTTCATAATTTGCTTTCTATTTGAGTGAGTTGATAAATTCTTCCATAGCTGCCCTCTGGGAGGGGTCTGACTGCTGGACTTGCCGAGCTAAAAGAATAGCGTGCTCTTTGTCGCCTATTTTGGCGTAAGCTTTTGCCAGATCTATGTATAAACCAATCTCGTTGGACTCCAAGGTTACAGCTTGCTCTAGAAGCGGAATTACTTTTTGCCAGTCCTTCTTTGCCTCATAATACTGAATATACCAGGCGAATTGCTGCAATTGATTAAACTTAAAACCCTGGGCAACAGCGACGTCTCCTGCTAAAACCGCCTCTTCCAGCTGCCCATTTAAAAAATATCCCATGGCTAATTGCCAGCGCAAGTCAGGTTTTCCGGGGTTTAGTTCAACAATTTTTTCTGCAACAATTACCAAATTTTTCCAATCTTTCAAAAGACCATAACACTGCACCCATAATTGCAATAACTCTACTCTGTTGGGAGCCAAATTAACAGCCTTACTAATGGCTTCTTTTGCAGGGTCAAAATTTTGACCCTGCAAAAGCGCCAGGTTCATTTCGCCTATAGCCAGTCTCATCCATAACAAAGGGTCATTTTGAACTTTCTCCGCAATAGCTTTTTGGTTCTCGCGGGCTTTTTGCATATGTTCAAGCTTAAACTTATCATCCACCTTGGCATCCGCATTATTGACCAGCCTAGCTGTAAAGTCAGAATAATAATTTGCCGTGTCCCGCTTGTCCAAATTATATTTAACCTCTAAAGCCTTTGTAAAATAATTCCCCGCTGTTTTTGGGTCGTAAGATGTGTAAAAATAACCCAAGTTTACGCGCTTGGAAGCCTGATATGAAGCAAAGTTGGAAACGTATTCCACAAATATCAGCAGCAGACAAAGCACGGCAAAAATAACCTTGGGAGCCGGGCCGGCGCTTAATTTATTTTGTGTTTCTTGTTTTGAAGGGGCATAACTTTCGTACCAGAGGAACGCGGCAAAACCCATAAAAGCATAAAATGCCACGCTTGCCGAAACCGTATCAAAAACGGTTAAATTTTGTACCTGGTAAGCAACCACCCCGGCAAAAAGTACGCATCCTTCAAGCAGGCCCAACAAATTAGCTTTATACGCTTTCCATAAAGCGTATAAACTAAATACGAACATAGCGATGTAAGCAAGCAGTCCTAGTATGCCATTTGTAACTAAAATTTCCAGCTGATAATTATGGGGCTTGTCAAACCAGGAAGGGTCGTACTTGTACATTTCAGGATTGTAGAACTCATCGAATACCACATAATAATTTTCCGGGCCAACACCCAACAATAAATGCTTTTTCACGCCCTGCAAAGCCATACGCCACTGAATTAATCTAGCTTCAGTATTGCTGTCCCGTAAATGGACAATGCGGTAAAGTGTAGAGCTGGGGGATAATTTTTTTTGGTTAAAGTACAGGCCTCCGGCAACAATTAACAATACTCCCAAAATGACTAAGCTGTACTGCCTGAATTTAGATTTTTTTGTCAGGATGACATAAACGACCAAAGCTGCAAACAGGCCCAAAATTAAACCGACAACTGCTCCGCGCGTACCGGAAAAATAAATTCCCAAAAGCTGTAAAGCGGCGGCTATCCAATAAATAATTTTCATCCCCCGCCTCTCTTCCTGCACGGCAAAATACACGGCCAAAAACAAAGGTATAATAAGGAAGCTCGCGAAAAATATGGGGTTGCCAAAAGTAGAAGAAACACGGGCAGGCAAAGAAGGGTCAGGAAAGAAAGTGACAATGCCAATTTTGCCTAAAAGCCCGTTGAAACTCACAGCCACTGCCACGCCTATAAAGCTTTGCAAAAAAATCTTCAAATACTTTCCCCCTGCCTGGCCAATAGCCTGGACATAAAAAAACAGTAGGCCTAAATGGAGCAGATACCAAACCCCGCCCATGCGTTCAAATGTCCCCCACAGGCTCCTGTCTACATTCACGCCGGAAAAAGAAGTAACAATATTAATTAACACAAAAATTAAAACCGCCAAATTCAAAGGTTGTTTTATTTTGGGGCGGAGCTTCGGGGAAACAAGCATTAAGTAAATATAAAAAGGCAACGCGGCCTCAACCATAAAACGGAAATACAGAGCTTTGCTGGTAATAAACGGAAACAACAATTGGGAAAATACCCAAAACGGGGTTAAGAGCGAAGCTAAAACTAAGGCAAAAAACACATACCAAATTTTTTTGTCAAAAGAGTTTGTCATAACTTATTTCAACTTTTTCAAACGGTTAATTTCAGTGTTGTAAAATTGCGCGTTTTCAGGGTAATTTTTTAAGGCTTCTTCCCACAAAGCAATTGCCTCGGCTATATTACCAACGCTTTCCTCAAATTGGGCGTATTTTGTAAGTATGTCTGTATACCTGGACGTAGCCAAAAGCGCATCCTCGTAAAGCTGGCCCAGCTCCTCATTGCTTGCGCCCATAGCCTGCCTAACACCAATATACTGCAACCAAATATTATAATTTTTAGAATTACTTTTGATGGCTGACTCTAAAGCCAACTGGGCTTCTGGAAGTTCGCCGGCATCACTGTAAGTCAGGGCAAGTGCGGCAAAAGCCGGCTCGTAATTTGGTTCAATTTGCAAAACTGTCAAAAATTCCTGTTTAGATTTTTCCATTTGGCCCAACCCAAAATATTGTTGCCCTAAATACATATGGTCATTAATTTGTGAAATATGATAATTTGCATCCGTAGGGTTTAAACCGCGCAAATCCGCCTCTGCTTTTTGTATACGGTCTAAATAAATTTGCTTTTGTTCAGCCGTTAAATTCCTTTCTTTATTTGCCAAAACCTTGCCATTATTTTGGTTGGTGTTTTTTTTATTTTTTTGCCAAAAATAGCCTGTAAAAGCCAGGGCTATAATGACACAAAAAACTAAGACAATTTTTTTAGACATACAGTAAATATACTAAAAAAACAGGCTTTTTTCAAGAGTCCGGCAGATACTAAAATACCCGGCTAAAGCCGGACACTTGCTCTCTTTAGCTAACAAAACCCCGCCTCTTTTGGAAGCGGGGTTTTGCCTAAATTGACCGTTTTAGGAACGTTAGTTAAGTCTTAAAAGACTTTACTGAATCAAGCTCTGGGAATCTGTTGGCAGATTCTTGACTAAGTAGTCATTGTTCCAGTCGGCGGTCGAGAAGCTATGGCTTTGGGCCGAGACATCAGACCACACGAAGGTAGCAGAGCTGACAGTAGCAGCAGAAGCAATCGCCGGAGCAACAAAGCTCGAAGGCTGTGCTATAGACGTGCTAATGTAGTTACCATCTGTACCAATTGTTCCACCCAAAGTACCTTTCAAGACATAAGTCTTGGCTCCGGTAATTTGTTGTTCATTGGTAGTGTAGAAGGTTACGTTGGTTGTTGCGAAAGTCGCGTTACCAGCAATCTGAGTGTTAGTGTCAGCATCCCAAACTGTAGGACTGCTTAAGGTAACACCTGTAGATGTGCTAATTGCGAAGATCATCTTGCTCCAAGCAATTGTGCCAGTTCCACCGGATGAAAGGGTGAACTTAGCCAAAGTGTTGGTGCCGGCAACCGGAATGCTGGTGGGTAAGGCAACCGTGGTAATAGTAGGAATAGCTTTGTAAACATACAAGGCATTACCCGAAATGTTACCAACAGTTGTGGTAGAGACTGTGCCGGATGAAGCCGGAGCTTTCTTGTAGCTGTGCAAGGTGACGAAGACGTTTTCACCAGAAGTACCCGCGCCGGTTCCCACACCGCCCAACTGTAATTCTACAGTTAAGATCTTGGTGGCATTGGCAGGGACTGAAATGCTCAAATTGCTGAAGGTGGTAGAAGCAGCGCCTGGCTGAGTAGCAATGACGTTGCTGCCATCCTTGATTATGACATTTTGAACAGTGGTGACGGCCGCGACACTAATTACGAGTTCAGAAATCGTAAATTGGTCGTTAGCTGAAGTCCACTTAAAGGCAGCAGCAGTCTTGGTCTGATTGCCGGCCGTAATGGCAGCAACCGGAGTAGACGGATCTTGAGCCGCAGTTAAGGTGGCGCTACCAATGGTCAAAGTCTGACCGGCTGCAGAAGCAGCAATGGAAGCGCTGGAATTAACAGCTGTACCGGAAATCGAAACCTGGGCACCGAAGGTGTCGGCGGCATAGCCGGCTGTTGGTAAGTTTATGTCAGCATAAACTTCGACCGGAACAGTCATTCCTTGGGCAAGGTTCAAAGTACTGGAGAAGGTAGAAGTACCTCCAACGGAGATGCTGCTAGCCTGAGCTCCAAATATGCTGCCATTAACCAATACTTTTATGTTGTACAAGCTGGTCAAGCTGGTGGATGAAACATCGCGAACTGAGATGCTCGAGATAGTCACATCTTCCGAGGTGCTACCGACTAAGGTGAAGGCACCAATCTTGTAGCCAGTTTGTGGGAGAGGAATAGCGTGGTTAGAGTAAGTTTGGTTCTTGGCAAAGGTTACGCTGCCGGTTACGTTGGTAATCGGGTTACCCGAAACTGCGGAAGACGGAACGTTGACATAGCCCAAAGAGGTCATCTTTTGGACGTTGTTAGAACCAACAATTAAGTAAGCAGTAACGGTGTCGCCGTTGGAAAGGTTGTTTCCACCAATGTCATTGTCATACATATCGGCATAAACTTCGATAGTAACCGCAGTACCCGGCTGCACAGTATAGTTCAAAGTGTAAGAGGTACCACCGGTGGTGGTACATGCAAGACACTGGGCCAAAGTGGCTGTAGAACCATACTGAACCCCGTTGATCATAATTTTACCATTTCGGAGCGAAGTAACGCTGGTGTCAGAAGAGCTTGCAGCAGCAGTTAAGGTTTCGATCTTCATAGGTTCACCATAAGCGTTAGCTGTGAACTTGGCCAATTTTACATTGGTAGCACCATCGGTTACGTTGCCAGACGGAGTGTCGGTAGCTTTTTGAATAATAAGGCTACCTTCTCTAATGGTGTTAGCAGAACCTGAACCTACAGGGAAGGTGTCAACAGGAGAAACCACTACGTTGTAGTTAGTGTCAGTAAAGTCGACATCAACCTTGTTGCGAATTTGGAACTGGAAAGTCCTGGTAGCGCCGCCAACAATGTCACCCAAAATGGTGATAATGCGAGTGCCGCTCTTAAGAGTAGTAGGTGAGAAGGAGAACATGGCGTAGCCATTTACATCCAAACCGGCTACTGAACCAAGAGTTGTACCGTCTACCTTCAAGACTAAGTTCTTGATATCGCTGTAGTTGACTGATCCAATTTGGCGAACTGCCAAACGGGACAAGGTTACATCGCGGGTGCCAATGCTTACTGAACTGCGGAAGACTTCTAAGCCCGCAGCAGCGTCCAAAGTCTGGCCAGTCGGGGTAACAGTACCGAAGTCAACAGTAGCGAGATCGCTGACTGAAGCAACGGTGTGTAAGTTACCGGAAACACTGGCGCTGCCCAAGCTATAACCAGCTACGGCAAAACCGGTAAGCTGAACGCCTACAGTTTGGCCGGAAGTGGCTGTGCCTGCAATTTCAGCGACCACGGAAATGGTCTTGCTGCCTGAAACTGTAAAAATACCGCCTGGGGTATTGAAGCTAATTAGGCTGCTACCGCCGACAGAAGCTGCATCAGTTAAGCGCATAGCTCCGTCGTAGAGGTAAACGTTAGAAAGAACAGAGTCTGCAGAGACACCAATTCTCTTAAGCTGGATTTGGCTGACTGTTCCGCTTCCGGAGAAGTTGAATTTAGCCAAAGTTACAGCTGAAGAACTGGCAACAATGCTGCCAGAAGCCGGGTTGTCGGAGGCCAAAGAGACCGTGACCGAACCAACCGGAGGCGGAGGCTGAGTTCCAACTGTCCATACCGGGTTTAATTGGCCAGGTGTTCTGGCTTGCATAACACCGGTCTGGGTCATTGCCTTGTCGGCGGCGTTAGCCGGAACGACATTGGCAAAGGAATAGCCCCAGGTGTTAAAGACGTCTAAGCTTGGAATACCAAGCAAACCGGTAGCGCCAACTAACTGGACAGTGCCGTTATTGTTAACAAGCACGCCGGTTTTGTGGGCTTCGGTTGAGCTGTTGATGTCTACAGTCTTATTTAAGAAAGAAGAATCACCGTACTCGGCGTTAGCGAAGCTAAAGCCAAGACCGGCAAACACAGCAGCTGAAGTAAAAGCGGCTTTCATACCGGCAGTTACCAAAGAGCATTCACCTGCTACGTCACTGCCTTTTGTGGCAGTTGCGCAGAAAACCGTTCCGTCCTGAGGAGGAATGAACGATCCGGCAGGCAAGCTCAGGTCATCTGCATTGGCAGCTACCACCTGGCTCCAAGAATTGAAGCCGTAGGAAAGGAAAGCGCCGGCAGAAGTGTAGGCTCTGCGGGTACCTTCTGGTGTAATAAACCAGACTGTACCGTCGGAGGTGGAAACGTTAGTCCCGGCAGCGTGCGCTGCAGCTTGCGCTGCAAACGGCGCGGCTAAGGACAAAGTCATTGCCACCGCAGATCCTACAGCAAAGAATTTCTTTGCTAAAGAATTTTGCATTTTTAATAATACTCCATTTTTCCGCTAAGTTTGATTATTCAATTGAGATAATCAAAAATAAATTTGCGGAAAAAAATTTAATTAATTTCATTATCTACCTTCCGTTTTTAGGGTTCTAGAGACCTCAAAAATTGCAGGTAAACAATGTTTATTGAGTCCTTATAACGTAGAACTTTACCCATACACCAATAAATGGTGCGTTGGATTAACGCCATAAGATCGACCAGGCATTTTAATACCCCGTATGGCTCGCCTTAAGCCATAAGGTTCAATAAATAAAGAGAAGTGTGCTTCCAAAACAACCAAAACTGAAATTATTCTCACTGTCCACAGGCAAGACGGAGGTTTTTGTAGAATGTTACAACCTGTCTTAATTTAGCCTTTTTGCGGTTTTTATTATGCAAAAAGCCAGGGAAAGTTTACAATTTTAGCTTTAAATAAAGCTTATTTTAGCTTGCAAACTCTCCCTGACTTTTATTCACAGTTTTAATGTATATTGAGCCCATTTGGGGATATCTAAAAGATTTAATTCCAAATTTAATACATTATAATATAACTCCCTAAATTTGTCAAAGAAGCTTCTTTAATGTTAGAATCTATGGGTTAAGAAAAAACGGGCTGTAGTATACCGGTAGTACGTCTGCTTTGGGAGCAGATAGACTGGGTTCGATTCCCAGCAGCCCGACCAAGGGTCAATCGTCCCTGCGGCTAAGGTTATAAGATAGACAACAAATATTTTTTATTTTAAAATTTTACTAACAATACTACAGAGAGGTAAATAGGTCGAACCTCTAAAATTAAAAATTAACATCCAAATTTACCATAAATATGAACGGAAAAATTGCTATAGTTGTATTAATTCTTATTTTGGGAGCCGCATTTATTTTCTATCGGCCCGCCAAAAGCCCAAAAAACGTGGAAATGAAGCAGCCGGCCACAAGCGGAAATGTTGATGATGTGACAAACTCCATGCTCAACGCTTCAGCCAGTGAACAGGCGGTTTTAAGTGAAGAAGCCACTGCAGAGCAGTCGCTTTACAACTCCGAATCGGCAGAAATTGGTGATTTTGGCCAATCTTATAACCCAAATGAATTCTAAAAAAACTTTAAGTTTTGCATTTGCAGCGGCTTTAGCTATGCAGGCTGTTTTGCCTGCTATAGCTTTGGCCCAAACTACAGAAACCGACAGAATGTTTTGTACAAGGCTTACGGGTGCAACAGCCAAGGTTGACCAAAGAATGCAGGAGCGCAAAGGGCAAATTGATGCCAAAGTTTCTGAAAGGCAGCAAAAGTTGGCGGAAAACCGCAGCGCCCGGGATGCGAAATTAAAAGAAGTGCGGGACAGATGGATTGAAAACCGCAACAAAGAATATGCCGCGCTAGAAAGCAAAGCAACGACAGATGCACAAAAACAGGCTGTAGTTGCGTATAAAAGGGCCATGGAAGCTGCCATAGCCGCGCGTAAAGCCGCTATGGATGCAGCCAAATCTGCTTTCCGCAAAAGCATGGATGAGGCCATAGCCGCGCGTAAAGCCGCTGTCAGCTCCGCAGTTACTGCGTTTACAAACGCGGTAAAGGCGGCTAAAGCTAAAGCAGTCCAGGATTGCGCTGCCGGAGTAAGCCCCCAGACTATAAAAACAACCTTTCAGGCAAGTATGAAGGCTGCCCAAGACGCATTTGCCGCGGCCAGAGCTGCCATAGAAAAAAGAAATGTCGCGGCAATAATTACTGCCCGAAAACAGGCTATGGAAAAAGCCTTAGCTGATTTTAAGGCCGCCGCAGAAAAAGCCAGGACAGATTTTAAAGCTGCGTGGGGTAAGTAAATTTACAAATAAAAAACAACCGCGATTAATATCGGGGTTGTTTTTTATTTAGAGTGTTAAGAGGATTCCCCTCTGACAGAGGGGAATCCTCTTTCAATGAATTAAATTATTCCAATCTTGTGCAAATTTTTCTAAACCTTTTTCTGTAAGCTCGTGATGAATATTATACTCTTGCCAAACTTTATCTAAAGCTATGTCTTTGTACTCAATTAGTTTTAAATTTTTTGGTTCATACACAAAATTTTCGTTTGGTAATTGCAACCCGGCCTCTGCCCACTCTTTCAATACATTTAGCGGCGCTGTAATAATGTCGCTTTTAAGTCGAATGGCTTTAAAAATGTGGTCTTTAGATCTCACACTGGCAGTAAGGACCTCTACGTGCCCGTCCCCTGACTCATACATTTTGATTATGCTAGCTATTAAGTCCATACCGTTCTCTCCCCTGTCATCCAGCCTGCCAATAAACGGGGAAACAAAAACCTGGCCCTTTTTAGCCCCCTTTGTTGCCGCATAAACCGCCGCAGCCTGTTCCTGGGAAAAAACCAGGGTCATATTCACCCTCATACCTTCTTTTACGCTCAATTCAGCGGCTTTTAAGCCTGCTGAAGTGGTGGGATATTTAATATGCGCATTGGGTATCCAGGCATTAAATTCCTTCCCCTGCTCAAACATTTCTTCAGCTGTGGTGTTTGCATCTGCGTACACTTCCACTGACACGCTGCCTTCCGGAATAATTTCCGAGACATCTTTTACCACGCCGCTGTAAAATTTAAGCAGCTCGTCAGATGAAAATTTTTTGCCCGCGGTTTTAGGATTTTTTGCAATAAGTGAAGGATTCGTAGTTTGGCCGTCTAAAAAACCAAGTAAAGACAAAACTGCCCGGGTCTCCCCCGGGTCGCCGCTGTCGAGAAAAATTCTGGCATTTAAATTTGATGGCTTCATAGACTTTACGGAATACGGAGGGAACGTTACGGATATACGGATTACTTTAAATTAACAACCCGTTTCAAGTGCACTATCCTGGGAGCAAAATAGGCCAAAATTCCTAACTTTAAATCTTTACTAACTAAGTATTTATAGACTTGATCAATATGAGCTTTTACAAAATAGTCGCCTCTTTTAATTTCTAAAACAATCTTTCCTTCAATTAAAAAATCAAAATAATTCTTACCAACGACCTTTCCGCCAAACATCACTGGTGCATATAATTGCTGCTCAAATTTTATCTTATTTTGGGAAAAAGCTACACAAAGCGCTTTTTGATAAGTTATTTCCGCATGTCCGTAACCTAATTGATTATATACATCAAAAATTACACCGATAATCTTTCCGCTTAAATCAGCATAAACAATATCCTTTTTGGCTCTGTTGTTTGATTGCATTTCCGTATATCCGTATATTTCCGTACTCCGTAAAGTCTAAAAGAAGTCTGTTATTTTTGAAAGTTCCTGAATTTGTTCGTAGGCTTCTTCCGCGCTGTCTACTAACCTGTAAATTTCCATATCTTTTTCGTCTATGGCGTGCGACTTTTCGTACAAAGTAGTCTTTATCCAGTCCAAAAGCGGCTGCCAAAAATCTTTGTATACTAAAATAATTGCCACGGGTTTAATTTTGTGCGTTTGAGTTAAAGTAACCATTTCAAAAAACTCATCCAGCGTGCCAAAACCGCCGGGGAAAAAAACGTAAATATGCGAAGCATACTCCAGCATAACTTTGCGGGTAAAAAAGAAAGAAAAATCTTCGGACTCTTTTACATACTGGTTGGTGCGCTGTTCAAAGGGCAGGCGGATGTTTATGCCTATAGATTGCCCGTTAGCTTCGTGGGCGCCTTTGTTAGCGGCTTCCATAACGCCCGGGCCGCCGCCGGTAATTATTGCAAAACCGGACTTGGAAAGCATATTTGCCAATTGCGTGGCTTCTTCGTACACATAAGGGTTTAGCCCCGTTCTGGCGCTACCCATAATGCTAACAGCCTTTTTGTACTTGCTTAAAAATTTAAAACCTTTGGTAAATTCCTCGTTAATTTTTTTTATCATCCATTGCGGAATTTTTTTCACATTTCCCTTGCGTACTTTTTCCAAATGCTCAATGGGTTTGAATTTAGGTTTTTTTGTGTAAGCCATTAAAAAAGTTTAAGATTTAATATTGCTTTAATCCTGTGTGGCCGTTGCATCTGTAGATGCTACAACGCCCTGCTCAAGTTCCGGTAAATATTTTCCCAAAGAAGCCAGGCTGCTCATTTTAAGGCGGTGGGAAAAAATATTTTGGGCCTGTTTTAAGTTTTCGGCTTTTCCCTGCCAGGCGTTAGTGGCGCCGTCCTGGAGCGCGCGGGCAAAGGAAAAAGTCAGCGGTAAGGGTAGGTTTTTTTGCTTATTTATAGCATTTAAATTCTCGGTAGCCTGCAAATCTTTTTGTCCGCCGGACAAAAAAGCTACTCCGGCCAGCCCTTTTGGCAAAACTTTTTTAAAAACTCTTAAGGTTGCTTCTGCAACTTGCCCGGGAGTCGCTTTTTCCGCCGATTCTTTACCGGGCAAAACCATGCTGGTTTTTAAAATAATGCCTTCTACAGCAACCCCGGCTTTTGCAAGCTCTTCAAACAGGGCGGTTAAAATTTTCTCACTCGCCTCTTCGGCCTGGGCCATAGTATGGTTGCCGTCGAATAAAACTTCGGGCTCAACCATAGGCACCAGCCCGTTTTGCTGGCAAACCAAAGCATACGCTGCCAAATCTTTAGCATTTTGGCGAATGTTTGTATCCGTTGGGATACCATCTCCAATGGTGATTACAGAGCGCCATTTACAAAATTTTGCTCCCAAGGACACATATTCTTTTAATCTTTCATCTAAGCCGTCTAAGCCCTTGGTTAATTTTTCTGTTGGCGATGCAGGATCGTCAATTAAACCCGCGTCGACTTTAATTCCCGGCAAAATGCCTTCGGCTTGAAGAATGGAAACAAAACTTCGGCCGTCGTCCAAAGATTGCCGAATAGTTTCGTCATGCAAAATCACGCCGCTAATAAATTGTGCCTCGCCCGGGGCTGTGAGCAGCATTTCCCTGAAAGCTTTGCGGTTAAGCTCATTGTTCTCTAAATTAATGGAAGCAAAACGTTTGCCAACTGTTTTTTCACTTTCATCCGCGGCTAAAATACCTTTTCCCTCTGCTACCATTTGTTTTGCTATTTTGTTGAGTTCTTCGATGTTCATAATTTATGCGAGTTTAGTCTTCTTCATTTCCTTTAAAAAGATCTTTAATAATACTTTTAAACAATTCTATTTTTTCTTCTCTTGTAAGTTCTCTGTTCAATCTTTTCTCTTCTTTTTCCCTCAAGCTTTTCGCAAGATTTAAACCGAATTCGTACTCCTTAGACTTAGCAACTCCTCCTAACTTAGTCCTTTCATATTCTTTGAAGTTCAATTTTGCAATATATTGTATATCATTTTCAGAAAAACCCAATCCGTGTAAAGTTTCAATCCATGGAATCAAGACATCATTATCTTCTACCGGGATATGGCCACCAACAATTTCTCCTCCCAGGGGTGGCAAATTGCGATTTCTCGGTCTCATTATTTTTCCTTATGATGAGTTGTTACATATCTAATAGTTCCACTCTGGCCGCGGATGACAATTGAATGCGTAATGATTGTGTTACCTACGTATCGAACTCCCTCAAGCATTGGGCCGTCTATAATTCCAGTGGCAGTGAAAGTTAAAATTTTTCCTTTGGCGAGATCGTTGGCCGAATAAACTTTTTTATCATTCAATCCGTGTTTTTTTATAAGCTGATGGTGAGCATCTTTTAGCGGGCTAAACCGGGCAAAAATTTGTCCGCCTAAAATTTTTATTGCTGTGGCGGCCAAGACTGCTTCAGCGCTGGCGCCGATCCCCATCAACAAATCAATCCCGCTATCCGGCATACACGGCGCAATTGCTCCGGCCACGTCACCGTCCGTTATTAAACGAACACGCGCTCCGGTTTTTCTAATTTGCGCGATTAAATCTTTGTGGCGGTCTCGGTCCATAACGCACACGGTTACATCACCCACCTTTTTGCCTAAAGCTTTGGCAACCTTCTCTATATTTGTCTTAACCGGTGCTCCCATTTTTACGGCCTTAACAGCTTTAGGGCCAACAGCCAATTTTTCCATATAAGTGTCCGGCGCGTTTAAAAGTGAACCGCGAGCGCCGGCGGCAATGACTGCAATAGCATTGTAGCGGCCATAGGCAACACTGTCTGTGCATTCAAGCGGATCCACCGCAAGGTCAACCTTAGGCCCTTTACCCGTGCCGACAATTTCGCCGGTATAAAGTTCCGGCGCTTCATCTTTACTACCTTCGCCAATAACTACTTTGCCGGAAAAATCTATTTGGTTAAAGCGCGCGCGCATTTGGTCCACGGCCGCGCCGTCCGCTTTTTTGGCCTCGCCCTTCCCCACCCACTTTGAAGCCGCAATTGCCGCGGCTTCGGTTACTCGCACGAACTCTAAAGCTAAATTTCGATCCATATTTTAGTAAACAGTACACAGTAGACTGTATACAAGTATTAATTATGTCCTTTTATCCAAGAATAAATTAATTTTGCTGCTTCGTCAGCTAATGTTTCAGCTTTCTGATATTCTTCGTCTTTAATATATTTTAAGTCTTTAGAAAGTAACAATTGATACCGCAATTCTTCTAAAGAACCTTGGGAAATATTATAAAAATGCAGAGAGTCATTTAGATGTTTTCTTTTGAAACCTTCTGCTAAATTTGACGGTATCGAAACAGCGCATCTTCTCATTTGACTGACTAACCCAAAGAGCTCACTCTTCGGAAATTTTTCTGTCAGCTGGTAAACAAAAAGCACTAATTCATGTGATTTCTGCCAAGCGATAATATCTTTGTAAGTTTGAATTGGCATATTCTGTCTACTGTATACAGTATACTGTTTACTTATTCAGCATCTGCTTTACTGCCCTAATTATAGCCTTTTTATCAATTTCCTCAAATGCCAAAAGTTCTTCGGGCTTGCCGCTTTTTGGCATTTTTCTTACCGCTAAATTACTAAAATGCAAATTAGGTTCTGTCAGAGCAGAGAGCGCAAACGAAACCGCTTCGCCAATTCCCCCTTCCACAAAATGGTCTTCGACTGTAATTAGGTGTTTAGTTTCAGTTGCAGCCTTTTGCAGCGTGGCAACATCGAGAGGTTTAATAGAATAAAGGTCAATTACCCGGATGTTAATATTTTCTTTTTGCAATTCTTCGTAAGCAGCCATTGCTTCGTGCAAAGTTACGCCAGCGGCGACTACTGTAGCTTTATCGGTCGAAGATGATTTTAATACGCGCGAGCCGCCAATTTTAAATTCATCGGTAGGTGTATATAAAATAGCTGTATCTTTGCGTGTTGTTTGTATATAAACATTACCCTGGTGCTTGGCCGCCTCGTGGACTAATTTTTCTGCTGAAATTGCGTCCGAAGGATACAGCACAACCGAATCCAGCAAAGTTCTAAATATTGCAATTTCTTCCAAACCCATTTGGCTGCTACCGTCTTCCCCAATGCTAACGCCTGCGTGCGAGCCGACAAACTTAATGTTGGCTTTGGCGTACTGGGACATGCGGATTTGGTCAAAAGCGCGGGACAAAAACGCGGCAAAAGTGGAAACAAAAGGAATTTTGCCCCGGCGCGAAAAACCCAAAGCCGCGCCAACCATATTTTGTTCGGCAATGTACATTTCAAAAAACTTTTCCGGATGCGTTTTTTTCACAGTTTCGGCAAAAGTCGAGTTGCTGACTTCCGCATCCAGCACCACGGCATTGGTAAAACTTTCAATTATACTAGGCAAAATATTGCCATAAGCCTTGCGCGTGGAAACCGGTTTGTCTTTAGGGTAGTCTGTAAATTTAACTCCCCCGCCTTCGGCACCCCCTCTTAAAATAAGAGGGGGTTGGGGGGAGTTATTATCTGGTTTTGCTACCATCCCCACCGTTTTATCAATCGTCCCCAATTCTGCCAAAGCTTTTTCCAACTCATCCGGCTTAAGCGCCACTCCGTGCTTACCCTCTTTGTCTTCTATGAACGATACGCCTTTGCCTTTCAAAGTCTTGCCAATAATCATTAAGGGCTTATTAACTGATTCGCTTATTAACTTATAAGCTTTCTCGATCTCGCTAATATTATGTCCATCCACCACCACGGTTTCCCAGCCAAAAGCTTTGGCGCGGGCTTCGTAAATTTCCGTATGGTGGCCATACATAGTCTCGCCTCTTTGGCCCAGCCGGTTGCAATCTAAAATTGCTACGAGATTGGAAAGATTGGAATGTGATGCCGCGGCCATGGCTTCCCACACACTGCCTTCGGCCATCTCCGAGTCGCCGAGCAAAACAAAAGTTTTATAAGTAGATTTTTCTAAGCGCGCATTAAGCGCCATACCCAGGCCGACTGATAAACCCTGGCCCAAAGAACCCGTCGGTACTTCGGTATATTTAAATTCCAAAGTCGGGTGGCCTTCCAGCTTGCTTCCAAATTTGCGTAAAGTTTTAAGCTCATCTTCTGTAATTTTTCCGGCCGCCGCGTACAAAGCATAAAACAAAGGGCTGGCATGCCCTTTGCTAAAAATTAACCGGTCATTGTTGGGGTTTTCGTGGTTGTCTAAATCTGAATGGAAAAAAGCTCCGTCTCCGCGCCTGTCCGCCGAAGCTTTAGCGGAAGCGGATGATTCCGTGATCGCAGTCTCTTCCGCGTGATTCTGCGATGTGCCAAACATTAAAACTGTCATTAAATCTGCAGCCGACAAAGACGAAGTCGGATGCCCGCTGCCTGCTGCTGTGGTGGAAACTAAAGAATGATATCGGACGAGCTTGGCTAAACTTTCAAGGTTATTTTGCATATGTTTTATTTTACATTAAATTTGTAAATCAAACAAAAAAGGCCCTAATGGCGTTTATGTTTTGCGCTTCCCTCAAAGCTGCCAGCAAGACCTGTACAGGATTTTCCTCCCGCTCTTTGTAAACAAAGGACGGGATGAAAAAACAAGTCTCACTGACAACTTGGAAGGAGGGAGCGGCGATTATAATGCACATCGCGCGCTCCCTTAACTGGCAGATTTATGGAAGGTATTTGTCAGGATCCCTAAACCAGGCTTCAATATAAAGCCGAACCTGGCTGGCGGTCCTTTTACCACTTTTATACAGCCGTAGCTGTTCGTCAATAGTAAAATCGACCATATTGCCAATTTCGCGGTCGGTCGGAAACTTTCCCTTAAGGCCCGAGTCCTCCGACACCTCCATTATACGACCCAGCAAACCGTCCAGGTTGAGCCTCACTGTGGCTTGAGGGTTGTGAAGATCACACAGCTGTAGTGACTGCTTGTCTCTGTCTACATAGTCCTCAAAGTCGCTGACCAGGCGCTCTGCGTACAGCTTGCCGGTTCTCTGACGAAAGCCCTCCAACTTTTCCATATCCACATTCATTCGTGGATCTGTGGGACTAACTAACAAGTCCGCTACAGTTGGATCCACTACAATGGCTTTTTCCAAAGACAGAGATTGGTGCAGCTCACGCACCTCGGCAAAGCGGTTGCTCATTCGGCATTCGTACGTGGCAAACCTCCGTGTTTGCCAGCAGTCTGTTCCGACGCATTTCCAAATTTCCTGGAGATGCTTTATATGTCCGAGACGCTCCGCGCTCTCCACCGTTGCCACCACAGGAGGTGGCTGGAGCTTTGGCGCTTCTTCTGAGAAAGGCCGAGGCTGCTTGTCCATAATGCTCCCCAAGCCGAACGCAACTACCAAAATTACCACTACCAAAAATCCTAATTTCATACCTTCTCCTCCTCTGTTGTGTCAAACTTCAAAATTCACAATTATCCGCCGGCCGGTGGATTACGAATTTTAAGGTTTGGAGAAGGCTGGCTATCGCAGCGCCTTCTCCGGTCTAAAATTTACTTAGACTTTTGGGGATACTTGTCAATGAATGCTTGAATGACCTTTTCCCGGTCACCCGATGCAAGCCTTACAACGAGCTGGCCTCTTTCGTCATCCAAAACCAACTCTCCGCTTCTTGCCTCGAGTAATTCAGATAATTTCCGAACGAGACCAACCCTCTCCATCGGGTTATTGCAATCCTTTAACGCTTTCTCTAACTCGGGCATTAACTCCGAGTTCCCTTTTTTTGCCATTGTTGCCTCCAATTTTTACTTTCAAACCTGCCCACGAAACAATTTCGCAAACAAATTTGGAAGTAAAACTTTTTTCTTAAAATAGGTTGGGAAAAGTGTAACGCGCTGGCGTATACACTTTTCCCATAGCCTCAAGTTTAGCCCTCTTCGTCAGGCTCTTCTTCCTGACTATCGAAGCCGACCAGAACAGGCCTGCTTTTTTTGGCCGACTCATTGCGCTCCTGGCACTTAACGCACAATGTTGCCCAGGGCACGGCTTTTAGCCGTTTTTCGGCAATATCCTCGCCGCAGCGGACGCACTCTCCGTACCGCCCGCTGTCCAACCGTTGTCGCGCTTCCTCAATTGATTTGAGGCGCTGGAAGTCGCCTTCGCGGAAGTTAAGCAGGAGCTCCTTGTTATGGCTGATGGTGGCCAAGTCGCTCACATCTTCCGTGTGCACTTGGTTTATTTCTTCCTCCGCCAACCGGTTACGGTGGATGATGTCGATGAGTTTTTGGTGTTCATCCGCCAACCGTTGGCGGATTTTTTTGGCCTGCTTCTCATCCATGTTCATGTTCAAATTCTCCTTGCCAGTTCCAGTTTTGCCGACAGATTATTACAAATCCTGCGGCATCGTTTTTGTTGTCGTTCAACCCTCCGCTCTGGCCCCAATTCTAGGGGCGGGAAGAGGGTCTCAAAAATTGAAACAAAAATTGACCTGAACATTCTTCTGTTCTTCCTCCTTTTCCTTTTCTGACTTTGCTTACCTTATTCGAACACAACTTTGGAAATTACATTCAACTTACAAAATTCTGTTCAAATAAAAAACCCGCAGGAAGATATTTAAAAAACATTCTACGGGCGTAAAAAAAGCAAAATATTCCTGTAATATTTGCTTTTACATATATTGTATTGTTAAAAAGTTAACATACAACAATAGCAAAAAATAGGCACTTTGTCAATAAGTGTGCCTATTTTTTGCTATAAATAAGAGTTATTTTACCTTTTTGTAGGAACTGTGGGCTCCCTGTCTTCGCCTTGAGCCTCAAAAGCTGCTATTAACTGTTCAGTCATACTAGTTGTGGTTTTAACGCTAGTGTCCATAAAAATTACTTTGCTTCTGGCGTCGTTGGCCATGCTTTTCATAGTATCTAAATATTGGTTTAAAGTAAGCAACGCAATAATTTCGCGGGAATTCTGGCCCGTGGCATTTTTTACAATTTCTATAGACTCTTTAAGTCCTTTGGCAATGGCCTCGCGCTCCAGCGCAATACCTTCACCCTGCAAACGCTTGCGCTCTTTTTCGGCTTCGGCTTCTTTAACCGCCTGGATTTTTATGGCATCACCTTTATACTCCGCTGCTTTTTTAAGTTGTTCCGATGCCACAACTTCACTCATAGCCTGGGTAATAGTAGGCGGAAAACTTATTTCCATAATTTGAAAAGAATAAATAAACATACCCCATTCGGCAAATTGCTTTTCCAAATCCCCCCGAATGTGAGCGGCCAATTCTTCCTTTTTTTCCAAAATGCCTTCGTGAGTTTCTTTGGCCACATAAGTGCGAAGCGAATTTTCTATAATCGCGCCAATGGACTGGCCACGCGCGGTTAAAGAATAAGTGTAGCGCTTTACCCCTTCTTCTGTAGGGTCAACGGCGTAAATAAGGTTGGTGGATATGTCTACAATAACTTTGTCTTTGGAAGGATAGGTGTTTTTTAAAGCAAAGTTCTGTTGGCGTAAAGTTACGCGTTCCGAGACGCGTTCTAAAAACGGGATTTTAAAATTCAGTCCCGCAGTCATTATGCGGTTAAAACGACCCAAAAACTCAATTACATACACAGAATTTTGCTGCACAATTCGAATGCCGGACAAAACCAAAATCACCAGAAAACCTAAAATCAGATAAGCAATTGTCATAAGTTTAAATTATTATTTTTTAGATGCGCCTATTATACCACTCCTACCTTTTGTTTGCCAGCTTCCTTAACTCCGAAATTTTGTCCGTCTTTTCCCAAGGTAGTTTTAGGTCGCTTCTGCCAAAGTGGCCGTAAGCCGCAGTTTGCTCGTAAATGGGGCGCTCTAATTTTAACTGTTTAATAATGTCGGCTGGTTTGAGAGGAAAAATTTGTTCTATAATGCGTTCCAATTTATTGTCCGCGATCCTCCCGGTACCATAAGTGTCCACAAAAACCGAAACCGGTTTGGCCACGCCAATGGCATAGGCTAACTGCACCAAACATTTTTTTGCCAAGCCCGATGCAACCACATTTTTAGCAATGTAGCGCGCGGCGTACGCGGCGCTGCGGTCAACTTTAGTAACGCACTTGCCCGAAAAGCAGCCGCCGCCATGAGGGGCGTAGCCGCCGTAAGTGTCGACAATTATTTTGCGTCCCGTAAGGCCGGCATCTGCCGGCGGGCCGCCAAGCACAAACCTGCCCGTGGAGTTTATGTAAATTTGGATGTTCTTGTTAAACCACTTTCCAAGTACCGGCTTAATTACAAATTTTAAAACATCGGCGCGTAATTTTTCCGTGCTTACATCTTCACTATGGTGAGCCGCAATAACTACCGTGGCCACACGTTTGGGTTTGCCTCCAACATATTCAATGCTCACCTGCGACTTTCCGTCAGGACGCAAGTACGGCAGCTTTTTGTTTTTACGTACGTCGGCCAATTTTTTAGTTAGCTTATGAGCCAAAGTTATTGGCAAGGGCATAAGCTCTGGCGTTTCGTCACACGCAAAACCAAACATCAGCCCCTGGTCGCCGGCGCCCATTTCTTTAAATTCGCCTTTGCCTTCGTCTACCCCCTGGGCTATGTCGGGCGATTGTTCGTGAAGTGTGGAAATTACGCCAACGTCGGAATGACAAAAACCGTATTCGGGTTTGTCGTAACCGATCTTTTTTAAAGTCCGCCTTACAACTCCCTGAATGTCTACGTAAGCTTTAGTCCTGGCTTCCCCGCCCACAACTACAAGTCCGGTGGTGGCAAAACATTCTATACCCGCGTGCGTCTTTTTGTCCTGGCGCATCATTTCGTCGTAGATGGCATCACTAATCTGGTCACAAACTTTGTCAGGATGGCCTTCGGTCACGGATTCTGAAGTGAACAATTTTACCTGGCTGTTATTTTTTGGCATTAAAAAAATTCCTTTCTTTATCCTCATCAAATTGATGAGATGGCACCTTCGCTTTAACCGGAAAGCTTTAAAGCGGGTTGCCGCCCCGATGGACATCGGGGGCTCTTGATAATTAATTATTTAAGTCCGCCTATTGCAGACAATTTTAAATATTGTACTCTTTTTTCCGCTTGCTGTCAATTAGGGATATGTATTGCGGGGATTGTGATAAATCACAATCCCCGCCGCGCCGCTCACCGGCCGCCACTGTGCAGATTGCCTGCAAGCTGCACTTTTTTCGACATAGACGGTCGGTGGTTTTCCTTTTTCTGTTTTTTAGGCAGGAAAGGGGCTGATTGTGGCACAAATTTAGGTTCAGCCGGGTAGACCCGCTTGAAGGGTTGCACCCGAATGTCAATGCCGTTTACTTTTGGCTGGGTGACTTCTTTTAAGCGAAAGCTTAAAGCGTTGCCGCAGCCCATAAGCAGCACTGACATAACCATAATCACTAAACACGTCCTCTTCATCAGTTGCCTCCGTTTCAGATACGCTATTTTCATACATTAATCGGCCGGCGGCTTTTTGTCAAAAAAGCGTGTTGATTTTTTCTGTCAAAAAAGATAAAATTACTGCTGATAATAGACCTCTCAAAAACGAGATGTATATTATGGGGGGCCCAAATTTTCCGTTTAGACTAATGCAGGGAAAATTTGGGGAGAGGAGCACCCGCGGAGAGCGTAAGTCCCGATTCCATATCGGGACGAAAGCTCGGAGCGTGGTGCGATAAAAAGGGCTCCCGAAAATTCAGGAAGGCAATGAATAAGGAATTTTTGGGATGAGGAGCAACTGCGTAGGGCGTAAGTCCCGATTCCAGATCGGGACGCAAGCCCGGAGCAAGTTGCGACGCGCGGGTATCGTATAGTGGTAATACCACAGCTTTCCAAGCTGTTGCGGGGGGTTCGATTCCCCCTACCCGCTCCACGGGTCAATCAAGACTGCGGCTTCGCGTCCCAAAAGTATTTGGGCCGCTGTAGCCTTCGTCTTGTTGCCCCTCTTCCCAAAAATCCGTGCTCGCCCCGCCTTCGGCGGGACTGCGCTCCTGATTTTTGGGAACCCTAAATTTCTGCAAAAACAAAAAAACCCCAAATCCGCCAGTGGGCGGAGGGGCTTTTTTTGTTTAGCTGCCTACGGAAGGTAGGCGTGTTAATCAGTAATTATCCGTGTTCATTAATTATGCTTGCGCCCTAAGCTTCACCGCTTCTTTAAAAGCTTCACCGGCTTTAAATTTGGGCGTGTTTAATTCCGGAATGGTAATTCGCTGGGAAGGATTTCGCGGATTTACGCCAATTCTGGAAGCGCGATGCGAAACACTAAACTGGCCAAAACCGGAGATGTTTACTTTTTCACCGCCGCGCAGGGTGTCGTAAACCATACCAATTAAGGTATTTAAGAAACGTTCCGCTTCGCTGTGCGTAATGCTTAATTTTGCTGCCAATTGCTCTGTAAGTTGTAGTTTATTCATAAATCTCCTTTTCCGCCACAGGCGCCTGCCTGCGGTAGGCAGGGACCCGCCTTTAGAGGGCCTTATTATTTTATATTTATATTTCAGTAACCATTATAGCTGATTTTACAAAATTTTCCAATTATACAAACAATCACTTATTGGTATAATTAACAACGGAGAAAAACCTCTTTTGTTACTCGGGTTTTTCCTCTTTGTTTTCCTCAAAGCCCAACTCTTTGTAAAGCGCTCCCAGCACTCCGTTTACAAACTTGCCGGAAGATTCTCCCCCAAAAGTTTTGCCCAATTCCACCGCTTCATTAATAACTACCTTAGGCGGCACCTGTTTTAAAAACATTAGTTCATATACTCCCAGCCGCAAGACATTTCTGTCCACCGGTGGGATTTGCTCCATTGGCCATTCCGGGGCGTGCTTTACTATTATTTCGTCTATGGCGGTCAAATTTTTCCCAACGCCGGTCGCAAGGTCAAAAATAAAAGCTGTGTCGTCACCTTTGCTGTTAAATTCGTCAATATGGTTTTTGGTGATGGATTTTAAATCCCCGCTCCGTCCGTTAAAATCCCATTCAAAAAGGGACTGCATAGCAATGGTACGGGATAGATGACGATTAGCCATAATTTTTATTTCACAAATAAAAAAGTATTAAGTATTACGTATCAAGTATAAAGGTTTTTAACCCCTATACATAATACCTTATACCTAATACTTTATACAACCTTAGACAACTTTTCTGCCTTTATAATATCCGCAGTTCTTGCAAGGCAAATGAGGCATGGTTGAAGCCCCGCAATTTTTACAAACAGCAAAAGATTTCACAGATAAAGCATGGTGGCTTCTGCGCTGGTTACGCCCCGAACGGGTTTTATGTTTTTTTGGTACACCCATGATAGTTTTTCCTTATAGATTTCCCCTCTCCAATTCATGGAGAGGGGTCAGGGGAGAGGTTAAAAAACCGATCCTAGATCCTACCACCAAATTGGACAGAAGGGTTGAAAATATTTAATTAGTAGATAAAATAATAGCATTTAGCCGGGAAAAAGTAAAGGGACAGGCGTTAGCCCGTCCCTTGTGATTGATAGCTTTTTTTTAGTCTGACCTTGGTTTTATTCCCACGCCAGGTCAGGTGATAGTGGAGCTCGCGATCTTTGGTCATTTTTTTAACAACCAATTTCATCTCTTCCAGAGGGTGAAGTTCTTGCTTAACTGCATCCAACGTCAACTTCACCTCTAGTGCCAGATTAAGCTTGAGACAAAGGGTTGCAAACGTGCACCCTTTTTTCACCCGCAAGATATCCAAAATCGCCGCTTGAGTTTTTGTCAGTTCCATTAGTTCCTCCTGTCAGCCCTAAAATATAATACAGAAAAAGTTTCAAGTCAATATAAAGGGCCCGAAGTTAAAATTACAACTTCGGGCCCTTTGTCGCTTTCCGCAGGCTGCTCCTTATGTTCGGCTTTGGTGTCTTTTTATCTCAATATGATCGACTTCGGATTGGGTGCCGGACGGCAACTCTTTGCCATGCTTAACCATATCTTTATGGTCAACTTCTATGCTCTCCATTTGGTCAGGAGGAATTACAAATTTCTTTGGTTTTCTGCCCGCAAGTAATTTTTTCTTTTCCAAATTCGCGTGATGTTTTTTCACGTCTTGTGGCATAATAGGCTTGTCCGGATTGTTGCTAAAAATTGTTTCTCCGCGATTTTTTCCCATAAATAAATTATAGCACAATAAAAAAAGAAGAAATTTGGCAACAAACTACCTACCTGCCGGCAGGCAGGGATAACCAGCTTACCGCCATATTTCTTCTTTTTATACTTCCATTCCCGCGAAAGCGGGAATCCAGCAAAAGCCAGATTTCTGGATCCCCGATCAGGTCGGGGATGGTTATTTATTTACACAATTGTGGATCTTAGAGATATAGGCCGAAGACACATCAGTGTCTTATAAAGTTTTGCCCTCCTAAGGTCCACGATTGTAGCTACAAAAACTACAGAATAGATTCACTACAGATGACTACAGAACTTACAATCCGTAGTTATCTGTAGCTATTAAGCCATAACAATTTAGGATTTTCTTTCTGTAGTAACAAAAAAACCGTAAACTCAACACAATAGAACTTGGTAAAAATATTCTTGTGGAGTATACGGCTTTTTAGAGCCCCCAATTCGGGTTAACGAGATTAGGAGCATGAATCGAATGTATGAAAGGACAAAAACCAAGGTTTTTTTCCTTTCATAGGCTATCCTTTTTTCCTTTAAGGATTTTCGGAAACCGGCAAAGCCAGATTTCCGAAAGCTAAAATTATATCCCTTACACAAATCCCCATCAAAACTTATCTAAAACAATATTCGGTCGCTAAAATTATTGCTCAACCATGACTGTATTGGAACATCTGACGAAGATTGGTGTAAGGGCTAAACCCATTTACCAAAATTGGTGCGTGGGTAAATCCGTATGTTCTCCTGCAAAAACATACAAACTAATAGATTTTTAAAGAATTACGACTTTTGGATCGTAACTTGCTAGTATACACCAAAACTACCCTTTTGTCAAGCCCCATGTAAAGGTTTTACCAAAATTTGGCTTAAATAAAACAAAAAGGATGGGTAACAAAGGCAAAAAAACACCTTGTTACCCATCCACAATTAGCAAAACCCGCGTCTGCGAATACGAACCTCCTTCCTCTTTTTTCTTTTATCTTTTATCTTTTTGAGCTTCTCTCGTTCCCATTGGTCAAAAGTCATCTGGCCGCGGTTGGGGTCGTAGACCATTCTGGGGTCTTTAAGGTGCCCCACTTCGACCCTTTTTCGAGATGAAGCATAAAAGATTACCGGCAAAAAAATGCCGGCGCAAGTTACCGTTAGCAGCAATCCTTCGGACAGCTTGGGAGTAGCTTCCGGATCCCTCCATAGGGCAAGAACAAAGAACGCTGAGCATACGGCAATTATCGGTACCTCACCCCGCAGGAGCCGTACTTTAAATGCCGCGCGCATTCCAATTACCCACAAGACTAATGACAGAACCGGCCAGTAGCTGACAAGAGCGTATTGGTTGTCAAAATGCCAGCCCAATCCCCCAAACAAAGCCGCAAAGCCCGTAAAACTCACTAGCGGATTCCAATTGAACCGATTTTCCATTTTCACCCCCCTTTAAACTTTGTGTATCATAGTACTTTTTAAAAAATAAAAAAAGCCCCGTCTTTACGAGGCTTTTAATTTCAGCGTCTAATCAGCGTAACTATCCGCGTGCAATCAGCGAACTTTTAGTACATTCCCCCCATACCGCCCATACCACCGGGCATACCGCCGGCAGGAGCATCAGATTTTGGTTCAGGCTTGTCTACTACTATTGCTTCTGTGGTCACCAATGTAGAAGCAATTGAAACTGCGTTCTCTAACGCCAGCCTGGTAACTTTAAGCGGGTCTACAATACCCACCTGCATCATATCTTCTACAACTCCGGTCTGCCAATCGGCTCCGTCATATTTAGTAAAGTCATAACCTGCATGAGTGCCTTTGCTCTGAATGAAAGTAATAATTCCTGTTGGCTCAACGCCGCTGTTGTGCGCAATTTGCCGCAACGGAGCCTCGAGCGCGGCGCGGATAATTTTATAACCCATTCGGTGAGCGCCTTTAACCTTATCCATTTCTTTTTCTAAGCTCGGGACTATTTTTACTAAAGCCGCGCCACCGCCGGCAACAATACCTTCTTCAACCGCTGCGCGGGTAGCGTTAAGCGCGTCTTCAATTTTAAACTTTTTGGCTTTCATTTCAGTTTCTGTAAAAGCGCCAACTTTAATTACACCAACGCCGCCGGCCAAACGGGCCATTCGTTCCTGTAATTTTTCTTTGTCAAAATCCGAGGTGGATTCTTTGTGCTCGGCTTTAATTTGGCTTACGCGGGCGTCGATCTTGGTTTTGTCACCTGCGCCGTCTACTATAGTAGTGTTTTCTTTGGTGGCAATAACTTTTCTGGCACGGCCTAAATCTATAATTTCAGCTTTATCTAATTTAAGCCCCATATCTTTAGTAATTACATTGCCGCCGGTTAAAACCGCAATGTCCTGGAGCATTTCTTTGCGCCTGTCGCCAAAACCCGGGGCTTTAACTGCAAGCACATTAAATGTGCCTTTGAGCTTGTTGAGCACAAAAGTGGTCAAAGCTTCGCCTTCAATTTCGTCGGCAATTATTACCAGATCTTTCTTGCCGCTTTGGGCAACTTTTTCCAAAACCGGCAGAATTTCCTGGACACTGGAAACTTTTTCGTCAGTAATTAAAATGTACGGGTCTTCCCAAACAGCTTCCATTTTCTCCGGGTTGGTTACCATATAAGGGTTTACAAAACCTTTGTCAAAACGCATACCCTTAACTACTTCCTTTTCTATGCCAATGGTCTGGCCTTCTTCAACGGTAATAACGCCGTCGTGTCCAACTTCTTCCATAGCTTCCGAAATAAGCTTACCGACTTCGGAGTCTAAAGAAGCAATGGTTGCGACTTGTTCAATTTCTTCCTTTTTCTTAACTTCTTTTTTAAATTTATTTAATTCACCCACTACGAACTTTACGGCATTGTCCATACCCTTTTTAATTTCGTTAGCCTGGGTGGAGGCCAAAGCTGCGGCTTCAAAAGATTCTTCAATCATTTTTTGGGCCAATACGGTTGCGGTAGTGGTACCGTCGCCGGCTGCTTCGTTGGTTTTGTTGGCAACCTCCTGAATAAGTGATGCGCCAACGTTTTCAAATTTGTCTTCAAGTTCAATTTCTTTGGCAACGGTAACACCGTCGTCAGTTACAATCGGGCTGCCATAGCCTTTGTCTAAAATTACTGCTTTGCCCGTTGGGCCAAGCGTAACACGTACTGCATTCGCAGCCTTGTCCACACCGGCTTTTATAGCTTGTTTGGCTTCAAAGCCATATTTAATAAGTTTGCTCATAAAATTCCTTTATAACCTCTACTGAATACGAAAACCCTGTCCCATTTAGTATTTAGATTCTTTCGTATTTAGTAGACAATATTTATTCAATTAATGCTAAAATATCGCTGTCGTCTTTTTCCTTACCGACGTATAAAATTTTGTACTCGTTCTTTTTGCCGTCTTCGTCAATTTCCACTTCCTCACCGGCGTATTTTCCAAAAACCACAGTGTCGCCTACTTTTAAACCTAAGCTGGCAATTTCACTGCCGTTGCCAAGTTCAACAATTTTGCCTTGGGCTTTTTTTTCTTTGTCCGCCGTGTCCGGCAAAACAATTCCGCTCTTGGTTACTTCCTCACTGGAAAGCTGTTTTACCAGAACGCGGTTACCTAAAGGTTTTACTTTCATATCTTGTTTCCTTCAATGTCCCGACCACAGCGTCGGGGTTGCTTAATTTTCTTTAATGTATATGGATAATAAACTATTTTTATCACTCGTGTCAAGAGACTGATAACAGTCCCTTGCCAAAATTATTGCCGTGTTATAATAGCAGTGTTATGGCCACATATCAAGATACCCAAACCGCCCAAAGTTACCTGGAATTTCTAAACTCTCCCAACGGACAAATCCAACAGGAGGTCTTATTTAAGGCAATTCGCTCGCGCTTGCCGGGGCCCGGAGGAATTGCCATTTTAGATGCGGGCTGCGGTCCGGGCTGGCTGACCAACAAACTAAAACTGGAATATGACAAAGTGGAGGGTTGCGACAACTCCGACTATTTTATAGATTTTGCAAAAATAAGATATCCAAATATAGATTTTAAGCTGGCGGAAATGGACCAGGTTTTGCCTTACCAAAAACACTCCTTTGACTTTGTAATTTTAAATATGGTCGGGCCGGACTTAAACCACTTAACCCATACTTTTATGAATCTCTCCAACCTGCTTAAACCTAAAGGTAAACTAATTATGACTATTCCAAACCCGGGACTGACTTACCCGGCAGCTGTTTGGAAAAAAAGTTGGTGGGACGGACTTTTAGGCAGGAAGCCAAAATTAAAAATTCAATCTCCGCCCACGCCGGGCATAGAGATTGAAAGAGAATTTGGGGACACCAAAATTAAGTCACACTACTATGTACTGGCAGACTACGCGACTAAGGCCTCAAAAGCTGACCTGATGCTTAAAGCCACGGTAGAAATTAAATCCCCAACCGACAGCCCGGAGTTTGACTTAAACTACCAGCTTTACCGCTATCCGCTGCTCCTGCTTTTGGAATTTGAAAAGAAATAAAACAGGATTTACGCATCGCCGTTTTTTTGGACCGGCAAAGCCGGATCCCTGAAAACGGCTTTGGCCGACTGCTTCGTTATTTTGCTGCGGTTTTTATCGTTGTAGTAGACTACAGCTCCAAAAATCCTCGCAAAATGCCTCGCATTCGGCTCAATGCGTAAATCCTGAAACACTTTTATTCGTAAAAAAACTTTTGTAAAAGCAACTGCTGTTTGCTGTCCGGGTGGAAGGACAGCTCGTCTTCTTCCACAATAATAAACTTACCTTTTTTAATCCTGGGTAGCTGCCAGGATTTTAATTTGCTTTCAAGCCAAAGGCCAAAGCGTCCGGAAAGTATCTTTTCTAAAAATTTTTGAACAGCTAAAAAATTTTCCAGTAAAGCCGGAACAGACCGCCACTGAGGAAAAAATTGCCGTATCCAGCCCAGATTATTTTTTTGAAAATTGGCAACAACACCCTGCCCGACTAAAGGACGCAAACGGGCATACTCCATTGCGGAATATAAATTTTTTATATTGCCCAAAGCCTTGGGCCCGGCTAAATAATGGTTGAGGCAAAAACGGTCGGCAATTTTTTCCCCATACCGCCTTTTGCCTAAAACTTGGAAGTATAAAGTGGCAATCGTCCGTCCCAGCCACAAAAACCTTGAGTCAGTAATTATAAGCAAATCTATATCAGAGCCTCTTTTGCTCAATCCCATAGCCTGGCTGCCGCCTAAAGCAACCCCACGAATAAAAGGCAGCCGCCTAAGTCCGCCCACATATTTTTTTATTAACTTTTCCCGCTTTATGCCAAAAAAATAATTAGTAAGCCTTGTCTGGGCAATAGCCCCCCGCCCCGCAAGATGATAAAAACCAAGTGTATTTTGCACCTCTTTGGCACATTTAACATCTAAGCACTTTAAAACTTCAAAAATTGAAACTTCAGGTTCTTGAGTGTAGTCTCTGGTAATAATCTCCCCCTGGGTGTCTATTTTCTGTTTTAAAAATTCAACGTCAGCTATTAAATATTTATGCAATTCTAAAAGCGTAAGCGGGTAATCCTGCAGGTCAAAAAATTTAAGCGTAGATAAAATTCTTTCTTTTAACATAAGCTGCTGTGTCATTGCGAGGAGGCCGGGGCTTTATCCGGCCGACGTGGCAATCTCTTATCGTCAATTAAAAGATTGCTTCAGATGCACTCGCAATGACAGAAATCTATAGTCCCAACCTATCCAAAGTTATTGCTTCCCACTCGTCGAAATCTACTTCCTTGTAGACTTTTAACTTATGAGAAAATTCTGAATCTGAAAATTTATACTGCGTTTGGGCTGACTGTCCTGCCCTGTGCGAATACAACTCCTTTTTTTCCAAAACTACCGGCCTGTTTTCTCGGACTAACTTGTACCTTTTACCGTCTTGATGGTCAAATTCCACAACTTCACAAACCCCCTGCTTAATTGGTCCGTCCTGCGTGTCCATTATTAAATCTTCCGTGTAAAGTTTTACACCTTTAAAATGTTTTTGCGCCATTTCGACTAATTGTTGCCAGCGGTCATCTTGCATAGTTTTTCTTTATAATTTCCCTCCCCAAGATTTGGGGAGGGCTAGGGAGGGGTTGATGCTGTCTACTGCAATAGCCCCGCGGTGCTGTAAGCGCTGCTAAGCCCGCTTATAGCCATTGGCACTAAAAATACTGCAGCTAAAAGAGGTAACACCACAAGTACGATTGTGATGTAAAGCTGCCATTTCATATAAGTTTTAGTTTTGCGGCTGTTTTCCAAAACCTCAAGCAATATTTCTTCCTGGGTCATTGGGGGCACTGGTATTTGATTTGTATCGTTTTCCATAAATTTTATTAATGATTTTCAATTATTAAAAAGTCTAAACGAAATTCTTGATCCTTCAAATAACAAGTAGGCGTATGAAGATTGTTTTCTAAGGTTACTTCTGCTTTCTTTCCTCCTGCAAGTAAGCATTCATGATAATCACGCGGCGACCTGAAATTATGCTTAAAAGCAAACTCACTGTTCCAAAACCAAGAAAAGAAAACTGCTAACATTGTTATCACCAATAAAATAATAACCTTTTTCATGATTGAAGTTTTTCAATTATTCGCCTATACTCATTCTACCATACGCAGGAAAGAGGGGAAAATGAAATTAATTATAAGCCGAGGTCCCTTTCAAGATGGATACCGCGTAATTCAGCCGATGACAATAAGTTTGGAAAAGCAAAAAAACGGCGAGTGGATAGGAAGATTTGTTGAGGCTAACATAGTCCTAAGAGACAGCACACGGCCAAAGACTTACCGACATTTAAAGGATTTTCTTGTGCAACTATACGAATTGTGGTCAGATATCCCGCCTAAAACCTTGTTTTCAAAAAGACAATGGAAGGTCTTACAACAACATCTTCGAAAAATTAACTGAGGCGGCTTACAAAAAAGCCGCCTTTTACTTTTGGCATTTGGGACAAAACGAACCGGTACGGCCGTTTAGTTTTATAGCTTCGATAATAGTTCCGCAGCGTTTACACTCCTGTCCCTTGCGGCCGTAAACAAAGTGATACTTGCCCATTTGTCCCCAACTGCCGTCAGTTCTTACAAAATCCCCTACCGATGACCCTTTGGCTTTTATGCCTTTAATTAGGACCGGCTTAATATTTTTATAAATTGCCAATAATTCTTTTTGAGAAAGCGATAACACTTTTCGAGTCGGCTTTACTTTTGCGTGAAATAAAATTTCATCACTATAAATATTACCAATGCCGGCAACCACTTTGGAATCCATTAAAACTTGTTTTATCTTGCCTTTAAGTCTTTTTAAAACCGCTGATGAGAATATGTTATAGGTAAATTTTTTATCCAGCGGTTCCGGGCCATAAGCTTGTAGTTCTTTTACCTGATTAATCTCATTATCGTGGACAACTTTTAAATACCCAAACTTGCGCACGTCGTTGAAATACAAAGTCGATTTGTCGGATAGTTCAAAAATTACATGCGTATGCTTGGATGGCAGTTGTTCTTTTGTTGCCATTAATTTATTGAGCAGCCTGTATTTTCCACCAGTTTTTTTTCTCAGTGCTTTATCCTCAAAAATAAATTGGCCTGTCATTTTTAAATGAACTAGAATGGAAAGCGGGCCGGACAAATCGAAGATAAGCAGCTTTGCGCGCCTTTTAACTGACAAAAACTTTTGCCCAGCCAATAATTTTTTAAACTTTTCGACTACACTGTTCGAAGCTATCCGCTTTGGCGATAAAGTTAAATGCCCTACCGCAACAATTTTAGGCGCGTTAACAGTGATTTTTTTTATTGTCTTATTTTTTAGTTTACGGTTTAACTCGTTAACTATGGTTTGTACTTCTGGAAGTTCCGGCATGAAGCGATTGACAAGATTGACATGATTGACCAAAAATGACAAGAATGCATTTTAAGCTTGCTCAATCTTTTAATTCTTTTAAATCTTGTCAATTCCAATTATACCATCAATGTCTTACGTGATATAATTGATTTACTATGAAGCAATTTTCAAATTTTTTAAACTCCATTCCCCATAAATTCAAGCCAGATGAAGAGGCCTTATTAAAAAAAGGGTACGAATTCGGCAAAAAAGCCCACCACGGCCAAAAGCGCAAAAGTGGTGAGGATTATTTTACGCATGCCACAGGCTCGGCTACCATTTTAGGGCAAATTTTCCCCGACACCTCCACCTTGGTGGCTACTTTGCTTCACGACGTGCCGGAAGATACCAGTGTTACCTTAGAAAATATCCAAAAGGAGTTTGGCGAAGAAATAGCCAAGTTAATTGACGGCGTTACCCAACTCGGCCATGTGCGTATGAAAAACAGCCAGGACAAATTTTATGTGGAAAATTTGCGCAAACTGTTTATTGCCACCAGCCAGGACATTCGGGTTATTTTAATAAAGCTTGCCGACCGCATACATAATATGCGCACTATTGAATTCATCCCCCAGGAAAAACAAAAAAAAGTCGCGGCTGAAACCCTGGAAATTTACGCGCCCATTGCCGCGCGCTTGGGCATCGGCAACTGGAAGGACGAGCTGGAAAATCTTTCTTTTAAAATTGTATTCCCCAAAGAGTACGAGGAAACAACGGCGCTTTTGGAAAGGGAAATGGAAAATCGCAAAGAAAGCGTAAAAGAAATGGAAAAATTACTGGCGCACACCCTGCACACCGAAGGCATTAAATATTTGGAAATTTCCGGCCGCATTAAACGCTTGTATTCGCTTTTCCGCAAGAACCAAAAATACAGCGGCGACCTTAGAAAAATTCACGACATTATTGCCCTGCGTATAATAACCAAATCTACAGCCGACTGTTACGCGGTGCTTGGCGTAATTCACAAACATTTCCAACCCGTGCCGGGACGCATTAAAGATTTTATTGCCACGCCCAAACCCAACGGCTACCAAAGCATACACACCACCGTGTTTAACCGCGACGGCAAAAGTTTTGAAATCCAAATCCGCACGGATTTAATGCACGAAGAAGCGGAACGCGGGGTTGCGGCCCACTGGTTTTACGCCGAAGAAGGCAAACCGGAAGCAGCCGGCAGGGTTTCGGCCAAATGGATAAAAGAGCTGCAGGCCTGGCAGGAAGAAACCAGTAACCCGGACGAATTTTTGGAAAGTTTAAAAATAGATTTTTTCCGCGACCGAATTTTTGTCTTTACGCCCAAAGGAGACATTAAAGACTTGCCGGCCGGCGCCACGGTTATAGATTTTGCTTTTGCCGTGCATAGCGATTTGGGCTACCATATGATGGGCGCAAAAATTAACGGCAAAATGGGCAGTATTTTTGACGAACTGGAAAGTGAAGATGTGGTGGAAATAATTAAGATAAAAAAAGAAGCGGTAATTTCCCGCGACTGGCTAAAAGCGGCTAAAACCCACAATGCCCGAAACAGAATACGCCACTACTTAAACGAACATGACAAAGGCATAATGGCCAGAATAAAAGAACTAAAATTGCAAAATTTTTCTTTGCCGAGGTTTTTTCGCAAAAAATAAACCTTTGCTCGCTGAATTAACGCTGATGGGTACGCTGACATGACGCTGAACCGTATTTGTCATCCCGGAATTTTTTATGAAAGATGGTCATCATGACATAAAAAATATCCGGGATCCAGAACTAAGTAAATTTAAGAAGCCCGGCGAACTGATCACAGCTCGCGGGGCTTCATAGGTTTTGACCCCCTTTGTAGCTTTTCGGGCTCATCGTTGAAACAGTGTATGTATTCCTCTTCCCAACAAATACATCAGGGAATACAGAAATATCCCAACAACATAGTACAAAAATACATAGAGCGGAGAAGAGGCTTGCAGGCTACCGGAATCAGTTTGCCAATAACCGGTAATCACACCCCAGAGGACAAGCAATAAACCACCCCCAACACCGGATAAAAAGCAAATTCTGGCTATTTGCTTGAAGCGATTTTGTTTGTCGAAGAAACCCCAAACACCCAAGGCTATTGCTACTACATCCCAAAACATAGTCCCTCCTTTACTCTGGTCATGGCTGAGAAAAAACCAATAAAAACAAATTATAATAGCATTAAAAAACAGGGCCTGTAAAGCCCTGTTTTTTTATTCCCGCGTGTTTTCTGCGTTAAGTTCCGCGTGAATTCCGCGATTCTAATAAGCTATTGTATGTTTAGTATATCCCGGGGTGTGTCCATGTAATTCATCTTCGGAAAACCAAACTGCAATTTCCTGCACTGCTTCCTCTGCATTTCCGGAAGCATGAACTAAATTGTAAACGCCCATTTTTTTACTGTCAGCGTGCTTAAAAGAAACGTGGGAATAGTCGCCGCGAATAGTTCCGGGAGCCGCAGCCTTGGGCTCTGTGGAGCCAACCATTTTTCTTACCACTTCTACCGCTTCCACGCCTTCTACCGCAACTGCGACAATCGGGCCGGAAGAAAGCATTTCTATCATTAAATCCCTAACAGCCTGCCCCCGCCTTTGGGCTAAATCTTCCGTATAATGTTTGGATGCGTGTTCTTTTTTTGGCCAAACCATTTTCAGGCCGGCAATTTTAAGTCCCACGCGTTCAAAGCGCTGAATTATTTCTCCGACTAATCCGCGGTCAACCGCATCGGGTTTTAATATAACTAAACTTCTTTCCATATTTATTTCCTTTCTGATCACTGTGCACTGCGCACTGATCACTACTTTATGATTTTCACAGTTTGCATAACCACCGGCGTAACCGGAGCGCCGTCGGTAGGTCCCATTTGCGGGGTAATTTGCACCTGGCCAATCTTATCCACCACATCCAGCCCGCTTACAACTTTACCAAAAATTGTGTAGTTATTGGGCAACGGGTTGTCGGCCAGCATAATAAAAAATTGGCTGCCATTTGTCCCAGGTCCGCTGTTGGCCATGGCCAGCACGCCTTTTACATAACCAGCTTTGTAACTTGGAGTGTTAGCATTAAGCTCGTCTGCAAATTTGCCGCCAAACGCGCTTTCCCCGCCGCCACCGGTGCCGGTTGGGTCGCCGCCCTGAATTACAAAACCTTTTGCCACGCGGTGAAAGGTTATACAATCATAATAGCCGGCATTGGTAAGCCTCAAAAAATTCTCCACTGTCTTGGGCGCGTCTTTGTCGTAGAATTCCACAACAATTTTGCCGAAATCTTTTACGTCTATTTCCACCTGCCTGCCGGAAATGGCCACTTTGTCGTTCTTAAGTTTGTTTTCGTCAAAATTTCTCACGCATTCATTTTGGGCCATAGGTTGGTTTTGTTGGTTAGTTTGATTATTTTGGGCTTGCTCTTCCTGAGCCTGCTTTATGTCTTCGTCAGTAACTATTAAAGGTTTGGTTTGCTGCCAGTAAAAAAGCCCGGCAGCGGCTCCGCAGGCAGCCACAATTACAATAATTATGGTAATAAGTGCTTTGTTGGACATAAATTATTTGTTGGTTACGATTTTAAAAAATTTAAAAATGAACATAATTTATTCTTGTCATTCTTGGTCAATTATGATCAATCTTGTCAATTCCTTACTATATTATCATAGGCCTCGGATTTATTCAACTTGAGCGCTTGCCTGCGCAAAGCGTAATACGCCATAAGCACGGCCAGCACCAAAACCCAAAAAATTTGGGGAGATATTTTAATATTCAAACTACTGTAAGGCAGACCGGCAAAAATTTCTGTAATTTTTAAAATATAGAGCAAAAGGCCGGAGGCGGCAAAAGCAAACCCCTGGCCCACAAGCGGCAACACGGCCAAAAAACCAAACAACATAGCAAACGGCACAGCCGGCAAAACCAAAACGTTCACCAGCAGTGCTGAAAGCGAAAGCCTGCCAAAGGTTAAAAGAATTAAAGGCAGGGTGGCGATAATTGCGGAAAGAGTGGTGAGGATTAAAGTTTTCCCGCCAAAAAATTCCGGCACCCTTTGCAAAAACTTTTGTAAAAGAGGTAAAAAATAAACAATGCCTAAAGTTGCGGCAAAAGAAAGCTGGAAGCCTACGTCCCAAAATAAAATTTTGGGATTTATTATTAGCATAACCAGCGCTGCCAAAAACAAAGCCGGCGCAACTGCATATTGCCTTCCTAAGCGAAAAGATAACAAAAGCAAAAAGCCCATAATTGCCGCGCGGATTACCGAGGCCGAAGCACCCGCAATAATAACAAATCCGAATAAAGCGAAAACCGACAGCCAAAAACTTGTTTTTCTGCCGAACAAATATACCAAACTGCCGAGTGCGGAAATAATAATGGTAATGTTAAAGCCGGAAACCGCAATAATATGTGAAGTTCCGGTGTTGTTAAAGTTATCTATTATATTTTGCGGCAAAGTTTTACGCGCGCCAATAAGTATGCCCATAAGCAGGCTGCTTTGGGGTTCCTTAATAAAGCCCCCTACCCTTTTGGCAAACGCGTATTTAATTTTAAGCAAAAATTCTTTTGCCGGGTTTAACTGATGGCTCTTTAAAATTAAAACTTTAGGGTAACTCATAACCGCGTAGACATTATAACGCTCCAGATATTTTTGGTAATCAAAGTCAGAAAAATTTTTAACCTCGGCTATCTTGCCTTCTGCTAATATCCAATCGCCGTAAAAAAATTCCTGTCCCAAAGTCGTGGTAATTAAAATGTTTTGTTCAAAACCTTCTGGCCGAAAAGTAATTAGTTGTTTGTCTGAACGCACGTCTATGTCTTGGACAATATAACCTTCAATTTTTTGCTTTAAACCCAGCCACTGTGTGTACTGGTTATTGGCGAGCGATGCCTGTAAACGCAACGCCCCAAGCCCTGCGCAAAACAAAAACAGCGCAAAAAGCGCTGCGTATTTTTTACTGCCCATAAACGACAAAGTAAACCCTCCGGCCGCAATTGCCAAACAAATATAAATGGCCGATGTTTCTATGTAAAATCTCGAACCCACCAGCACTCCGACAGCAAAACTAATAGCAATGCCTATAAAAATTTTACTCTTGCTGAATTTCAAAGGTTTTAAGCTTAGACTTTTGCCCCCGGACTAATTTTACTCTACTTTTGCCTACTTTAAAATAGCCCGCCAAAGCTTCGACGGTTGCCTTATTAGCTTTGCCTTCCAGCGGCGGCGGACTCACGTAAACATTCAAAGTCCCAAGCAAATCTTTTTGAACCCTTGGTTTTTTGGAGTTAGGATGGACAATAACTGTAATTTTCATTGTTGTTTTTGGAAATCTGGCTTTGCCAGTTTCCAAAATTCTTTAAAGGAAAAAGGATAGCCTACGAAAGGAAAAAACCCTTGGTTTTGTCCTTTCGTAATTATTTTAGTAGTCTATGCCTTTTTGCATTTAAAAGGTATCCATCTCGAGCGAAGCGAGAGATCTGTAATAATAAATTCTCAACAAACAGATTTCTCCCTACGGTCGAAATGGTTAGTAGTCTATGCCCTTCTGTGCAAGGATGCCTTTATAGTAAGGATGTTGAATCATTTTCATTTCTGTAACCAAGTCACACTCTTTCAAAATTTTTGGATATTTATTATGGCCGGTAATGACAAGATGCTGTAACGGCCCTTTTAATTTAATAAGATCAATAATGTCCCGCTCTTCCAGTATACCAACTTCTAGCGCGGAAATTATTTCATCGAGGATAACTAGTTCGTATTCCCCGCTCGTGATAATTTCTCTTGCGCGTTCAAGGCCTTTTATTGCCTGCCGAATGTGTATGTCTTTTTCTTTTTTGTCTCCCAAAATTCCCACAAAACCTAAACCCACCTGCTCGTTCTGAATCCTGCCTATGCCCCCCTCCCTAGCCCTCCCCACAAGGGGGAGGGAAAACTTTGATTCCCCTCCCTTGATGGGAGGGGTTAGGGGAGGGTGATACAGCTCTTCAAAAAAATTAAAAAAATTAATCTCCGAGGAAACCGGCCACTCGCCGTCTTTAATTTTGTCCGAATTTTTGTTGGAAGCTTTAACAAACTGCAAAATAAAAACATTTTTGCCGTCCCCCGCAGCCCGAACAGCCATCCCCATTGCCGCAGTAGTCTTTCCCTTGCCCGCGCCAACATAACAAATTACCAAGCCTTTGGGCTGGTCGGAAAACTCCGTGGGCATTTTAATTTTTTTCTTTGGACTCATCCTTGATGGTTTCTTACTTATATGTTAAACTTTGCAAACAAAAAAGGAGGCATCTTTGTACGACAATATCGGCGCGTTTTTGATGGTCACTTTTGTCTTCAGCTCGCTGACGGGACTTGTGATCTGTAGACAGCTTACAAAAATTCACCGTTCCGGCCTGCGAGTGTTGGTGGCGGGATTGATAACATCACTCTCCTCGGCCATGGCTATAGGCTTTGTGGAGATAATTGTCAAGCCAAAAGTCCCAACCCAACTCGCTATAGCTGCGATACTTCTCGCTTTCATCAGCGGACTTATCGGCGCTGGGACGTACATGTTCTCAAGGAGCTCGAGTGAGCTTACTTGACTTAACCGACCGCCTCGAGACTTTTCTCTCGGGGCGTCGCTATTTTAAATTACGATTTAGGCGGACGGCTCATAAGCCGGCCGCCTTACTTATTTCTTAAACTCATAGCGCCGAGACCGTCGACTTTACGTCGCGGTCGAGGCAACTTTGTGGGAAAGGGTTCAGCGATCCGCCGCAGGCGGAGAGCGTATAAGGGAAAACCCTATAGGGTTTTCCCTTATACTGTTTTATCCGCATTTACTAAATCCACAATGCTCGCACTTCATACAACCTTCAGCCAAAACCATCATATTAGCACAGGAAGGGCAGACCGGGGCGTTACCTAAGTTAGCGATGCTGACTTTTTGCGTCTTTTTGTAAGTTAAGTGGCCGTTGGTCTTTATTTTTTCTTCGGAAATGGTTTCTACAACTTTTTCTTCTACAATGGTGTCGGTTTCTAATCTTAATTGTGGAGATTCCGCACCGGGCAAATCTAGAGTCAGCTGTTTTTCCACCCGCTTAATATGTTTGTCCAAAATTTTAGCAATAGCGTCCGGCAAACTAAACACTACTCCGCCATCGGAGAACGATACATCCGGTCCGCGAATACCTTTAAGCTGCTCTATAATTTCTTCCACCGCAACGTTAGAACGCAGCGCTAAAGATATCATACGGGTAATGGCTTCTGTTTGCGCGGAAAAGAATCCGCCGGCTTTGCCCATAGCCGCAAAAACTTCAAACGGGCCTTGGGAGTCCTCGTTAATAGTTACATACAAATTGCCATAAGCAGTTTGCATTTTGTAAGTTATGCCGCCCATAATGTCCGGACGGGTGCGGGGAGCTAATTTAATTTGCATATTGTCTCCGGAAATAGACATTACCTCCATCGGTTGCGAAGCAACCGATGCTCCGACCTGCTCCGACCGCAGCGTCGGAGCCGCAGCGTCGGAGTTGGCCGCATCCCTCTTGGCTTCCACCTGGTCAGAAGCGTCTTTGCCAAGTTTTTTATGGTCAGTTGCAAGTATCTGCTCGTCGCGGCTGCCGTCGCGGTAAATAGTTCCGCCTTTGCAGCCCAAGTCATACATTAACTGATAAAGCTGCTTTGTCTGTTCAATGCTATATTCAGCCGGCGCATTGCAGGTTTTACTTATAGCCGAATCTGTCCAGCGCTGGACTGCTGCCTGCACGCGCACGTGCTCTTCCGGAGTCAGCTCCATAGCCGTAACAAAATAGTCGGGCAATTCTTTTCCTTCGTGTTTGTCCAGCCAATCCTGCGCCATTTTAATTTTTTCTTCGTGCACGCCAAGTCTGGATTTCCTAAAATATGTCCAGGAAAAGAAAGGCTCAATACCTGTGGATGTGCCGACCATAGTTCCCACAGTCCCCGTGGGCGCCTGGGTCATTATAGTGACATTGCGAACGCCGTACTGCTTAACTAAATTACGAATATACTCCGGCATATTTTTCATAAAGCCGGACTGCAAAAACTTGTCAGCATCAAACTGGTCAAACGCGCCTTTTTCACGGGCAAGTTCAACCGAGGTTTCGTAAGCGGTAACTGCAATAAACTGGTAAAGCTTGTCTATAAATTCAACTGCCTGCGGACTGCCGTAGCGGATGCCTTTGTACACCATCATTTCAGCAAGGCCAATAGTGCCCATACCTACCCTGCGCTCGGAAAGCTGTTGCTTTTTGTTTTCGTCAAAAAAGTAAGGGGTGGCGTCTATTACATTGTCCTGAAAACGCACGGCCCAGGAAACGGTTTGTTTAAGGTCATTCCACATTATTTCCCCGGTATCACGGTTTATATGTTTAGCAAGGTTTACATGCCCCAAATTACACACGCCCCAGGCAGGCAGCGGCTGTTCGCCGCAGGGGTTAGTGCAGGGAAGGTCCGCAAAATACCAGGAGTTGGAATAATAGTTAGCCCTGTCTATAAAATACATTCCCGGTTCAGCCGAAGCCCAGGCAGAGGTTATAATGTTGTCCCAAATGTCAGCCGCGCGGACGGTTTTGTGTTTTATAATTTTGCCGCCAATTTCCTGCCAGCGTTTAATGTTGCCGTCCCACTTGGTAGCATAAAGCGGGTCGGATGTGTCCGGGAAAACTAAGTCCCACGGCTTGTCTTCTTTAACTGCCTGCATAAAGTCGTCGGTAATGCCAACGGAAATGTTTGCATTGGTAATTTTTCCCGCTTCTTTTTTTGCATTAATAAAATCTAAGACATCCGGATGCCAGCAGTTTAAAATAAGCATAAGCGCTCCACGTCTAGACCCGCCCTGCTCAATAAGTCCGGTTACAAAACTATAGAGCGATGCCCAGGACACCGCGCCGGAAGAGCGGCCGTTTACACCTTTAACATAAGCGTACCTTGGACGAAGTGACGAAACATTAATTCCAACTCCGCCGCCGCGTGACATAATTTCCGCCATTTGCGACAAAGTTTCAAAAATCCCGGCCCTGGAGTCTTTAGGGTGAGGAATAACGTAGCAATTATAAAAAGTTAAATTCTGTCCCGTGCCCGCTCCGGTAAAAATTCTGCCGGCCGGCACGTATTTCCAGTCGTCCATAAGTTTACGGAACTTTTCGTCCCATTCAACTTTTTTTTCCTCTGTCTTTTCCACGCTGGAAATATGTTTGGCAATCCGGTCAAACATTTGTTCGGGTGCAAGCTCAAGCGGTTTGTCTACGTGCTCAAGGCGTCGGTATTCTAAATCGCCGTTGCGCATACGGACACCAACTTCGCTGGTCTGTTGGTTTATGCTTTCAATAATCCCAATTTCGCGCTGGCCGGTTTTTGGGTTTACCAAAACCACCACCGTGTCGCCTTCGGTGAGCGTTTCGCGTTTAATGTCTTTAACAGCGTACCTGTCTAAAAAAATTTTCTCACCTAATTCGGAGAGCGCGTTTTTATTTCGGTCTTGTAAATTGACTTTGGATTGCATATGGTTGCTTGGTTAATTCTTTATAAGTGAGCAGTGGTCAGTGGACGGTGTACAGTGAAAATTCTATTCACTGATCACTGCGCACTGTTCACTGATTTACAATTTTTCTAATTCTTCCTTAAATTCGTCTACGTCCTCAAACTGTCTGTATACTGCCGCAAACCTCACATAAGCTACCTTGTCTACCTTCTTAAGTTTCTTCATAACAATCTCGCCAATTTCCGAACTTTTAATTTCACTGTCTTTGGCTTTGCGCTGGATTTCTATTTCTATGGCGGAAAGGAGTTTTCTTAAAGTTTCATCTGTATGAGGTCGTTTGTCTAACGGCAGGCGGATAGCCCGCTCCAGCTTCTCCTTGGAAAACATTTGCTTGCTGCCGTCCTTCTTTACTACTGTTAGGTCGAGTATTTCTATTTCTTCGTAAGTACTAAACCGAAACTCGCACTTTTCACATTCCCGCCGCCTTCTTATAGCTGTACCCTCATCTACCGGCCTGCTATCTAACACTTTAGTATCATCGTTTTGGCAATTAGGGCATTTCATAAATAATTCTTTGGGAAAGAAAGGAAATAAACCAAGCTTATTCCTTTTTAAAATGTTCGATGATAACTAATTAACTGTGCTAAATTCTTAATTTCTTCTAATTTGAGGGTCTTTTAACAATCCTTGCTTCCAAGGCCGGAGATTTTTGCTAAATTTAATGTTTGTATTTTGATTTCTGCTTACCTGCCTTGGGGCAGGAAGATCTTCTACCTATAGTGTCTACATTTATATTGTAATACCACATATAGTTTTTTTCAAGTCCCCCAAATATTGGGATTTTTGAAAGTTAGTAAAAGTTAAGCACAGATATCCACAAAAAATAAAAAAACAACTCCGGGGGCCCGCCTCGCGTCGACTTGTATAGACTATAACTACGCGAGTCGAGGCGGGCACAGCCAACAAAAAAACTCCTAGGGGCACATCTAGGAGTTTTTATTCTAAATTGAGCTAATTAGTACTCACCAATTAACACATTGTAGATTAAATCTACACTAAAAGACTCACTCGCTATTGGTTCATAATAGACCGGCTCGGTATAGGCGCCAGCCACTTGAGGCGTAACGCTATTTTCCCTGTCGTATTGGGCTAATCCTTCCAAGCCCGTAAAGGCCAGAATGGAAGGACCGGCTTCGTCTATTATAAACGCTATGTTGTCTTGGGCCAAAGCATAGTCTTGTTGCAATGGTACCAATAAAGTTTGTTGCACAAAGTTGCTATAACCGCTCGACACATTGTCTAACATAGCGGTTACATTGGCGGGAGAAAAAACATCTGGCATAATATTTTCCGTTCTTTCGAAGCTGGCGTTAGTAAACGTAACCCCAAACAACAAAAACATAGAAAACATTGCTGTACCCAGAAGGCTAAGAACTTTAGCCGGAGTTTCTTGAATAAAGAACATAGAGTTTGGCTGCTTTAACATCAAAATTAGCTCTCCAATTGTTAGAGCCAATTGTGTAAAGGAGTTTTTTGTTAAATTTTATTTTTGTTTTTACCTGAACTTCTCTAGAAAGTTTACAGGTATATTTTTGTTTCTTATTTAGAAATTCATCTTTATTTCTAAAGGGTAATTTCTAATTGTTGGGTATTTCACACCGCTATTTTCGCGGCGATCGACCAATAAAATACCTTATTACATATATTATAGCACACCTGAGGAAATTTTGCAAGCGTAAATTAAGAATACAAGCACACAAGTATACAGTAGTTAAAAAAACTGCTTAGAAATTTTTCTAAGCAGTTAATACTTATATTCTTGTATTCTTACATACTTACTTTCTTACTCTACTTCATTTTCTTCCTTATGAACGCCGGGATGTCCAGTTCGTCATCGCTGGGAGAGGCAGAGGCCGATGGCTCATCCATAGGCTCAACCGGCGGGGCCGGTTTTGGGTTAAACATTGGCTTGCGGGCTTCCATAACCGACGGTGGATTTATAAATTTGCTTTCCGAAAGCTTTGGTTTTTTAGGTTCATCGTTTAAAATTAAAGACGCTTGTGTGGGGCGCTTGCTGCCTTCCTCAAAACCTGTGGCAATTACTGTAATGCGGACTTCGTCGCCCATGCTTTCGTCTATTACCGCGCCAAACTTCACTTTTGCGTCGGGGTCTATGCTTCTGGTAATTACTTTTGCGGCCTCGTCTATTTCAAACATACCAAGCGAAGGCCCACCGGTAATGTTAAACAGCACGCCTTTGGCGCCGTCTATGGTCATTTCTAAAAGCGGAGAGTTAATGGCTGCCTTAGCCGCGTCTTGCGCACGGTTATCGCCGGCCGCCCTGCCAATACCCATAAGCGCGGTGCCTGCGTCTTGCATTATGGATTTAACGTCTGCAAAGTCCGCGTTCACAATTCCGTGAGTGGTAATTAAATCGGATATGCCCGCAATGCCCTGGCGCAAAACTTCATCTACAGTTTTAAAAGCATCTATTAAAGAAGTTTTCTTGTCTATAATTTGTAAAATACGGTCGTTGTGAACAGAAATTACAGCGTCTACTTTGTCTTTTAAATTATCGTAAGCGGTCTCTGCGACTTCTTTTCTTTTGCTGCCTTCAAAAGTAAAAGGCTTGGTAACCACGCCAACGGTTAAGATGCCTTTATTTTTTGCAAGTTCAGCCACAATGGGCGCAGCGCCGCTGCCCGTGCCGCCGCCAAGGCCGCAGGTAATAAAAACCATGTCGGCGTTGTCTATAACGTCTTCGAGTTCCTCAACACTTTCCTCTGCCGCCTGCCTGCCCAAATCCGGGTTCATGCCGCTGCCCAGGCCCTTGGTGGCACCGCGGCCAATGTGGACTTTTCGGTCGGCCTGGTTGTTATGCAAAGCCTGCGCGTCGGTATTTATGGAAATAAATTCCACGCCGCGAATGCCCAGCTGGCTCATACGGTTAACTGCATTGGTGCCCGATCCCCCAATGCCCAATACCTTAATCCTGGCAAAAGTTTCAATTTTCGGTTTAACTTCCATTTTTTTCATCAGATTTATAAATTAACAATAATAGATAATCAAAATAAAATCAAGCGCACATTAACCGGATTATAGCACAGCAAATAATTAGCACAAAATTCCATATTCTTAAAATTTGATGTATAATATATATGCTAATTAAGCTCATTTATATACTAAGAATAGAAAAAGGTATAGGACATTTCCTAAATCAAGAAAGCCCTAAACCAAAAGAAGCCAAAAGACCGAGACCGTTCAAGCTCAACCTTGAATTTGAAAAATTAAAGTCAGAGAATAAGGCAACCAACAAGGCCTTAGAAAATGCGGCCTTGGAAGAATTACGAAACAAAATTAATCAAAATTAAAAAATAAAAATCCATGGTAAAATTTATACACATTATTTTTATTACCTCTTGGCTTTTTTTACTTTCAAGCCCTGTCTCTTATGCGCAGTCAAGCGTTCTGACTAAACAAAATTGTCAGTACGGTTCCATTTGTGCAACTTTCATTTCCAGCCTGCCAGCAAATTCAAACGGTATAGACCCAAATACAAATGTCAGCTTACAGTTTTTTGTAATTAATAACGCTACTAATTCCGCGCCCACCTGCGAAAGCGGTAAACAAATTTATCATGCCGTTGCGCATGCCATAAATGGGGAAGCCGCAAATATTGAATATCGTGCAAGCGGCGCTGGAGCGTCTATGGGCTATGATTTTAATTCCTTAACCGGCGGTACACGGAACAGGTACTATGGAGTATTTTATTGTAACTCTAAGCAAGTTGACCCGAGTGTACTGGGCAGCGCCCTTGGCACCTTTGCTTCTCAAAATGTTCTTTGGCAAACTCCGGAATTCAACTTAACTACCAGATCTGTATCTGGCGCCACAGTCAGCGTTGACAATAGAAGACCATCTATGGGGGAAACCATACATATTTCTATAAATGGGGCCGGTACAGGTTCTAGTGGGGCGTATAAAATAAACGGCGGGGAAAGCTCGGAATTGACTGTCCCGGGAGCCACCCCAATTACGGTCAGCAAAGAAAATGGTTTTAACGAAAATGCAAACAATACTATTGCAGTCACATTAAGGGACTCAAATGGAAACCAAATTAGTTTGGCAGATGACGGAGTTGTTACAATTTTTGTGTCATCCAATCAAAGCGGCGGCCCTGGAAGTCCAAACTCAGAACCCTGCGTAGACCCCAAAAATTGCCTTTACAATCCTCTGCCAGACGACGAGTTGACCCACGTCTTTTTAATTATAATACAGGGCTTTTTAGCCATTGTTGGAATTTGGGCGGTAATATTTATTATAGTGGGAGGTTTTCAAATGGTTGCAGCGGCGGGTAATGAGGAAGGCGTGCTGAAAGCAAAAAAAACTATTACTTATGCAATTTTAGGTTTGGTCATTGCCCTGCTTTCCTTTAGTATGGTAGCAATAGTGCAAAATATATTGAGAGCCAGGGTCAAGAGCGTAAGCTCTACGCATATTGAAAGATACTTGTCTTAAATTTATTTAAGCATTCAAAAACCCCAAAGGCTTTGTGCCTTTGGGGTTTTTGAAATGATGACGAGGATGTTGAGTCTTCGTCATCAAGGTGGTCGTATAAATCTCGCGGGTGGGCGGGGTCTATACGTTTTCATTATAGTCAAGTATTTGGAGCTCATTATTGCAGCTCCAATGTTACAGCGTCGGCATCTCCGAGGTGTGTCCATTTTACTTCTCCGCCCAGGTCATATATTCCCGGACTGACTTCGTTGGCGACAAAGTGGGGACTTTGCCGCATCACCTCGATGACGGTATTACTCTCAATCCTTATGAGCTGCTTCCCAAACTTGTTTTCCAACTCAGTCTGGGGCGCGCCCTTGCCGTACTTGTAAAACGTAACGGAATAGCGCTGGACTTCGTAAGGATCTTTGAGCTGCGGCCATATGGTATTGCCGACATAACAACCGGTCAAATCCATCCGCTTTAAATTGTCTTCCCAGCGGGTGGCTTGAGGGCAAGGCGGAAGGTACTGCTCAATTGAGTTTTGGTTGTCTTTCAATTCCACTTTTGCTCCGTCGTAAATGCGGGCGCTTTCGTGGAACGTCGGAGCCTTTTTGGCATCCTCAACCCGGTCCTCAAAAACGCTGAAGGCCAAGGAGCGCATTCCGTTTTTTGCCCACTTATCGCGGGGCAAAAGGCCGCCGATACCCAATTGATAAACCAGGACCAGCAGAATTCCGACCGGAACCAAAATCCATTTAAACTTTCTCTTTCCAGAACCAGTACTAGTGCTCATGATGTTCTCCTACAAGAGGGTTGGAAGTTGAAGGTTTGTCGCTACTTGAAGCATCCGGAAACAACCATTTGAAGAAACTGCCTACATAGCTGCCAAACAGCCCTAATGCAATACACGCCAAGCCAATGTTTAACAAGTTCGCTCTTGGCATTGTAATTGTCGGCAGGTTAGAGACATATGGGGTCAGTTGGCCGGCTAAAGTGGCCACCGCCATTGCAACAATTGAAACTCTCCTCCACATTGTCCAGTTAAAATGAATTCCGGCAAGACAATAGCAGAAGAAGGCAACAGCAGCAACGCCGAACATTCGCCAGTTGTTGCTCGGTGGGAAGAAATGAAAATACAACCCAGCCAGAGCTCCAACCATAAAGGCAAAACGAAGAAATTGCAACACACTTTTGCCCAGTCGCCTCCATAACTCCAACATGAAAATAAGCATCTCTGTCGGATAATTGGCGGTTGTTTTGAAGTAATGTACCAAAATCCGCACCGGCTCGGTGAGCGGCGGTCTTTGGTCAGCTGTCTCGACTCTTAGGGTATGGATCAATCTGTGGAACTCTTGATCGGACAACTTGCTGAGTATCAAAGTCATGTCCACTGCAAATCCACCAAAAACCCAAAGGCCTAAAGCCGAGACTGCGGGAAAGAACAGTGTCCAGACCGTGGTCCAGTTGCTGAAGTAGACAGGATCGAGATACGCAATCAATATGTGTCCGCCAAAATACAGCGTGACCCAGCAGAAAGCGTAAATGCTCCAGAGCTTGATTTGTCTCCGGTAAGCATTAACCATATTGACGAGCCCGAAGGCTATCAACGCCCCGCCGATCACGACTTGAACCGCGAGGCCGAAGATGGACGCAATCACGATACCGATGCCAATCAAAAAGTTCATAGCTTTTCTCCTGTGAAGGTGTGAAGGTTGTTTACCGAATGAGCCTGCCCAGCCACAAAGATCTCCAGCCATTAACTCGGTCATTTATTTGCTGGGAACGGTTGTTGAGGGTTAACGCCGCGTTGTTTAATGCGGCGCGGATTTCTACGGCAGCATCACCAATAACCGGTTCTGCAGCCATAGCCTTTGCACGAAAACCGGTCGGTCCCGGGTCGTTGAGCCAGATGACGATCTGCTGCAGATTGACAAAACGTCTGCCTGCCCACCCCTGAATTTTGACAATCCAATATTCGTTAGGATCGCCTTTTATCCAGTTGAGGGAATCGGCGTAATCAATCTGAGCTTGAGGGACTGGCAACTCCGCAATGTGGCGGAGATGCTCGAGCACCTGTTCTTCTCCGTCGGGCGTAATTACAGCAGCGTCTGCGGCAGACTGAATTAAATCTGCCTGTTGCTCCTCTTGTAGGCTAGGCATAAAATGCCTCAAGATTGCCTGTCGGTGAGCTGCTTCGAGTTTGGCCGTAATTACAGTCCAACGTGACTCATGTTCGGCTGTCTTACTCATCCTTGGAAAATGGGTTCGAACGGCCTTGGGATCCAATGCAAATATTGCACTTTCCCCCTCGCCGGTCTTAGTCAAAACTCCCCCAAGATGCAAAAGATCCGAAGTCATCCCTAAAAGCTTGGGCACTGCGTCAGCAACTTCTTTTATCCAAGACATCTGTTTCTTCCTTTCTTATTTTACTAGCAGTTTCGGTTGTGGAGATCCGTTCGGCAGGCTAAAAACTACCTCCGCCTTGACCGGATTCCAAAAAGTTAGCAGAAAAGTCAGGCTACCGTCCGGGCCCGTCGGGAGCTCGAATGAGTTCCCTTGACCTAAAGATGTCAGATCCAAACCGGTCGCAGTTAGGGCTTCAACAGAAGTTAGCCGGAACCTTCGACCCGGCTGTTGTTTGTCGCCCTTCTTAATACGAACCGTAACCATAAACCAACCACTGGCATTAGCGCAGCGCGGCAAATCGACTTCCAAAACTTCAGGTTCTTCAGGAGCAGACTTTGCCGGCCCTTGGAGCTCCGCGCTCTTGCGAACGTTTTCGCCTGTTACGCCGGGAATAAACACTGTGTAGGTTTCCGTCTTGGTTACCTCCACATTATCCTCCCTACACACGCCTTTGTCGTCGCCGGTGATCGGCTGGACATTGCCGCCAAAAGACCGAAAAACAGTAGGCTGTTTAAAGGCCTGGCTGTTACTGCCCTCCACCGTCCAAAGAACGGTGTAGAGCATTTTGGTCCTGTCGGTAGGGTGCGGCTTGCCAGTAAATATCAGATCCGTTAATGCCTTCATAGTGGGTGATGTCGACTTTTTCGGCCCTTCAAACGTCAAAATTCTTGGCGTCTTTGGAGGCAGAAAAATTTTGTACTCTGACTTTTGTCCGAATCCCTTTATGGAGACGTTGTCGAAACAAACCCCCGGAAATTCCGGATCAGATTCAAGCATACCATTGGTAATGCCGAACTGAACTGGAACCTTTCCGGCAATCGGATCACCGTTTTGGTCTAACAGGGTGAACGCGACTGCATATTTCATTATCGCCGGATTTATATCATCCACCGATGTTTGAATTTGAGGTTCTGATATCCTCGTTGGGACCAAAACTTTCTTTCTGTGTTCTTCCGGCCGAACGAGCTGGTAAACACTGGTGTACCATTGCTCGCCTTCTAACTCCATTACAAGGCCGTTAATACCTTGGTCTGCCCAATATCGGTAGTCCCAATCCGGGCTTTGCCAGAATCCATTTTTTACCTGGATCCGCAAATCCTGATTAGATGTCTCCCCGAGCTTTCTGTAACTGGTGGGTATTGGCTTTCCCGTGTTTCGGTTAATTCTGCAAGCCGAAATTACAACCTCGCCAGAAATCTTTTTACTGGCACGGTCTTCCGATTCTCGCAGCAAAACCGTAATACGGGTTTTTTCCGGCCAACCCCTGACTGTGATTCTTCCATACACTTGACTTACCCTCCTTTTGGGATGTCAAAGATCTAAATTTTCCATAATCCCGCGCACCACACGCGGGATATCCACCAAGAATTTCTTCCGGTGAACATAAAACCCTGTAAATTGTGGTGCCTGTCTAAAGCTCCAAAAATGGGACCTTGGACAGGAATTTACAGGGTTTTTGCTCACCACAAGCAATCAATTTTATAGTATTAAATTAGGACTTTCGATTATAGCAGATTTTAGAGTTTTTGTCAATAGGCATAAAGAGTAAATTTTTTCATACAAAAAACTGACCTAGTAGACGCCCTGTCTCTAGGTCAGTTATATGCAATTAGATGATGTACCAAGCAAGGCAAGAAGTATATATTGTATTAGTGCTTATTGGCCAACCAAATGCTTCCCCCTGCATTTGGTTTACAGATTCGCTCAAAAGCGGGTGCGGTGGGATTTATCATCCCTACCAACGAGCAGCAGTTCATATTCGCTGACTTGTGATTTTAGCTTGCGGTTTTCCCTGCGTAAAAAACCCTGCTCATTTTGCGAATCTTTTAATGCTTTACGATTTCTAAAAAGGCCTAACCCCCCGCCGACAATAAATGCGGGCAGAACCCAAAGTAACCCCCATCTGGAGATTCTTTGGTCTCGCTGTTCTCGAACTTTTTTAAGCTCGTACCGAAGCGCATCGAGCGTAACCGGATCGTCCGTTTCCGAAACATCTGTTTTAAGCTTGGTTTTGCTCCCGTCTCCCTTCAGCTCTTTTATTAAGCGGTCTGCGGCCGCAAGTTCGTCCGACTTGCCGTTGAGCCGGTTCTGCAAAGAGCTAACCTCGGCTTTTACCGCCGCAAGTTTTTCTTCACAGCCGGTAGCAGAACAGGCTGCCGCAGATTGCACAGCCGTCTGGCTAATTCCATCTGCCGACTTCAGCAGAGCCGAAGTTTTTTTACTGTCCGGCTTTGCGCCTTCTGCCAGACAAAAGTAAGGGTCATAAAGTTTTTTGTGCTCACTGGGATCAATTGCCCGACCGTCCGAATGCCTTAAAGCGTACAGCAGGTTAACGCTCATTCCTGCGTCAACCAAAGCCTGCATCGGACCGTTAGCGCTGGGCAGAACACGAATGTCGCACCCGGCAGCAAGACCGAAGTTTGCAAAAAACAGCACTAATGCAAAAATCACCAAAACCTGAATCATCATCTTTTTCATAACTGCCTCCGTTGAATTTTGTTCTAGACCACATTTTGGCCTGGTCCCGTACGTTAATTTTCCTTAATTAACTTACAAAACCAAAACAAAATAATAAGTTATAGATAGCCTTAATTTATACCAAAAATTTTAACTTTAGTCAATGGGATATAAAACAATCCCCCAAACTTCTAAACGCAGAATGCGCAAAAAAAGTTTGGGGGATTATGCAAAACGCAAGAATAGGCTTTTAGGCTACGACAGGTTCCGAACTTGTGATCCAGAGATTTTTGTAGACCTCCGGTCCCAAAAAGTCATAACACCCCTCGTAGAACCTGGCTATGTCGAAGCTGTCGCCACTTTTGGCCGCATAAGTTCTGATAAGCCCAATGGGAGTAGAATCGCCAATTTTGTAGCTCGCCGAAGCGCCGTTGTTGGCGACTTCTTTGGGCCCTTTAAAGCAGCCCAGGTCATTCCGGATGGCCTGGAGCAAAGCATCTTTCCAGGAGGTATGCACCCCGCCGCTGCGCTGAAGCCTACCTAGAATCTTGAACACCGACGCAAGCTCTTTCCAAGACGGGCTGTAGCCTTTGTCAGTCGGTTCCAGAAACGTACGGACCGCCTGCATCAACGACAAGACCGTGGAGGCCTCTTGGTGCTGAAGCAGTTGCTTGGTAGTCTCGCCGTTGGATTCCGCCTTTCTCACGAGAGCTGCAAAGGTGATCTCTTCGGGCCTGGTGGCTTCCGAAAAGAACTTGTCTTTAAATTCCAGCATCTCGGGGTCTGGCGGTGGGGGCGGGGCGGGGGGTTGTTCTGCCACGTCGACAGCGGTGAGGGCAACCGCAACTGACGCCGGAGCTTCTGCTTGAGGTTGAGATGCCTTATCTCCGTCTTCCACGATTTCAATTGCACCCATTCTGTCTGCCAGGTCTAAACGCGGCACCTGCTTAATCGGAATGCTGCCATTGAAAGTCCCCAACCACAAACCGATATTTGGTTCGGTTTCGCTTCCGGGAAGCCAAACATCTTTTATGGTAAAGTTGGGGTTGCCGTCTTTGCCTCCGTAAACGGAGTTTATACGGGCAGTCAATTCAGAGAGGATTCCGGCATATGCCTTTGCGGAGAGTTTCCCCTCAACAATCAGCACACCGCCGCCGGCTTCTGCGAGTTCGAAAACGCAGTACCGGTTGTTTAACAGCTGGTTGACAATTTGGACGGACGAATTACCCCAGGCCGGCACACAGGAGATGAGCCATGATCTGGCCTTGGAGCCTTTGGGGTTGAAGTAAATTTTCCTCATCAAGTCCATATAATCAACGCGGCTGGGATGCGACAGCCACCTGACAGTCGGGCCAAACATTGCTGCCTGCAGCCTGTCCATTTCCGCAAACGCTTCCTCCGGCGTAACGTCGTCCCTTTCAAAAATCGAATCCGTACTGAAATGGGCGACGGAGATGCCAGCCTCTGCGTGTTCATCCATAACCCCGTTAATGTATTTGCTTTGCGTAAAATTTACCTGGTGGGTCATAACCGAGGAAGTGGTTATGTTGGGTATGGTCATCAGGCCTAACTCATCCCGAAAGTACCGGGTCAAAAGCGGTCCGGCTCCCAAGCCCGTCCCCCCTTGACCAAAGGCCTGGTTGTGCACGCAAACAACGGGTTTCCCTTCCAAAAGCAGCTCCGCCACTTTTCCCGATTTTATTGTCTTTTCGGCGGCGTCTCTGGCTACTTCCGGTTCTTGTCCGGTGCCGTCTTTCAAGCCTTCCAAAAGCAGTGTGCCTACCTGAAGGCCGGGAGGCATACGTTTGACGACGTTCTTCAAAGTCTCCTTCACCGAATTGATGAAGAAGAATTTGGTCTCTTCCCGCACAAAACCTGCGAGGTTTCGTCTGCCGCACCGCTCTAAAAATTGAAGCCATCCATGCAATCCCCAGGCGTGGTGCAGTGTCATATTGCCGCCGCCATCACCTGTACCGGGTACGATGAGATACATCTGTTTACTCCTTTTTTAAGTTGGGTCTAAGCCAAAATTCGAATTTCACACCATCTTTGTCCAGTTTTTCGGAGTGAACTGCCTGCGCGTCCACTAACAAAAAACTTTTCGCTTCTGGTTCGTTCATAAAACTTTTGACAGCCTGGTCAACGTTTTGGGCGTGGTCCCTAAGGTTGGGGAAGTTGTTGTTTCCTTTTCCGTATACGGTCAAACAAACTGTTCCGTTACGGAAAACCTGGGATCCGGTTAAGTCCAGCTCGCGTACTCTGTAAGTATTTGCGCTCGCCAGATAGTCCACAAAAGCCTGTTTAAACAGTACGCATGCGTCCAGATCGTCCCTGCTCATTCGGCGAAAGTATGTTGCTATGTTATATGGGCGGTTTCTGTCCGGCATAAAAAAGCTAACTGTCTTTTTAAAGCCGGGTAACTGTATGTTAGGCCAGGCCAGGCTGGGTATGTATTTAGAATATGATATGTTAGGCCATGCTTGGAAAGGCCAGGAGATATTAAGCCATGTCGGTAGTTTAAGATAAGGCAAAGCAAAAGCAGGACGAAATATTATGAATAACAACACCGCTGCTAAGAGCAGAACAACCGCAGTTGTTGCAATAAGCAAACTCGGGTCATCTGACCAATTCGACGGCGGCAACTCCGCAACGGGAAAAGCCGGACGAACTTTAGACGAGTCGACAGCAACGCCCCCTAAGGTTTGGAAACCCGGGGGAACCGGCAGTGCGGCAACATCTACAACAGAAAACCACACGGGAATTCTGACGTCGCCTGCTATTTTTGCATTCAGATTGGCAAGGCGGTTCGCGGTGCGAACCTCCAAACAATCCGACGTGCTAACACGGTACTGGCTGCACAGCTGCGCAAGCGTCTTTCCGCTTGCGGCAACTTGCTTTGTCATAACAAGATTTTCCGGAATAACTATCTTGGTGTTGACAGGTAAACGGTATTGCTTATCGGTCAGCTTGCCTGCTTTGTCGAACAGAATTATTTGTCTGCCATTGGGATGGAAAAAGGTAAACTTGGCGAAGTTCGCCTTTTCACCTGTAACGAGTCGGGCAACCCAACTAGGATTCCAGCCCTTAGGCAAGGAAAATTCCGTATTGTCAGTCGCGTAAGCCGGAACGGCTAAGCTGAAAATCGACAAAAACATCAATCCGAATAACGTCATTCTTGCTGACATTTGGTCCTCCTATTGGGTTGGAAAGTGCAATTTTGGTCACATTATTATATATATCGAAAACCTCAAAGTAAAGGTTACCAAGCGAGAATTTCCACATTTCCCTCATAAATTAGGCAAATAAAAAAGGCCCGAAACATAGAGTTTCGAGCCTTCCGATAGTAGATTTTCTTGCTATCAGTCAAGAGTTCGTGGTTAACGTCGGATAACCTCCGGATCCGTCTTGATCGGGTTACCGGTAGGAACCGGCCGAGAGTCCTTGCCCCTTGTTGCAAAGACGGCCGCCACGATAGCAGCTCCAATACCGGCTGCTATACCTATCTTCTTGCCATTACCGCCGGGAGGTTGGGTGAAAGAGACGGTCTCCAGACACTCGACGACTCTCCCTTCCACCGTGGCCGATGCCAGCACGTCGTGGTCAGTGTCCGGCGCGCCCAACTGTCTGCCCTTGATTTGGACAGTCATGGTATCCTTGCCTATTGGCATCTTTCTAAGATGCCAATCGACCCGGGGTGTTTCTTTGGGCGTGGGGGTAATGGTGAGCCGGGCGTTTGCCACATCATCGCGGTCGACAAGCTTGCGCTTGTCCAGCGTAATGGTGCAACGATACGTGATGGGTACTAGCTGAACATCAAGATGTAGACGGATAGGGCCTGAACAGCGCACTTCCTTGTCGCCGACAGCCACCACAGCCAATACTGTTTGATCGGTATCAAGCTGGGTGACCGCAGCCCCGGAAACATCAACCATCATCTGGTTTCGACCTAAGGGCAGACCGTTTAAAAACCAGTCTACCAAAACGTCGTCCGGATTCTGAGGCGGGGTAAGGGTCAGTCGGGCAGTCGCAACATCCGCCCTGCTGGACAACACGTTCTTATCCAGCATGACCATGCAGTCGAACTGCGGGGTCTGGACGAGCTTGGTGATAACGTTGGCAGTAAGCCTCAAGGAGACAAAAAACTCCAAGGGGTTACCGCAACATTCCCAGCCATTACCCTTCCAGGTGTTTAATTCCGGCACCCAATAAATTGTCATGTGGGCATCCGGACGGTTGGTTGTTCTTGGATCGTACCGCTCATTCTCTCCAACGCTATTCCTGCCGTGATTGCGTTGTAGGAATGGGAAGTCGGCCACGCGAACGTCCCTACATGTAGGGCTGTCGCCGTTCTGGTTGGCACAAGACCGGAAAGCCCGAATCCATGCCTGAGCCTTGTTCGGCTCGCTGGCAAAAATTTTTTGGATCCGGGCCTCAATGGCGTCGGCGTTTTTCAGCAAATCCCTTCGCTGAACAATCACGCAGTCGCCAATGGGGTCGCGCTGCCAAAGTACGGGGCTAAAGCTGCCGGGGTTCAAATCATAGTACCTGCGAATTTCATCCGCAGTCCTGATAATCTGAACGTCGTTCGGTCCAAAGCCGATGGTGTCCACCGGGTCGGTGAGCACACGGTTGCCCGCGTACTGGATCACCAAACTGGCGGCTTCCATGTAGGCGTTTGGCGGAACGACTCGCGCCTGGTACTCCTTTATAAACTCCGTGACCTTGCCGCCGCTCTGGATCAAACTAAAACCGTATACCAGACGATTTAGTTGCAAGACATCCCTGTCTTCAGGCTGTGCCGGGATGATGAGCTGCCAAACCGTGGTCACCTGTCCGTTAGTCATCCTTTGTTCTGTGACCAACGGATTCTGTTGTGCCTGCGGCGCCTGTTGCGCCATCAGCGGCTGGGTTGTGGAAACAAACAAGGTCATACAAAGCACCACTGCAAAAAACTCACGAACTTTCTTCATTGTCCTCTCCTTTGAAATTTCAAAAATTGCGGCCCAATTACCGCTGTTTAAAAGTGCCAGCGGTATTGCTGGGCACATCCATAACCTCTAACTTTAAAGGCTACAAAATGCCTACAATAACTTACTATTATATCAAAAAACAACTGTTTTGTCAATGCTGCTCTATAATAACTACTATAAATAACGCCAAATTCAGCAGTTTGTGCCAAGCTTAAGCCACAATAAAAACCCCCTGTTTTAGGGAGTTTAAAATTTTAAGGCCTAAGGAAGGAACGATTTAAACCACTTGCGCACTTTGGCTACGGTTTGGTTGGACATTATATTTTTTAACGCGCCCGAAAAACCCGCGCTTTTGCCGCCGGAGAATTTGCCGCCCCAAAGGGTTAAGCCAACAGCCGTAGCAAAGCTTGGGTCATGGACACGGTCGACAATGGCGCTCATATTTTGGGGAAGGCCCAAAGAAGAAGGCAGGCGCAAATGTTTTTTGGAAAAATCCACCACCCCGGGAAGGTTGGCTCCCCCGCCGGTTAGCACTATGCCGGAAGGCAGTTTGCCGTCACGCTGGATTTTTTTTAGTTCGCCGTTTATGAGATTGAAAATTTCTTCCAGGCGCGCTTCTATAATTTCCACCACATAACCGCGCGTGGTAGATTCTTCTTCGGTGCTGTCAATTTTAGACAAATCTATTTCCTGGTTTTTTTCCACTGCCTTGGGCTCGCAGTGGCCGAATTGCAGTTTTATTTTTTCCGCGGTTTCAATTGAGCACCTAAGCCCAATGGCAATGTCGTTGGTAATGTGGCTTTGGCCCACCGGCAAAACCGAAGTATGGAGAAGGTCACCTTCTTCATAAATGGCCAAGCCTGTGGTGCCGGCGCCCAAATCCACAACGCACACGCCCAAGTCTTTTTGCCGCTTGCTTAATACAGCTTCACCTGCCGCAGCCGGCGCTAAAACCAGCTCGTCTATTTCCAAACCCGCCTGTGCAATGGCGCGGGTAAGATTTTTTACAAACGGCAGGCCGGCCTGCACAATTATGGTATCCACTTCCAAACGGATGCCGCTCATACCCAGCGGGTCTTTAATGCCGGTTTGGCCGTCGAGCGTAAAAGTTTTGGGAAAGACGTGCAGAACTTCTTTGTTTTGCGGGATGGAAATGGCCTGGCTGGCATCTATACAGCGGACAATATCATTTTCCGTAATTTCCCCGTCAGCCCGGGATACGGCAATTACGCCGTGAGAAGAAATAGATGACACATGGCTTCCCGAAACAGAAACATTGGCGGAAGAAACCGGCACGCCTGTCATACGCTCGAGTTTTTCCAAAGCGCTGGAAATAGAAGACACCGCCTCCTCAATGTCAACAATCACCCCACGCCTAAGGCCGACGCTTGCAACTTCGCTTGCGCCAATCACGCTAAACTCATTGCTTTGAGCCTGAAGCTTAGCCTGCACCACCCGAACGCTGGAGGTGCCGACATCGAGCCCTACAATATAACTTTCTTTAGCCATAAATATATCGAATCAACGAATGGAACGAATCTACGAAGGTCTGCGAATTTACGAATGCTGCATTCGTAGTTATTCGTTAATTCGTCTTAATTCGCAGATTCGATGTATTCTTTATTTTAATTTTTCTTTCAGAAGTTTTGCCAAAGTCGCGCCGTCGGCTTTATCCCCGACAGCAGATTTAATTTTGCCCATTGCCTGGCCAAAATCTTTGGCAGAAAAACCATTTTCCAAAATTGTCTTATCGAGCAAGGCCGATAATTCTTCTTCGGACATTTGCTGCGGTAAATACTTTTGTAAAATTTCAGCTTCCCGGTTTTCTTTTTCCGCTAACTCTTTTCGGCCGCCGTTTTCGTAAGAAGTAGCCGCTTCTTTGCGTTTTTTAACTTCGCTGCGAATGAGAGCAACAATTTCCGTCTCAGACAAATCGCCCAAAGACGCTTCCCCCGCATTAAGTGCCGGGTCAGGACGCCTGCGAGCAGCCGTTTTTTCGTTTTGAATGCGGGTTTTAAGCCCGCGCAAAACGTCCGCAGCCATTTGGTCGCGGGCTTTAATTGCAGTGGTTAAATCGGTTTCAATCTGCTGTAAGGAAATCATAAACAAATAACAATTAATTGATAACAAATAGCGTTTATGAACTATAAATTACCAATTATGCGCTAGCGGCGCCCGTAACGCTTAGGCGGCAGCTGTTTGCCCATTTTTTTTAATTCCTCTTTTTCAGTTCGAATTTGTTGGCGTCTGCGCGCTGCAACTTTTTGCAAATTGCGGGATTTAGGAGGATCGAAAAATCTGGTTTTGCGGGCACGAATAAGCACGCCGCTCTGTTGAATTTTGCGGTTAAACCTTCTAAGTAAACTGTCAAATGATTCGTTGTCTTTCTTCTTAACTTCAACCATAAAGAAAAAATTCACCCCTTTCTTTTAGATGGGGTGATTATAACATAATATATTTAACTTTGGCAAACCATTAGCTTTACTAAGTACTAAAGGCACGAACTTACAAAAATCGATGACAACGTTCGTAAAAAATTCGTAATTCGTAAAATTATTCAGCCAGCTTCTTGCCTCCCAATAAATGCAAATGTAAGTGTGGGATAATTTGGCCGCCATCGCTGCCTACATTGAACACCAGCTTGTAACCGCTTTGGGAAATTCCGTGCTTTTCGGCCATAGCTTTGGCGGCAAAAATAATTTTCCCTGCTAATTCTTCGTCTTGGTTTTCTAAAGTATTTACGCCGGCTATGTGCTTTTTTGGCATAACTAAAAGATGCACGGGCGCTTTGGGTAAAATATCCTTAATTACCAGCAAAAATTCGTCCTCAAACAAAATACTTGCCTGCAAGGTCTTATTCGCGATGTTGCAAAATATACAATCCGGCATAAATTTGATTGAACACAATTTTTTCCTACAATCTTGTCATTCTTGATCAATCATGGTCAATCTTGTCAATATTCAAGCTATCTCCCAAGCCTTTTCTTTACTTCCTGCACTATTTTATCATAGGAAATAATTTCCTGCATACCGCTTTTAACGTCGCGCAGTATGACCATTTCATCCACCGCTTCCTTTTGTCCCATAATTAGGGCAATTGGCGCCTGAAAGGTCTCTGCTGCTTTGAGTTGGTTTTTTACTCCGGCGTTGCCAAAATGGTCGTAGACTGAAATTTTTTCAAAAGCCAGGTCCCTAAACAGTCTTAAAGCTTTTTTTGCGGCCAAGTCGCCCAGGGGAACTAAAAAGACTTCGCTTTTTTGCTCCCTGCTGACTGTAATTTTACTTGCCTCAAGCAAAGTTTTAATTTTAGACAGGCTGGAAATAAAACCAAAGCAGCAATAATTTTTGCCGCACAAATTTTGCATTAAACTTTCATGATACCCGCCCTCGCCCACCACCACATTTACGCCTTTAAGTTTTGCCTTTATGACCACGTTAGTTTTGCCATGGCCCGTGGGACCTGCGTAAAGCGGGTTTAACTGGTAAGGGATGCCCAACTCGTCTAACGCTTCCAAAATATTTGTAAAATGTTTTTTAGACGTCTCGTCCAAAAAATCTAAAACCGCGGGGGCGTCGGCAAGCAGGGCTTGGCAGTCTAAATTTTCGCAGCGCAGCACATTTAGGGTCCTGCCCTGCAAATGTTCGTTGCAGTTGTCGCAGAGCTGGAATTTTTTAGGTGAAAGGAAGTCGCGCAAAGTTTCCTGATACGCCAGCTGGCATTCGTCCTGGCCCACGTGGTTTATTTCCAAAACTAAATCTTTAAGCCCCAAGGCGTTTAAAAATTCCCATACCGCGCCAACGGCCTGGGCTTCGGTTAAATGGTCAAAACCGCCAAAAACTTCCAGACCAAACTGGTAGTCAGAGACCAAATTTTTTTCTTCATCTTCACTGACAACAAAACCGCCAAAAAACCATTTGGAAAGCGGAAATTTTTCGTAAATTTTGTTTTGATGGTAAGCCCTCAATATTCCGGGCAAAAAGTCGCTCCTGACAACTGCTTCGGCTTTGGGTAAGGGCAGTCTTAAAGTACGGCTAAATTTTGTTGCATCCTGCTTATAGAAACTTTCGTAAAGCCGGGCATCTTCCAAAAGCGGAGTTTCCACTCTTTCAAAACCATAAACCCTGGAAAGCCGGGAAAGCCTCTTTAGCAATACCGGCCAAAGGCTTTCGGACTCCGGTACTATGTCTTCCAATCCTAAAAGGCTTTGGATTTTTTTAAGCGGGGCTGTACTGACTTGGAGATTTGAGTTTTTTTTTGGCCTGCCCATAAAGGAATTTACAAGATTAAGTAAGATTTACCTGCCTGCCGGCAGGCAGGAATGATTGACATGATTTTTTCCAATCTTGTCATTCTTGATCAATCATGGTCAATCTTGCTCAATTAATACGTTGGGGTTTTAAAAAATTCTGCTTTTGAAAATGGATACACCCTGCTCCAAACTTTGCCGACAATATCGCTTTTAGGCAAAATGCCCCAGGTGCGGGAGTCAGAGCTTGCGTCCCTGTTGTCACCCAACACATAAAATTCGTTGTCTGCTAAAATTCTGCCCGAAACGTCTGCGTAAGGATAGGTCAGTTCGGTTAAATAGGACTCTGAAAGCTTTAGGCCTTCGGGGTGCTGCTGGTTAAAAATATACACGTGCCCGTCTTGGCCGTCGCAGGTGGGCGAGAAACATACTTTTTCGTTTGGCAGTCCAATAATTCTTTTTATAAAATATTGGGTTTCGTCTTTTGGAAACCTCAAGACCACTACATCGCCTCTTGAAGGCTCCCCTAACCTGTAAGAGAGGCGGTCTATTATTAAGTAATCGTGATTATGGAAATTTGGCAGCATAGAAGACCCGGAAACTACAAAGGGTTCAGCCACAAAAGTTCTAAACGGCCAAATGATTGCAATGGCAATTACTAAAATTTTAACCAAGTCCCAGACAAATGCTCCCACGCTTTGGCTTTGGGAGTTTGGGGCAACTGTTGCTTGTAAATTTTTGTCTTCATTCTCCATGTCAGTATATTAATACTACGGATTATAAGATTTCGGTCAAGGGTTACTTTCAATTTGGCGTTGGCGAGGGCTCCCAAAAATCGACTTAAGGAATGGAACTGCGATTTTTGGGATGAGGCACAACGTCCAGAACATAGTGAATCCCGATGCCAATCGGGATGAACGGAGTGATGGCGCCCGCTTCGCCTTGTAATTTTGTTCTGGTGGGCATTGCAGGAATCGAACCTGCGACCTTTGCAATGTGAATGCAACGCTCTAACCAGCTGAGCTAAATGCCCTGACTAAAAAATAAACATTTAAAAAGAGCGGCGCAAGGCGGGCGGCTGACCAGTCCCGACGCTCCGGTCGGGACTCCGACCTTCGGCTTGCCGAAGCGTCGGAGCTGAGCTACGGATCCAATAACAAGTTCTTTAGAAATTTATTTTTAAATCTGGGCTCCCAAAAACGTGGAGCGCATCCCGACTTTAGTCGGGAGAGCACGCGTTTTTGGGATGAAGGGGCAACGTCCGAAACGAAGTGAGTTTTTTGTCCGCCTTAGGCGGACAAAAACGAACGCAGTGAGGGCGATTGACCCGTAAAATATAACACTCTTTAAAGAGGCTTTGCAAGTCAAATTCAGGCTTAAAACCCCAAGCCTACACGGTTTCCGGTTTTTCGGTTATAATTAGATCTAAAGTTGCGGTCAAACTTATATTTATTATGAATGAAAATACGCCCCGCGAAGCGGGATCCGGCCCTGCCGGAAAAAACTTAGATTCAATAAACCCAAACAGCCAACAAAGACCTCCTTCTGTAATAATTAGGAATGGCGAGCGAAACCCGAGTGAGGTTAGTTTAGTCACGCTGCGGCAAAAATCCCCAAAAAAAAGGATTTTAAAAAAAATTTTTTCACTGATTGTAATTGCGGTCTTAATTTTAGGGGCTTTTGTGCTTTTTCGGGCTTCTAAATTGTCTGACAAAATTTTTGTGGGCAACCAAACCACTTTTTTTAGGCAAATTATTAATTTAATCCGCGGCGGCGACTATGACCGGCTGGTTGGTGAAGACTTGGGCCAGATTAACATTTTACTTTTGGGTATTGGCGGGGAAGGCCACGACGGCCCGTTTTTAACCGACACCATGATTTTGGCGCAAATCCGCCCGGACATTAATGAAGTAAGCTTAACTTCCATTCCGCGCGACTATTTGGTAAAAATTCCCAATTCAGACGGGGAAGATAAAATAAATTCCGCTTTCACATATGGTTTTGTAGGAAAAAAAGACTGGGACCAGGGCGGCCGCTATGCCAGAGAGGTGGTGGAGAAAATAAGCGGACTTAAAGTGCCTTACTTTGCGATTGTGGATTTTTCGGGTTTTGAAAAAGCCGTGGATAAGCTGGGAGGGCTGGATGTCTATGTTGAAAGAGGCTTTACAGACTCAACTTTTCCGGACAGCGGCACAGGCTACCTTCCGCCCATTACCTTTGAACCCGGCCAGCAGCATTTCAGCGGCACCAAAGCCCTGCAGTTCGCCCGCAGCAGGCACGGCGACAACAACGAAGGTTCGGACTTTGCCCGCTCAATTCGCCAGCAAAAAATTATAAACAGTTTTAAACAAAAAGTCTTATCGCTCAACATTATAAAAAACGCTTCGGACCTCAATGAGCTGCTAAGCATTTTTGCCGACCACTTCCATACCAACATTACGCCCGGCGGCCTGTTGAGAATTTACAACTTAACCAAAGGCAAGGACATACAAATCCTGTCTTCCAGCCTGGACCCGGAAACCGGACTTATTTGTCCGCTAATTTTAGCTTCCAATGGCGCATATGTGCTCACCCCCTGCCGCGGCAAAAGCGAACAGGATGTAGCTAACTTTTTTAAAAACAGTTTTGCCATTGGAAAACTTTCGGCTGAAAAAAGCATTGTCTGGCTGGCCAACTCCACTGCAAATCCGGACAGGTACAACACCGCCTTCCGCAAGCTGACGAATGCCGGGTTAATTGTTTACGAACTTACCTACACCAAAGACAACCTCCCCTCCACCCTGGTTTATGAAGTCAACCCCAAGCCGGCAACCGCGGAATTTATAAAAAACCAACTCAAGGCTACGCAAACTAACGTACCCCCGCCGGGCGTCAACGTTGTCAAAGAACGCGTGGACGTAATTGTAGTCTTAGGGCAAAACGCTCCCGTAGAAAACGCCCCGCCTGCCTACATTGCCCCGCCCGCAAGAATATCCACCAGCACCGAACCCAATGCTTCCAGCACGCCAAATTAGGCACAAAAAATTAAACAAGACTTATTCTTACCAGTTATGATCAATCACAATTTACCAATTGTTGCCGTGGTCGGCCCGCCAAATGCGGGAAAATCTACGCTTATAAATAAAATCGCGGGCAAACCTTTGGCCGTGACTTCTACTGTGGCCGGCACTACCCGCGACCGGCAGTACATAAACACTCTTTGGAACGGAGCGGCTTTTACTTTGGTGGACACTGCCGGACTGGACCACAGCCCGCAAGGCGAGTTGGAAAAAAATGTTATTAAACAAATAGACGTGGCAATAGAAGAGGCAGACGTTTTAATTTTAACCCTGGACGGAAAACTTGCAGCCAGGCAGTTGCCCGAAACGGTTTTAAAAAAATTCCGCAATTTAAAAAAACCCATACTGCTTGCAATAAATAAACTGGATTCGCCAAAAATCCACGACGAAAAACTGGGAGAATTTCAGGCTTTGGGAATAAAAAAAGTTTTTCCAATTTCTTCGGTCAGCGGACTGGGGATGGGAGATATGCTGGATGCAATTGTCAGCGTTTTGCCAAAAAAAGAAGAGCAGGAAGTAAGTGCGCAAGTAGGCATTGCCGTTTCCATTGTCGGAAAACCCAACGTGGGCAAATCCAGCCTGTTTAACAGCATTTTAAAACAGGAACGCACAGTTGTTTCTGCCGTTGCCGGCACAACCCGAACAGCAATTGACGAAAATATTATTATTGACGGAACAGAATATACTTTTATAGACACCGCCGGGCTTAAGAAAAAAGCGTACCGGGCCGAGCAGCCCGATGTCTTTGGCGGCTTTCAAACTTTCAAAGCCATTCGCAGGAGCGACGTGTGTTTTTTTGTCATTGACGCGGCAGGGGAAATTACCAAGCAGGACCAAATTATTGCCAGCGAAATTTTTAATATGGAAAAAGGCTGCATAATTTTAGCCAATAAAATAGATCTCGTCCCCGGCTCAATTGAAGGTAAAGATAAGGGGGGCGTAAAAAGGGCTGACGATTCTTATAAAAGTGTACGCGACTACATTTCACACCACTTCCCTTTTTTGTGGATGTGCCCGCTAATTTTTGTCTCCGCCGTTTCCGGCAAAGGTCTAGACGAAGCCATCTCTGCCCTCAAGCCCATTTATGACCGCCGCCATAAACTTGCCGATGAGCAAAGCTTAAATGATTTTTTGCAAAAACTGCTTAAAAAAAATCCGCCCAAACTGCTTCGCGACCAAAGGAAGCCTAAAGTCTTTAGCCTGCGCCAAACCGATGTTAACCCGCCGGCGTTTGAACTTTTTGTTAACTACCCCGCTGCCATTTCCACACAATTTAGAAAATTTGTCGAAAATTCCATAATAAAATATTTAGACTTTTGGGGTACACCGATTATTTTGAGATTAAGGGGCAAGGATAAAAAATAAAACTTGTCAATTATAACATTTGCCTGATACTATACTTCTATGAAACTCATTGTCGGCCTGGGCAACCCGGGAGAAAAATACGAAAAAACCCGCCATAACGTGGGCTTTATGGCCGTGGATTATATTTTGAATGACGGCGATGACTTTATGCGCGAAAAGCCCAGCCACGACTTTAAGTCCGAAGTCCACACAATTGAAATGAATGGAAAAAAAATTATTTTCCTAAAGCCACAGACTTATATGAACGACTCCGGCCAGGCGCTTAGAGTAATTTGTAATTTTTATAAACTGGACTTAAAAAAAGATTTGCTCATAATCCACGATGAGGTAGATTTGCCCTTTGGCGAAATTCGGGTTACCGATTCCTCCTCCTCTGCAGGCCATAACGGCGTGCAGAGCTTAATAGACAATTTAGGCACGCAAGATTTCCATAGAGTGAGAGTGGGAATAGAAACCAGGGCTTCTAGGACCGAAACTTCCACAGATGCTTTTGTTTTGCAAAATTTTACCGAAGATGAGCTTTCAAAAGTACGAAAAGAACTTTTACCTAAAGTTGAAGAAGAGGTAAAAAAATTTATTTCCGCCTAAAAAAAACGCCCATAGGCGTTTAATGTAGCATTTTGCGGATCGGATTTATTCCGTCCGCAAAATAACTTTGAAGGGAAAAAAGGAGTAATGAGGAAAGAAACCGTCAAGGTTGCTTTCCTCATAATTCCGTCCACTACCCTACCTGCAAGTGAAAGGCTGCAAACAATCGTCTACAAACCTTTACTTGATGCCTTGGCCAGTAATAGGAGGGATGATACCAGCTTTGGCGACTTGCAAATAGGGTGTCGGACACAATATGTTAAAATACAATGAATAAAAAAAGCCTCCTGGTTTTTTATTTTTATTTATACTATTATACTCCTTTTTGGCCTAAATGTCAACAGCTAAAAAGGCTTAACTTAGGCAATTTTTATGCTTTTTCCTGACTCTATATATTTACACGGCCTAAACCTCCTACCGAATTTTGGACCTGCCCGCTTAATGCTTTTAGCAAAACGGTTTGGAAATTTTAGCAATGCCTACCTGGCTTCACAGTCAGAATTAGTTAACGCGGGTATAGATGCTGAAGTTGCCAAAAGTTTTATTGCAATGAGACAACAAATTAATCTGGAAGCTGAAAAACAAAAACTGGAAAGCGAGCAAATTAAAATTTTAAGCTTCCGAGACGAAAAATATCCCAAATTACTTTTGGAAATTGCCAAACTGCCGCCCATACTTTACTACAAAGGCACTATGGAAGAAAGTGAAGAGCTTTGCATTGCCGTCGTTGGCACCAGGCAAATTACCAACTATGGACGAACTGTAATTCCACAACTAGTCAAACCCTTAGTCGACGCAGGCGCAACAATTGTTTCAGGTATGGCTTTTGGCGTGGACTCTGCGGCCCACGAAATTGCCGTAAAAAATGGCCGCCGGACCATTGCCGTACTCGGCGGGGGCCTGGACGAAAAAAGTTTGTATCCAAAACATCATGCGCTTTTAGCCAAACAGATTGTGGATTCCGGCGGATGCCTAATTTCGGAATATCCTATTGGCACTCCCAACTTTAAACAAAACTTTGTGGCGCGCAACCGAATTATTTCCGGGCTTTCGGTTGCAACCTTAGTTGTTGAATGCGACCTGGAAAGCGGCACTCTAATTACTGCCAAACATGCGCTTGACCAAAACCGGCAGCTGTTTGCCGTGCCGGGCCCCATTTACAGCCAACAAAGCCAGGGCCCTAACAACCTAATAAAAATGGGCGCTAAAGCCGTAACCTCTGCTGACGACATATTCCAGGATTTAAATTTGGAAGCTTCATCCCTTCAAAAACAAGCTGAAAATTTATTCGGCGATAGCCCGGATGAGACGGTCATACTTAAACTTCTTACTTTTGAACCGGTCATAATAAACGAGCTTATTAAAGAATCCGGCCTCAAAGCTTCTAAAGTCACCTCCACTCTGACCTTTTTGGAAATGAAAGGCCGCGTAAAAAATTTAGGCGGACAACAGTATATTTTAAACAGATAATGAATACTAAATTAAAAATTACTTTGGCTTTGACACTTGTGGCGGTTAATGCGGCTTTATTTTACTACGGCAAAGATACAGCTCACTACCTGGTTGAAAATAAAGAACAAGGGGCAGATGCGCTGCAAACTGACTTACAAAATTTTTATCAAAAAGCTCAAAGCTTAAGGGATCCGCAGAACAATAAAACCACGGCTACCTTTTTGGCCGTGGGCGACATTATGCTTTCTAGAAACGTTGCGGCGACAATAAAAGATTCGGGCCAAGCCGACCTTCCCTTTTCTAAAATGGCAGCAGTACTAAAATCCACAGATTTCAATTTTGGCAATTTAGAAACGCCGGTGGCCAAAGCAGGCGGAATAATTGGCGGCCATTCTTTAGTTTTTAGCTCGCCTAAAGAATACGTACTTCCACTTAAAGATTACAATTTTAAAATCCTTAGCCTTGCCAACAATCACGCCCTTGACCAAGGTTTGAATGGACTTAAATATACTTACGAATTTTTACATCAAAATGACATTAAAAGTATTGGCGCAAGTTGGGTAGGCTCAACCCTTCCTCACGATACTAGCGATGCCTGGCTTCCTGAGATGGTTGAAGCAAATGGAATAAAAATTAGTTTTATTGGAGCATCATATGCTTCCATAAATGACAACGGCAAAACCACCAACAACTACGTAGCACGAATTGAGGAAGTCGCTAATCTTGTATCCAGCATTCGCAAAGCCAAAACTCATGGAACAGATTTCGTTGTTGTGACTATGCATGCGGGTACGGAATACACTCGCAAACCAAACCAATCTCAAATCGACTTTGCGCGTGCCGCCATAGATGCCGGAGCAGACATGGTAATAGGGCACCATCCGCATTGGGTGCAAACCATAGAAACATATAACGGTAAGTATATTTTCTACTCTTTGGGTAATTTTATTTTTGACCAAATGTTCAGTGAAGATACCAAAGAAGGCCTTACGCTTAAAATAACAATTTCAAAAAATAAAGAATCCGACCTACAAGGCTCAAAAACCCCAGCTGAATTAGAATCGATCGAACTTTTACCGGTTATTATCGAAAACTACTCCACTCCCCGCCCGGCCACGGCTGATGAGAGTAAAAAAATCTTAGAAAAAATTAATATTAACGAAACGAAGTTGCGTTAATATTATCCTGAACGAAGTGAAGGATCTGTTTATAGAAAGTATAATAAAATGAAATTTGGGCGGAGAGTTCAGCTCTCCGCCCAAAAACTGCTTGTTGCAGCGCGAATCAATAACCCCGCCGAATATGAAGCGGGATTTTAGGAGCCCGACGTTTGGGTCTGGATTTGTTGGCCAATCTCAAAGCGCGGGAATCGGGCACGCTTCTTGCCTTACGCTCCCTTCTTTTGGAAGGAAGGCTTGCTACAAAATCAAAACCCAGAATCAGCCCCACAATAGACATAGGAGCTTTTGCATTGGAATTGCCTTTGGTTGCCTTGCGTGCTTTTTCAAGCAGCTTGTTGATTGCGCGGGTTCTTCTTGAAACGTATGCATCCAGCAAGTAAAAACGCATCTCTCAATTACCTCCTTAGGTTGTAAATCATCTGACGCTGCCGGCTGTGGCGAGGCCCTCCAAAAACTTCCAAATCAAATGCCTACCCTGTGGGGTAAGAAAAATCACCCCGATAAAAAAGAGGGCGGCCACAATCTTCATTGCCTTCATACCTAACCTCCGTTTACTCCATAAAATACATCTTTTCTTTAAAAAAAGCAACCCTAAGTTTGACAAACTTTTTTTTTATGGTTAAACTTGCGATTGTATCGACGCTGAACAAACGCTGATCTTAACACCAGCGCTGATTGGACGCTGAAACTAAAATACCAACTCAGCGATCTATCAGCGATTAAACATATGTCCAAGCCCCTAATAATAGTAGAATCACCTACAAAAGCGAAAACCATTTCGCGTTTTTTGGGCGGACAATACATTGTAAAAGCCAGTATGGGACACGTCCGCGATTTACCAAAATCTAAAATATCCATTGATGTAAAAAATGACTTTGAGCCTGTCTATATTATTCCGCCCAAAGCCAAAGAAATAATAGCCGAACTTAAACAGGACGCCAAAGGCGCCCCTTCTATTATATTGGCCACTGACGAGGACCGCGAAGGTGAGGCCATTTCCTGGCATTTGGTGCAGGCATTGGACTTGGGCGATGAAGCCCAAATTGCCAAAGGCAAAGAAGACAGGCGCATAAAACGCATAGTTTTCCACGAAATAACCAAGTCCGCCATAGACGAAGCCATGAAAAACCCGCGCGATTTGGACCTTAACTTAGTGGACGCGCAGCAAGCCAGACGAGTGCTGGATAGATTGGTGGGCTACGAACTTTCGCCTTTTTTGTGGCGCAAAATAAGATACGGGCTTTCGGCCGGACGCGTGCAGTCGGTAGCTGTTCGCTTGGTTGTTGAACGCGAACGCGAAATCCAAAACTTTAAACAAGAAGAATACTGGAGCATAGAAGCGCAGCTTTCCAAACTCAAAGACGACAAAACTTTTGTTGCAAAACTTGCAAAGATAGACGACAAGTCCGTAGGCAAGATGGACATTAACGCAGAAACGAACGCAAAAAAAATTGTTGACGACCTTAAAGGCGCGGAATATCAAATTAAAGAAATAAATACTAAGGAAGTAAAAAGAAACCCTGCCGCCCCGTTTATTACCTCTACCCTGCAGCAAGAAGCCGCGCGCAAGTTCGGTATGTCCGCAAAGCAAACCATGGTTATTGCCCAACAACTTTACGAAGGCATAAAATTGGGAGACGAAGGCCACCAAGGGCTTATTACCTATATGAGAACAGACAGTTTAAACTTAGCCCAGTCTGCTTTGGCTGCTATTGCTGACGTGGTTAAGTCGGAGTTCGGTGACAAATATGCTTTAGACGAACCGCGCACCTTTACCAACAAATCCAAAGGCGCCCAAGAAGCCCACGAAGCCATCCGCCCGGCCGATGTCTTAAAAAAACCTTCCGACATTAAAGAATTTTTGGACCGCGGTCAGTTTAAAATTTACGACCTTATTTGGAAACGCACTGTTGCCTGCCAAATGGCGCCGGCAGTTTTAGAACAAACTGCGGCCGATATTTTGGCCAAAGATAAATATATGTTTCGGGCCAACGGTCAAACTATTAAATTCGACGGTTTTATTCGCGCCTACACTGAAGGCCAGGACGAAAAGGCCGAGGACGAAATTGAAGGCGTGCTGCCGGAACTTTCCGTGGATGAAAAATTAAAACTGCACGAACTTAGCCCACTCCAGCATTTTACCGAGCCTCCGGCACGCTATAGCGATGCCACTTTAATAAAAGCCCTGGAAGCTGCCGGTGTTGGCCGCCCTTCCACCTACGCCCCCACCCTTTCCACCATCCAGGACAGGGGTTATGTGAACAAGGTTGATAAAAAATATTCCCCCACAGAGGAAGGTTTTTTGGTTAATGATATGCTGGTTGAAAATTTCCCGGAAATTGTTGACATTAATTTTACCTCGCACATAGAAGAAGAACTGGATGAAATTGCAGCCGGCAATATAAAGTGGGTTAAAGTTATGCAGGAATTTTATGACCCGTTTAAAAAGCATTTGATTGAAAAAGAAAAAAGCGTGGAAAAGCAAATTGAAGTCTCCGAAGTCCCCTGCTCCCATTGCGGCAAAATGATGCTTATTAAGTACGGGCGCAACGGAAAATTCCTGGCTTGCCCCGACCCGGAAAGCAAAATTACTCAGCCAATGCCCGAGGAAGCGGCAAAAATAAAGGAACTGGAAGAAAAAACCAGAGGCGAAATGTGCCCTATTTGCGGCAAACAAATGAACGTACGCCGCGGCCGTTTTGGCTTTTTCCTGGGCTGCCAAGATTACCCAAAATGCAAAGGCATTTCTAAAATTTGGAACAAGACCGGCTACAAATGCCCCAACTGCCTGGCTACGGACGAACGTAAAGAAAAACCGGGTGACATTGTGGAGAAAAAATCCCGCGGCCGCGGTAAAGCTTTTTTTGCTTGTACCCGTTTCCCGGACTGCACTTTTGTTATGAACGCAAAACCGGAAAGCCAGGAACAATTACAAAAAGCATTCGAAGATTGGAAAGCCAACCCACCCAAACCCAAAAAATCTTATGCCAAGAAAAAAACTTCAGAATAACTCTGAAGTTTTTTTTATTACTTGCAAAATTTCCCAATTTCTGCTATAATAATATACAAGTTAGAAAAGCTTTTGAAATAAAAATACAAATGAAAAAATTATTAGTTTCTGCAGCAGCATTAGTCTCCATAGCTAGTTGGGCCTTTGCTTTTTTTGTTGTGACCAATTTTGGCCCGGAACTTACACAAACCAAAGCTGAAAACTTCACTTATAAACCGCACGCAAAAACTGCGCAGGCAAGAATTAGCTGGCAGCCCAGAATTAAACCTACGCAAAGCAGCCATGACCGTCGAGTTGCTTTTTTGCCTGAGCAAAAAACTATCCCTCAAGTTTTAGGAGCCAAAACTGAAAGTTTGAATCTTGACGAGCTTACGCAGGAGCAGGCTATTTTTTTAAACAAACCCGGCGTGGTTAATATTATAAATTCTTTAACCGGCAGCCTGGCCATACCCGACTTTAACGTGGACTTAAAAACTTTTGCCCTAACCCCCAGGGACGACCTGCCCAAGCACGTAATAGACGTGGACACGGGGCTTTTAGGCAGCGGCTTTGTGGTAAACCCGGACGGCTACATAATTACCAACGCCCATGTAATAGCTAAAACCTCGGCTTACGACCAAATGACCAAAGAGGTGGAAACCCATTATGCCGAACTTTTTAAACAGGCTCAAGACAATTTAAGCGATAAGGAATATAAAGCCTACCAAAATTATTTAGATTCCGTTTATGGTGTGGCCAGCGCCCAGAGCGATGCAAAAATTGCAGACGCCCTGTACGCGGAAATTGACAAATTCGTGGAAGCCCATTTGGAAGATTTGGTTAAACAAAGCTTGGTTGTAATAGACAAGTCCATGGCAGACAACAAACTGACCGAAAACTCGGAACTTGCCGAAGTTTTTGAAACCGGCCTGCCTGTTACCATAGTGGATTTTGACGAAGATTTTGAAACCAACTATAAAGATGTGGCTCTCATTAAAATTTCGGAAAAAAACCTGCCCGCTTTGCTTTTGGGAAGCAGTGAAAGTTTGGTAATTGGAGAAAAAGCAATAAGCTTAGGCTACCCTTCCAACGCCAAAATTAGCCAAGCCGACCTTTTTGAAGCCACTTTTACCGAAGGCGCGCTTAGCGCCATAAAAACCCACGAAGGCCAAAAAATTATCCAGCTGGATAATAAAATTTCCCCGGGCTCAAGCGGCGGCCCGCTAATTGACAGGGGTGGAAACGTTATTGGCATTATTACTTTTGAAACCGGCGCCAGAGTAGACGGGGATAATTTTGGGTTTGCCCTGCCTGTAGAACTGGCTAAAGAAATTCTGGAAAAAAATAATATAAAAAATGAACCGGGCCCCTACCGTTTAAACCTACTGTTAGGTTTAGCCAGCCAAAAAAACAGCGTTTGTAAACAAGCTTTGGATTATTTTAATGCCGCAGCCAGCAGTGTTAATTTGCATTTCCCGGTTAAAGACCAGCTTAAAAAACCCATTTCCGAATGTGAAAGTTTAATTGCCGACAAACAGTCCAAAGACTCTGCCTGGGATGTATTTAGAATTTTTTACCAGCAGCACCTAACTAACGCGGTTATATTTTCTGTGTTAGTGTTAATTATTTTGGCCTTTGGGATAATGATGCTGGTGCGCTTCTTTAGGCATTTACGGGAACACAAAATATTGCCCAACATTCCCTCTCCTCCCAGACCGGTATAAATTTAAAAACCTCGCCTTAATTTTTAAGACGAGGTTTTTTTGATAAATTTTGTTTAGTCATTCCTGCTGTACATTTCCATTTGGAACAAAACATACTTTATAGCTTTCCATAAGCCCACGAGTTGCCTGAAATAATTTATATTGGCCAACTGGCGCACAAAGTAAGCAAGCCAGCCTGTAAAATAAAATCCGCCGTAATTTAAAATTCCCCATTTGCCGCCAATGCTCACAATGTAGCCGTGGGCCTTGCCCGCATAAGCAATTTTTGGCCTTTTATTTTGCATAATTAAAGGCAAAGCGTAAGCTAAATATTTTGCCTGCTCAATAGCGTCTTGCGCAGTTGGCGGGGCAGGCCTGCCGTCACGGTTGTTTATGGAGGCGCCATCCCCCAACACAAAAACATTTGAAAATTCCCTGGCTTGTAAAAATTCGTTGGCTAAAATTCTGCCCTTTTTGTCTTTTTCTAAAGCCTGGGCAAAAGGCAAATTGGCCGCCTTAACCCCGGCTGCCCAAATTAAAACATCATACTCCATCCTGTCTGCGTTATTAAATTCAACGTGATGCTCGTCAATTTTTGCAATCGGGCTGGAAAGCAAAATTCGCGCGCCTAAGTCGCGCAATCTTCCGTGGGCATCGGCGCTCAAGCGCGGGGAAAGCCCCGGCACAAGTTCCGGCGCGGCTTCAATGACAACGACTTCCATATTTTCCTTAGGGTATTCATATTTCCAGGCAAGCACATCCAGCAGTTGGGTGAGCTCGCCGGCAACTTCCACTCCGGTGTAACCCCCTCCGGCAACCACGATGCGAATATTTTTTTTCTTCATTTCCATTCTTTGCCTTTGGACTGCAAACTCAACCTGGTTCCGAATATTAAAAGCGTCGGTCAAATTTTTTAAAGGCAAAGCAAACTTTTGCGCTCCCTCAATATCAAAATAATCACTTACCGAGCCGGGAGCAATTACCAAATAATCGTATTTAATTTTTTTTATTCCGGCAGTAACGGTTTTAGCTTCTGCATTAACTTCCCGGATTTCCGCTTTGATAACATTAACTTTGTGGCCCAAAAAAATTTCTGCCAAAGGCAGTGTAATACTTTTTTTGAGCTGGGCAAGGGTGTTTAATTCCTCTTCGGAAGCGGCTATCTCGTATAAATTAGTGGTGAAAAGATGGTAGTCGTGCCTGTCAATGAGAGTAATGTTCGCCTGGTAGCCGATTTTTTTAGACAGCTTAAGCGCGGCTATAACACCTGCAAAACCTGCTCCCAAAATTACAATGTTGATCATTATTTTATTTTAATTATTGCCGAATTAATTATACCATGCATAGTATAACGCTTTGGCTAAAACAAAAGATTATTCGTACCTTAGAGCTTCAATGGGGTCTAACTTAGAGGCCTGGCGGGCGGGCAGCACTCCAAAAACTATGCCAATCGCCCCCGAAACGCCGACTCCTAACAATATGGAATAAAGCGGGACAATAAACTCCCAGCCTAAATTAAACGCGTTGGCCACAACAGATACTGCCCAGCCCAAAAACGCGCCTAAACCAATGCCAATAATACCGCCTAAAACCGTGACTAAAATTGCTTCAATTAAAAACTCGCTTAAAATTCTGGAGTTGGTTGCGCCTAAGGCTTTTTTAAGGCCTATCTCCGCCGTGCGCTCGGTGACAACAACATACATAATATTCATAATGCCTACCCCGCCGACAATTAAAGAAATGGCGGCAATGGCAACTAAAAGGATGGTAATGCCGTTAAAAATTGTATTTAAAGTCCCTAAAACGTCGGCCTGGGTGGCAACAGTAAAATCGTCCCGCTGCGGGTCCTGGATGTCGTGGTTTTGCCTAATAACAATCCTAATGTCTTCGGCCGTGGCTTGGGCTAAATTTAAATCTCTCATTTCCACCACGCCCCTGGCAATATGGTCAATGCCTAAAAGTTTTTTTTGCGTTGTTACCAGCGGGATGTAAATACCGTCGTCCCCTCCGCCAACAGGGCCGCCGCGTGAATTGTAAACGCCGATTACCAAAAAATTCAAAGTCCCAAGGCGCATATACTTGCCTACCGGATTGTCCTGGTCAAACAAATCGTCGGCAACCTGGGAACCTAAGACCGCGACTTGGGCCGCGCCTTTGTCCTCGCCGTCAGTAAAAAATCTCCCTTCTTTTAATGTGCCTTTGTCAATTTCGAAACGTTCAACAGAGACGCCAATGAACATTGTATTCTTTTTGTTCTGTTTATAGCTTGCCACGCCCTGGCTGACCGCAATGCCGTAGGCATTGGTAACGTTAGGCAGCCGTTTTACATCTTCCAAATCTTTCATTTTTAAAGAGGTGATAGCCACCGTGATGTTAAAATCCGGGCCGTTGTTGGCAGCGGCGCGGTTTTTGGTGGTGGGAGGGACGCGCGTGGCAATTACCAGAGTATTGGTGCCTAAAGATGCAATTTGGTTGTTTACAATTTGCCGAAAACCTGCGCCTGCCGAAAGCACAAGGATGATGGTGGCAATGCCAATAACAATGCCAAGAGTGGTTAGGATTGTCCTAACTAAATTCGCGCGCAGCGCAGCTACAGCTTGTCTAACTGATGTCCACATAATAATAAATTTTTTAAACTTTAACTCATTACCCTATTGTCAACGAGGCGCTTTAATGGATTGTTGAAAGGAAGTCAACATAAAATGTTTTATTTGTGCAAATTGACGGTTTTAACATCAAAACCGTATTTTATTTTATCGAAAGATATACTTCCGTCGGACAAAATTTCAGGATTAAATTCTTCCACCGATGAATCCCCATCGGGAAAGATTACTTGTTTACCGGCTTTTGAAATAAGCTTACTGGCAAAAGTATTGCTCCTGTCCACACCACAGGAATCAAATACGAAAACCGTGTCTTGATCGGCTATATCCAGATATTTCTCCGCTCGCGGGTCAGTTAAGGTTGTTTCGGTTAAAAAATTCTTAAAATACCTTCTGCCTCTACGCGACTCTCCTAAAATAAATTCTTTTTTATTGTGTCCGCTAAAGACTACCGCGGCTGGATTATTGGAATATTTAGACTTGAGATACCGGATTAATTTAGCAAGTTGGAGTTTATCCCCAACTTCTAGAATCCGCAAGGGAAATTTACCCGACAAAGCTGCAAACAAATTTGAATAAGTTCGCCTGCTTTCCGGCTCAAAAGATGCCGCATTCCAATCCGCTTGACCGCTTATGACTAAAACATATGGCCGCATGTCATTTTCTTCTGCTTTTTGAGCAAGCCAAACCTTATCATCAAACCTTCCGAAATTAAGCACTCCGAACTTTTGATACAAATCCCTGCAAATGCCCGGCTGAACAGACTCTAAATTTTTGACTGAACGCATATTCGAATAAAAAACATTCATAAATATCTCTCTGTCGGCTCTTTTTATGGAGGATGGCATACTTCTCCTCGGAAGGTCAGTATTAGCTATCCAAGCCTCTCTTGTGTTTTTAGGAGGCAAATCTATCTCTTGGCAAATTTTTTCAAAAATCTTCACGCCCAAATTCCTGACCTGACGGGAATGGTTAGTTAGAAAATGAGGGATTAAAAGAACATCCAAATCTTTCATATCGGAATTTTGGGCAGCGGACCCTGCCAATACTTTCTCTACTCTTGCCTGTTCTTTTGCAGACCCATTGGCCACTATCGCGCTTGATATCTCATAAATTGCATTAAGATTACCCTGCGGCGTTGTTTTGCTCGCCATAAAAGTTTCAAAATCCCGGTCAAGAATTGTCATTGCTTTTTTTGCGATTTCACTATTATTTGAATAACTCAAGTAATTTAATAAATCCACTCCTAAATTATCTAATGCCTTAACAGATGCCGATTCGGTTAATTTATGAATAAGCACTGCTTCAATTGCCGAGACCCTTTGGTTTAAAGATTGCGCAAGTTCTGAATGCGGATTAAAAAAATCAAAAGTTTCAAATTGCAATTCAAATACTTTCTCATATAAGCTACGAAAAACTTTAAGTTCTTCCTGATCCAATGACGGTTTTTTTAGCAACCCATCGCAAGCGTCAAGATAATTTTTTATTTGATTTAAAACCTCCAGCAAATTTTTTCCAGTCTCGGATGTCGGCTCGCTATGAGGTGTGATTTGCTCCGGCTTATTAAATTCGGATGATCTTTCTCTATTCATATCTTAGCGCCTCAATGGGGTTTAGGCGTGAGGCCTTAAAAGCCGGATACAGCCCAAACACCACGCCGGTTAAAATGGAAACACCCACCGCCAAAATAATTGATAAAACAGAAACAACAAACGCCCAATCATAACCCAAAGCTTTCATTAAAATAGAAACAAGGTAGGAGACAATTATGCCGACAATAATGCCAATTACTCCCCCCAAAAGCGTCAGGGTCCCGGACTCGAGCAAAAATTGGTTACGGATAGCGGAGTTGGAAGCGCCGACCGCTTTGCGCAGGCCAATTTCCCTCGTGCGCTCGGCAACTGTGACCATCATAATATTTAAAATGCCAATGCCGCCGACAATTAATGAAATGGCCGCCATCGCTGTCAAAAACAAACTCAAAGCGCTGGTAATTGAGCTAAAAATACTTATGGCTTCGGCTTGGTTTCTTATGGTAAAGTCCAAATCTTCCTCCTCTAAAATATGGTGCCGTTCCTTCATAAGAGCACTTATATCCTCGCTTGTCTGGTCCACATTTTCGGCCCGGTCCACCTTTATGCCTATGCCTTGCAAATAATTAATTCCCAAAATTTGCTTTTGGGCAATTTCAAGCGGCATAAAAATAAAATCATCCTGGTTTTGGAAAAAAGCGCTGCCGCGTTCGTTAATTACCCCCACAACCCGCAACGGTATTCCTCCTGGATCTTTTTGCGAAGAACTTTTTACTTTCACAACCTGCCCGACAGGATCTTGACCTGAGGGCCCAAAGAGTTCGTCGGCCACAACCGAACCGAGCACCACAACGTTAGCATTACCCCGCTCCTCGCTTTCCGAAAAAAAATCCCCTCTGCGCATGGTGAAGTTAATTATTTTAGGATAATTGTAATCTGTCCCGGTAAAATTTGTGTCCACACTTTCAGAGCCCCACGCAACTGTAGCCGAACCAATAACCGAAGCATTGACTGCTTCTGCGTGCGGCACCCTGGAAGTGTCACGAAGGGCCTGCGCGTCCTCACTGGTTAAGGTGGTAATTACCAGCCCAAAAAGCTGGCTGGGCGGGCCGTTGGGGTCACCTTTCCAGGGTTCAACGTAAAGCAAGTTGGATCCGAGCTTGGTAACTTGCCCTAAAACTAATGACTGCGCACCGGCCCCTAAAGCGATGATTATGATTACCCCGGCCACGCCAATAACAATTCCTAAAATGGTTAAAAACGACCTGCCTTTTCTGGCAAGCAATGTGCGGAATACCAGTTTAATTGTGCTGAGAAAATTCATCTTGGATAAAACTAACAAAGACACTATAATAATTACGGAGGGAAGCAATGACAAAGAAGGCACTGATGTACGGATGTTTTCTATTAGCTTTGATGACGCTGGCTTACGCTTTGCACCCTGTGGTCTTAGCCTGTATTAACTGGGCCGTTTGGCTTAAACAGGCAGCAGGCGTAATAGGATATCTTTCTGCCGGCGCCTTTGGCACCATTTGCCTAATCGCAGCAATTGCCCTAAAGGAGGAGATTTCATAACATCAAACCGTGGCGCGGGCCTTGAGTACCGCGCCATAAACTTTTATTTCACAAGGACTTTGCCATCTGTCGCAATAGTACGATTAGTAACCTTCTCATCACTCACAATATTGCCGTCTTTAAGGCGGATAATTCTTTTAGCGTGGTTAGCCGTGTCCTGTTCGTGAGTGACAAGGATGATTGTGCGGCCTTGTTCGTTTAATTTCTGTAAAATCTCCATAACAATATTGCCGCTTCTGGAATCCAAATTGCCGGTGGGCTCGTCTGCAAAAATTACCGCCGGGTCATTTACTAAAGCCCGGGCAATAGCCACGCGCTGTTTTTCACCGCCGGAAATTTGATTGGTAAAATAATTTAGGCGGTGAGACAGGCCAACAGCATCCAAAGCTCTTTTGGCGAGTTCGTCGTGGTTTTTTTTCTTACTGTAAATAAGCGGCAGTTTTACGTTATCTAAAACCGTGGTTCTGGCAAGCAAATTAAAACTTTGAAAAACAAAACCGACTTCGGTGTTGCGCAGCTCGGCTAAATATTCGTCTGCAAACTCTTTGGTATTTTTGCCTTTAAATTCGTAAAGCCCGGCCGTGGGACGGTCCAAAAAACTTAAAATGTGCATTAAGGTAGACTTGCCCGAGCCCGAAGGTCCCATTATGGCCACAAATTCGCCGGCGTCTATAGAAAAAGACACGCCGTGGAGCACAGGCGTAATTACATCATCATTTTTATAGTCTTTCTTTAAATTCGCGATTTTAATTAAATTTGCCACAAAATGTATCTTATTTAAATATTCTAACTTAGCATGCTAATTATATCAAGCCGTAATTTGTTTGATACCCATATTCTTAACCCTGCTACTAACAGTGACATATTTTTTTGACAAGTTAATTTTGTAGGATACCCCGCTCGGTTGAATTAAAGAAAAATAACTTTTCTTTTTCTCAATCTGCTTCAATACTAAAGCCACTGCAACACTACCTGAAGCACAAGCTGTTTCGTGAGTCAAAGAATTTGTAAGTTTTACCCATACCACAGGCTTTATAAAATATAAATTTTCATTTTTAAAAACATTAATTACGCCCATGGCGGGGCTATTCCGCTTGTATGCTTTTATGATTCCCCTCATATCTTTTTCAAAATTTTTAAGATTGAACCCTATAAAATATTTAATCCCTTCCAACTCAACTAACCAGCCTTTTTCTAATTGATTATTTCTCTTTAAAATTTGCATCGGCACCCTAGCTGAAATTATATTGCCCGGTTTTTTATTTATTTCTAAAGCTTTTGCAAAACCCGACACTTGAATTTTTACAACTGTTTTCTTAGTTTTATCAAAATAATAAGCCCCAGCTACTCGAGCTGCGTTCAAACAGAACTCATTACCCATCATACGCAAAAAAATTTTATTACCGAGTTTAGGGTTTAAAAAAGCCACCTGCTCAACTTCCTTTTCACTTTTCATTACCTTCCGTGCAACGCGAGAATTCTCCTTAGGACTCTTTGAACCCAATATTAAAGCAGTGATATTGCCTCCTGGGGAATACTTATAAAATTTAATTAAATTTGCAGACATGGGACAATTTTATTTACTAATAACTGGTTTCTGACAATTTGCTCTATTTTTAGATCACTCCGCTCTGAGTACAATATTTTATAAAGATCGGGTAATAAAGGCATTACAGCTTCTTCTAAATGCAACCTTTCCGCCGTTTTTTCGAATGAAGGCCAAAACTCTTTCTTACTATAAGCTAGAATATCTAACCCATAAAGGGGCAGAATCTCATTTTTTGCGTTAGATCCGTAAGCCAAAAGCATGTCAGAACAAAATCCTTCAGCTAAGCTTTTGTTTTGGGTATCTATACTAGTTTGTTGGAATATTTTTGAATAAGCGTCTAACATTTGAGGCAAATAAGTAGTTTGGCTAAAGCCCCCTAAGCACTTTAACTTATAATAAGAACATAAAACAAAAAAACACAGCAATGAAGTCGGAATAATGCTCTTTTCGGACAATGCTTTTGCCAAACCCTCCTGTTCTAACTTAATGAAAAAGCTTTTGTCCAAAGACTCCAATTGATCTCCTGCCTTCCAAAGTGAAACTCTTTTTTTATTTTTTTTATCAACTCCCCAAAATAAAAAACTGCCTGCAGTATCTTCCAAAGAGAAAGCCCCAGGAATTTTGTTTGCAAACTCCATTAAGCTCTCTTGAATGCGGGAGTCAAAAAATAATTTACTAATTTCAGTGTCTTGGAATAAATGATACTTCAATAATAACCTACTGACAATTTCTTCTAGCTCCAAATAAATTAAATTTGGTATTTTGTCATCGTTATAGGAAGGAAATTCCTTCCAAAGTTTAAAATTAGTTATTGTTACCTGCTCTGAAAAATATTTACGACTTAGAACTTGGTCAGAGGCATAAATCCTCTGTACCTTCTCCAAAAAAACTTGTTGTAATTCATTGGGTAAACTAGATCTTTTTAGCTTATCTGATAATGACCGCAACATACTGTCAACCTGTTGATGAGAATAAGCTTTTAGTGTTAAAACTGGGCTTTGCCTCAAAGACCATGGAAACAGTGGAAAATGTTCTGTAGAAATTCCACTGTTGGTTGGTATATGAGCAATCAATCCACGGGGGTAAGATGAATTATTTAAGGAGATACTTCCGCATGCCAAAACAACAACATTTTCATAACCATCTTTTTTTATACAGCCTTGTATTAGATTAGAACTTATAAAAAAAGGGTGCATTAAAGGCCCGTGATGGTCAGCAGTAGAAACCGTGTAATATTTTTTTAGCTGTTCTTTTACACTTAAAGCAACACTATCTCCCAACGATTCTTTCACAACCTGTCTTATAACTTCTAAAATTTCTTCTTGTCGTGCTTCTAACACTTTATTACTATTAACAATGATATCCTGAACATAATCTAAAACTGACAAACTCTTATTGTTGTCTATAATTCTTTTCAATTTTGGCCTTTTTTTATAAATGGCCTGTTTTATTTCTTTCAATTGATCCATCTTCACTATTATAATGTTTCTACCAATAAAAAACACCCCTCCACGGAGGGGTGTTAAGATTTTAATTATCTTACACCTCTGGGCGAAATGTAGTGAATGCCCGGCGGAAAGCTGCCGGTTACGTTGCCTAAACAAAAATAGTACAAATAGTCCGGGAACACTGTCACACCGTCTATTACGTAAGACCCGCCGGTAGGACTCGGGTAATAATAATAGCTGTCGGCTATTTCGGAAGTAAGCGGGTAAATAAGGTTGGGGCAAGCGCCGTCAGCGGGTATCGGGTCGGTAACCATGCCCGAAGTAAAGTTGGGTACCAGGTCTGTCGGGTAGCTTGGATAGCCTTTGTGGGTGTTAAAATAAAGTTCCATTGCCGTGGCCATTTGGGTCATATCGCTCAATCTTTTCACATCCCTGCCCTTTTGCCTGCTGGACTGCAAAGCCACTAAAGCAATGGCCGATAGCAATGAAATAATGGCAATTACCACGAGCAATTCAATTAAAGTAAACCCGGAAGCGCCGTTAGGTGTTGTCTGGGTAAGATTCGGGTATTTTTTCAATTTTTTGTGTTTGATTTTTTGTTTCAACATTTAAATCCCCTCACTTGTGCATTTCCTGTACATTATACCATATTTTCAAATGAATGTGGATAATACTAAGCGCTATTGAAAAAATCAGTCGAATATTGTAAAATATCATAGACTTTGATTAAGGCCACACCAGACTCCCAAAAATGCTGAAGGCGGTGTTGGGATAAAATGTTAGCAGGGTTCCCAATTTTACCAAAGGGAAAAGTGGGATAAGGCCCACTTGCCGGAAGGCACTAGTTAATCAACCCTCAAAAACGAGTAGCGCAGTCCCGACATGTCGGGACGAGCACGCGTTTTTGAGGAAGAGGAGCAACAGCGAAAGGCGTAAGGAATTAACTTAAGTTAATTCCGAAAGCCTGAAGCTTGTTGCGACGACGCGGGATGGTAGCTCAGTTGGTAGAGCAGCGGCCTTTTAAGCCGTTTGTCGAGGGTTCGATCCCCTCCCATCCCACCATAAACCACTCGCTTCGCTCGGGTTTATGGCACAGCCATAAACATAGTTAGGCGAGTGGTTTATGCCCTGTACCGGAAAGCGCAGCTGACTGGTACAGGGCAAAAAAGGGAGAGATAAACAAATGCCAATAAAATTTCATTACGTTTATATTTTACGCAGCCTTAGAGACAGGCTGTTTTATATTGGATACTCTGACGATCTTAGAGTTAGGATCCAGTACCATAATGTAGGAAAAAATATTTCAACTAAAAACCGCAGACCTTTAGAGCTTATCTTTTACGAAGCATTTTTATCTAAAACTGACGCGCTAAGAAGAGAACGGTACTTCAAAACGACTAAAGGCAAAGTTACATTAAGGCAGATGATGAAGGAATATCTAAAATAAAAACTATCCCGAATTTTAGTATATTCAAATTCTAGTACTTTTTAAAAAAATGCTATAATTAAGGCCTAAACAATTAAGCGTCAATTATGAATAAGAAACAAAAGACCACTTATGGCAGCATTTTAGCAGCAGTGTTAATAATTATTGTCATTTGGTTTGTTAGCTCTAAGCCCGAAAGTGGCAAACCTTCAACCGGTTCCCAAAACGGTAGCAAAGGTTCCACTAGCTCTCCAAGCCCTAGCCCTAGCGGTCAGCCAAGCGGCTCTGAAGGCAATGTATGGAAAGGCACTCTTAAAACTTCCGACAATTCTGCCAAAGGCAACTTAATGCTGGTAACTCCTGACCATACAATTTACATTAAAACCAGCCGCGACTTTAGCTCCCTTATTGGCAAACAAGTCGTAGTCGCATATCAAGGCAGCTTGGATGGGTTTACGCTTACAAACATTTCCGCAGAGTAATGCTGCTGGAAACTTTTAAAGATTTTGGGGATTTTGAACTTTTAGACACGGGATCGGGCTTTCGCCTTGAGCGATGGGGTGATGTTATTTTACAGCGCCCGGACCCGCAAATTATCTGGGAAAAATCTTTGCCCGATGCTCAATGGGACAAAGCCTGGGCAGTTTATAGAAGTCGCGGAAAGCACGCGGAATCTAACACGGAAGAACGCGGAAACTGGGAAATTAAAAAGCCAATGCCACGGCCGTGGATGGTAGTTTTCGATAACGTTAAATTTTCTCTCAAACTCTCTCCTTTCAAACACACAGGCCTATTTGCTGAACAAGCCGCGCAGTGGGAGTTTATGAGTGACAAGTTAAAAGTGACAAGTGACAAGTTAAAAATCCTAAACCTTTTTGCGTATACCGGCGGCGCGACAATGGTACTGGCTAAGGCAGGATGTATAGTAACGCACGTGGATGCCAGCAAGCCCGCTATTACCTGGGCGAATGAAAATCATAAATTAAATAATTTACCGGCAGATTCCGTAAGGTGGATTTTGGATGACTGCGTAAAATTTGTTAAACGTGAGGTTAAACGCGGCGCAAAATATGACGGAATAATTATGGACCCGCCGGCTTTTGGCCACTCCCCCACGGGCAAAACCTGGAAATTTAATGATGACTTACCGGGGCTTTTAAACGATTGCGTTCAGCTTCTTTCGGAAGAAGCAAAATTTCTTATCATAAACGGTTACGCCACCAATTCTTCGGCTTTAGCCTTAAATAATTTACTGGCCGATGCCTTACAATCAAAACCGGGTAAGGTTGAGTTTGGGGAACTCTGTCTTAAACAAAAAAATTCCCGGATGATTTCAACGGGAATTTTTGCCAGATGGCAGGTTAAATAATAGTGTTCGAACCTGTCGAGAACCTGTTATTTAGTAAAATAAATCTTCTCCACAAGGTCGAAGAATATTTTTTACTCTTCGGAATGGTGGGAAACTGCTCTGCCTAAAAATACCAAAAAGACCAAAGGAGCAATAAGCCAAACAAAATTGGCGACACTGGAAATAAAAATTAAAGTTATTAAAGGTGAAAAAGTTCTGCCGGAAAGCGACAAGAAACTTAAAATAGTGTTTATAAGCAAACCCATCTGCAAAAACGAAAATATTATCAGAAAAGGAATTGACCCAAAACGCCTGCTGTCAGCTGCTGTGCGGAAAGCATAACGGGAAAGCAGAATAAAAACAAATACAAAAACTATTAAAAAAGTGACCAACTGCTGAATGGCACTTAAGGTATTAGGCAACTGGTTATTTAAAGCATTGGTCAGCCAGGGCGCCTGGAGCACTAAAAGTTTGGTGGTATACAGGCTAAACAAAAGCGCAATTACTCTCCCCCGGCCGGCGGCAAAAGCATAAAAAAGACTGACTACCGCCCATACCAAAATAATGAACAAATCCCAAGAGGGCGTGTACCAGTTAAAGTTATGGATTAATTGGTTGGCGTCGGAAACTGACATTTGTTTTTGTTTTTTAGATCTGACTTATACTTCTACTAAGTGTCTTTTATAGTTTGATTTCTTAAAAGGCAACTTCCAGGGTTTGGAGGCATCTAAAACCTCAATCCCCACAATTTTCCCTTTTTTATCTATGTCAAACAAAACTCGACTATTTAATTTAATAGTCTTATAAACTTTCTTAGCAGCCGAACCAGCATAAACATACAAGGCGTCTATAGTTTTATCATATTCAATTTTTTGTAATGGGGAGGTCATAAGTAATATAAAGTTATAACGATTATTTTTCCATTTTCTTTCACGTAAATAATTTCTAAGGTTTTTCCATTTAGTTTTTTTCTTGCAATAATTCTATTTCTATCTGTCTGTTGCGCATAGTCGGAATTTAAAACAGCAAGCCTCGCCTGGTCTTTTGTAATGCCTCTCTGTTTCAAGCGCTTTTTGGCGTGCGGGCTGTATTGGATTTTCATATTTCTTTAATTATAGCACAAAACTAAGTGATTATCACTTTTTCTCGTTAGGGCTGAAATCCCAAATAAGCTTAAACCATATTCTATAGGTTTCCGCCAATTGCGGATTGATCATCACAAAAATTGTGCCGTCTTCGCCAAAATTACCTACATCTACGCTGGTAAAAGTTACCACATAATCACCAAACACGTCGGTTACTCCCGGAGCCGCGTATTTTTTTGGCAAAATTTTATACTCTCCGCCCACGTTTTTTAAGGCTTGAGGCAATTTTTCTTTTACCCGAGGATCATAAAGCGTATAATATTTTTTACCTTTTCGTTTCATCGCATCCTGATAATCCTGAAGGTATTGTTTTTCCACCCAAGGCGTAAACCATAAACCTTTTGCCCCTAAAAAGTAAGTATCCTCCGCAACCCTGGTCATATCCCGCAAATAATTTTTATAGCCTTCCTTACCTTTGTAGATAAATGCGGCCTCATTAACAGGTTTGCTTTGGTATAAATTATTTAGCTGCGGTAAAATTTGAGAAAGTTTCTTTTGTTTGCTTTCTAAAACTTCAGACAGCTTGTCTGGTGTGACGGCTCTAAATTGATGTTCACCTTTTTGGAAAATACGAAAAACCAAGCCTTTCTCTACTAAACGATTTAAGGCATCGTAGACATTGCGGCGATGGACGTTGGCTTTTAGTGATATTTCCGCAACGCCAATTTCCCCTGCTGAAAGCAGGGTTTCGTAAATTTTAGCTTCATTGGGCGAAAGCCCTATTTCTTCAAAAACTTCAGTAAACATTATGTTATTTTAGCCATTGGTGATAATAATCACCAATGGGTGTTATTGGCCACTCATTTAAAATATTTTATGCTATTTGGTCATCGCTGTCAAGGCGGTGCAAAGGAGGAATTTATGGAATTTGGAGAACTTGAGATACTTCTAATTCAAGTTATTACGGGTGCCGTCAGGCTTATTAGAATTAATAAAGGCCTTCTACGCTCGGCATTCTTGCAATTAAAATTAACCAAGAGCTCCAACTCACACAGATTTTGGGTTGAAGGTCTTGAGCAATTTGCCGACGGAACAACGCATGGGATAGGAGGCGACCTCCAATGTATAATTGGAACTGATACCCTGTGGAGCCACGGTGAGATCATTGGACACCTTTATTTACAACAGACTGGAAAATGCCCAATCGATGCCAAGCACATTGAGGGCAAAGGTATGTTGGTAAAAGTTAGAAAAGATAAAGGCCTGATCTATTACAGTTATAGCAATGTGGGAGAGTTCATCATTTAACAAAGGAGAAAAAAAATGAACATCTGGGTGAAGTACCTGATTTTTTACGTCTTAGGAATTGCGATTGGTGTGGTTTCGGACAAGGGAGCACTGATTGAATCCCTGAACATCTTAGGGCCTATTACGCTAACAGCACTGTTCGCTTCTCTGCTTGTTCCCTTCGCCGGCCTATCGGCAGAAGAAAAGGTCCAAAAGTTCGCGCTACAATTTGCTATCGTTCCATTGTTTGGACTTTACACAGTGCTATTATGGCATTCTTCCGCTATCGGCGGGCTTGCTCTATTTGTCATGGCAGCGGGCGTCCACGTTTCTTACTGGACAACTAGCTACCATTCCCGACAATATCGCCTTTCCCAGTTTCAGCTTGTGGCAAACACAATCCCTAATTTGACACAGCTTATTGCGGTTCTCAACGCCAACGGATCAAGCCATCAAGCAGACGCAATCATCCAAGCGCTGTTGAAAGGTGAGAGACCGGAGTTCGAAAAATTTAACCATGTCCATCCGAAAATGGAAAAGATGATCGAATTAGCACAAAAGGAGGTGCCTTAGATAAAACTAAAAGCGGCGATTGGACTTTCATCAATCGTCGCTTCATCTTTTTAAAAACTATCTTTTATATTTTCCCACAGGCTTTGGTCAATTTCGACACTCTCCCCTCTCTCGTCTGCCAGCTGCTTGAGCAGCTGTTTTTCATTTTTAGAAAGTTTTTTAGGCACAACCACCCGTGCGGTAATTATTAAATCGCCGCGGGATTTTGGATTGTTTATGTAAGGCACACCTTTGCTTTTTATCCTAAACTGCGCTCCGGCTTGGGTGCCGGAAGGAATTTTAAGCTCAATGTCACCGTCTAAAGTTTTAACCATAAGTTTTGCACCCAAAGCCGCTTGGGTAAAACTTACAGGCAGTTCGAAATATAAATTAAAGCCGTCGCGCTTAAATTCTTTATGGGGCATAACTTTTACGGCCAAAAATAAATCCCCGGCCCCCGAGCCCCTATAGCCGGCTTCACCCTCACCGGAAATTTTAATTCTCTGACCGTCGTCTATGCCGGCAGGCACTTTGACTAAAATAGTTTTTTCTTGCCTTAAAATCCCGCTGCCCCCGCAAGTCTTACAGGCGGTTTCCGGAATTTTGCCCATACCTTGGCAGCGGTCGCACGAAGCGCTGGACGCTATGTTACCAAAAATTGTCCGCCTGGTGGTCCGAATTTGCCCCTGGCCGTGACATTTAGGGCAGGTAACAATTTTAGCTCCCGGTGCCGCCCCGTTACCCGAACAGGTTTTACAGGCATCCTGTTTTTCTAAAGCAATTTGTTTTTCCACTCCAAATACGGCTTCTTCAAAGTTAAGCTCCATTCCCATTTCTAAATCTATACCGCGGTTCCTGCGCTCGCTGCGCTGTTGCCTGCCGCCGAATATATCTCCAAAAATATCGCCTAAATCAAACTCCACTCCGCCCTGGCCAAAGTCAAAGCCCCCGCCAAAAGGATTACCACCGCCAAAACCGGCTCCGCCGTTTCTTTGAGCCTGGTCAAAAGTGGTGCCGTACTGGTCGTACTGCGAACGTTTGGCAGAGTCGGAGAGGACTTGGTAGGCTTCGTTAACCTCTTTAAACTTTTCCGCATTGCCATTGCCTTTGTCCGGGTGAAACTCGTGCGCTTTTTTGCGGAAGGCGCGTTTAATATCATCCGCCGATGCAGACTTAGAGACGCCTAAAATGTTGTAGTAATCTTGAGCCATAAAAAATAAGTGGCAGGTAACAAGTTGCAAGTGACAAATACCTTGTCACCTTTCACCTGTAACTTGTCACTACTCTGTTTTAAATCCAATCTTCTGGTCAGGCACCACCGCCAAACTTATTGTTCCAAATTTTTCTTCGTAGCGCTTAATGTTTTCCTGCAAAGCTGCACAAAGGCGCTTAGCGTGGGGAGGCGAAACAATTACCCTGGCCACCAGGCTGCCCTGCGGCGGCATAACATTCATAAAATCCAAAATAAACTCTTCACCGGTGTGGCCTGCTTGCACCATATTTGCATACAGCCCTTTTAAAACCTCATCTGTCGCCTTTATTTGGATTTGTTGCTGCTGCTGATTGTGTTCCATAATACTTTATTCTTAATGCTAATTCTCCAGCTTTAACTTAATTTCCCGAATTTGTTTTTCCTCAAAAGGACAAAAAGTTTCCGGGGCAGATTTTCCAAAAGAGGAAAGATAGCTGTAACCCGTGCCTGCGCGTGCATTCATTATGCAGTTACTGTTTTCATTGTGCTCTAAACCCAGCTGGTGGCCGAATTCATGGAGCAGACTGGAAAGCAAATAACTTTCAATAGTGCCGCCATAGCTTTGCATATGTTTTTGGTGGCTGTCTAAAGAAATTAATATCCCCGATTCCCCGTAGGTGGTAGAAAGCTCATCTGCCTCTCTGGGCGTATAATCTTGGACAAAAAATACCACCAGCGAACTGCCTTCAGGCTTTTGGATGAGGGCTTCTAATTTTTCTGACTTCAGGTCTGCAATCTCGTAATTGCCTTCCTTTAAATTCCCTCCAAAAGAAATGTTAACTTTTCGTCCGGTTTGCTTGGTAATTTCTGCCGCAAACGTTTCCAGCATTGGCCTGTCAACGTTTTGGCTGTAAGGCTTAAGCCAGCTTATGGCAATGGGGCCGCTGCGCAAAAAGTATTGGCCGCGCGCATCCCCCGCGTTATGAAGACGAAAAATGGTTCTAAAAATGGAGTACTTAGCCAAAGTAAAGCGGGTAGTCTGGTTAAAATTACTCTTTGGGTCACCCAAAAGGGCAGCCTGAATAAAAATTACAACGCCAATAAAACCAATTAAAACTAAAAGGAAAAGAAATTTTATTAGACCGCTCATAAATTTTTTGTTTTCCGCCCAGGCTTATTATAAACAATAATTAAGCCAAAAAGCAGGTTATTTTATTGTTTGGGGACTTCTTTAAATTCTGCATCCACAGGTCCTTTTTCCTCCGGCTTTGGTCCGCCTGAATTCTCACCCGGCTGATTCGCTGACTGCTGATCCGCTGATCCGCTAGCCTGGTACATAGCCGCGCCCACCTTTTGGATTGCCGCAGAAAGCTCATCTACAGCTTTCTTTATGGCAGTTACGTCGTCTTTGTCCTTAATGTCTTTTAAAGCTTTAATTTTAGCTTCAACTTCTGTCTTGTCTTCTGCCTTCACTTTGTCGCCGCCGTCTTTTAAGGTTTTTTCACTAACGCTTATTAAAGTATCGGCCTGGTTTCGCACGTCCACGGTTTCTTTCCGCTTACGATCCTCTTCTGCATGCGCTTCAGCTTCTTTTTTCATCCTTTCAATTTCATCTTTGTTTAAGTTGGAAGAACCCTGAATGGTAATTTTGCTCTCTTTGTTAGTGGCTTTGTCTTTTGCCTTAACTGTAAGTATACCATTAGCGTCAATGTCAAAAGTAACCTCAACCTGGGGAATGCCTCTTGGCGCCGGCGGGATGCCGTCTAAAATAAACCTGCCCAAAGACTTGTTGTCTGTGGCAAACTCGCGCTCACCCTGCATAACGTGAATTTCTACCGATGTCTGGTTGTCAGCCGCAGTAGAAAATGTTTGGGATTTAGATGTCGGAATGGTGGTATTACGGTCAATAAGCGGTGTGCGAACGCCGCCCAAAGTTTCAAGTCCCAAAGTAAGCGGCGTAACGTCGAGCAGCAAAATTTCTTTGCCCTGCACGTCGCCGCCCAAAATTCCGGCCTGGATGGCCGCGCCTTTGGCCACGGCTTCCATTGGGTCAATGCCGCCTTCTACCTGCTTGCCCACATACTGCTCTACAAATCCTTTAACCGCAGGCATACGGGTTGGTCCGCCGACTAGAATAATCTTATCAATGTTAGCCGGGGTGAGCTTAGCGTCAGTTAAAGCCTGCTGTAGCGGGTGCTTCATTCTGTCTACTATCGGTTTTATTAATTCCTCAAGCTTGGCCCGGGTAATTTTTATTTGGAAATGCTTTGGGCCGTTGGCATCGGCTGTAATGAACGGAAGGTTAAGGTCAGTTTCCAAAGTGGTGGAAAGTTCAATTTTAGCTTTTTCCGCAGCTTCCCTAACGCGGTTCATAGCCATTTTGTCGCCCGAAACATCCACGCCGCTTTCGCTCTTAAAAGATGTGGTTAAATAATCTATCAAAGCCTTGTCCATATCCTTACCGCCCAAGGCTGTGTCGCCCGAGGTGGAAAGCACTTCAAAAGTTGCCTGGCCTTCGTGTTCGCCAAAATCCATTATGGTAACATCCAAAGTACCGCCACCAAGGTCAAAAACTAAAATCTTTTGGTCTTTGCCCGTTTTATCCAAACCATAAGCAAAAGCCGCGGCCGTTGGCTCGTTAATTACGCGAACAACTTCAAGGCCTGCAATTTCGCCGGCGTTCTTGGTTGCCTGTCTTTGACTGTCGTCAAAATAAGCCGGTACTGTAATTACCGCTTTAGTAACCGGGCCGCCTAAAAAGGTTTCTGAATCTTTTTTAATTTTTTGGAGGATAAACGCGGAAATTTGTTCCGGAGTATATTCTTTTCCGGCCACAGTAAATTTCTCTTTAGTTCCCATTTTTCTTTTGGCTTCGTAAATGGTGCCTTCGGGGTTAGTTACAGCCTGGCGCCTTGCCGGTTCCCCAACCAAAAGCTGGCCTTCTTTGGTAAAGGCTACGTAAGACGGGAAAGCTTTACCCCCGAGCGATGCACCTTCTGCCGCCGGAATAATTACCGGCTTGCCCGCTTCCATTACGGATGCGGCACTGTTAGATGTTCCTAAGTCTATTCCTATAATTTTTGGCATATAGTTATCCTTTCTTGTGATTGTCCTTGTTATATGGACGAATTACTAAATTACTCTTATTAAATTCACTTTGAGAAATTTGTTGATTTAATTTATACCCACCAACAATGGGTGAAAAGGTCCCTTGTATGCTTGGGACTGCAACTGTACTTCCAATTCTCAATGATTCAGTATCAGGGTCTTCTTGTAATCTACTATTTTTTTCTATAAAACTTTCTCGTGGGGCTATAACTACGCTATCTTTCGATCGAGCTTTATCTGGTTTAACAACAAAGATAATAAAAAATAACAAAACTAAGCCAAAAATAGCTGACCAGAGTAACAATGTAACTGAAACAATAAAAGAAATTTGATTAAACATCTTAAATAAATTCTTATCTTTTCTTCACTAAAGCCCCTCTATATCAAACTCCTTAAATTCTCTTAAAGTTAGCCCAATTACTTTTCTGCTGGCAAAAAGTTTTTTGGAAGTTGGGAACTCGCTTTTAAACTCATCTTTAAGGTACACAAACACATTGCCTTCACTGCCGTCCGACGTACGCTTTAAATTCAAAATAATTTTATTCTTGTTTAACGCTTTGCTGACAATTTGGCAGTCATCGTCACTTAAAACCTTTATCTTTTTGGACTTGTCGTCCATTTCCATTATCTCCCGCACTTCAAACATTTCTTTTATTGTCATATAGTTGCCTTCCTTTTTACAGATTACTACCTAATTATTAGCTTTTTAATTTGTTGAAAATGATGTTCTTTATGATTTTTAGATTCTGCCAGCCAGTTAAAGAGTATTTGATAATTTTTTTGGCTTATTTTTTCCGTAATTTCGTTAAGCTTAACCTGCCAATTTTCCCATTCCTCTAAAAGCTGCCGGCTTGAGTATGCTTTATAAAATTTTACAGATTCTGCGTTAAAGCTGTCTTCGTCCTCTACTTCCAGCCAGACAGGGTCTTTATTCGTCTCAAGCGCCGCGCTCGCCGCTTCTGCATTGGCTTTTTCCCAACCAACCAAATGAGCAACCATATCTTTTACTGTCCATTCCTCTGTGGCCTTCAATTCCCAGTCTGTGGATTTTAAAGATTTTAGGTAGTTTATAAAATCCTGGGTTTGCATGCTACTCTTGCTTTCGTTTGCTAATGGCCGACTGATTAAGCGACTTAATGAAATTTTCAACCTTTTATTGTCTTCTGCTTGTAAATATATTGATTATGGGCTAAAATAAGCCAAAAAGGGAGGTGATATGCTCTTGAGAAGGATAGGGTTTCTTGTGTTAATTATCTTCGTATGCTGGCTGCTATACGAAGGAGGCGGGGCATTCCTGCGTGACTAAATTCCACGACCGGAGGTTAATACCCGGCGGTAATCTAACCGCCGGTTTTCTTTTTGGAGATAATCACCTGACTTGGCCTTATAACTTTCCCGTTTAGTTCAAACCCGCTTTGCAGTTCTTCGATAATAATTCCGTCATCCTGCTCGCTCTCCGCTTCCCTAATAGCTTCATGGAAATGCGGGTCAAACTTTTTCCCAACTGCTTCAATCTTTTTTACTCCCAGTTCCCCTAAAGTTTTATCTAATTGTAGTAAAATTCCATTAATGCCCATTTGCCAATTCTGAAATTGTTTCTCAAATTCTGTTTGCTGTGTACTGTTTACTGTATTCTGAGGAATGTGCTTTAACGCTTGCCCCAAGCTATCCAATGTTGGCAAAAGCTTAGCAACTGTTACTTCCCTGGCAAACTCGACTAATTCTTTGTTTTCCGCTTCTTTGCGCTTTTTGTAGTTTTCAAAATCTGCCGCGGTCCTCTTCCAGTTATTCATCGCGTTTTCAAAATCCTGTTGGAGTTGGTCTAAAGAAACTTCCGATGATGTTGCATTGCTTTGCTGATTGTCTTCTTCCATAACCCTTTATTTTCCATCTCGAGCGGAGTGAGAGATCTGTATAAACACTAATAATTAACAGATTTCTCCCTTCGGTCGAAATGGTTTACTTAATTATCATAAAAATTATTACTGCTGTTCCTCCGCCCAAAAGCTTGGCTATATATTCCATAAGGCTCAAGTTCTTTTCGTACTTCATACTCTTTGGGCCGACTAAACCAATTACTCCTTTTTTACCGCTGGGAAGCTTTAGTCCGGAAACTATCATAGAGTAATCTGAATTTTTTGAAAGCGTAATTTCTTTGCCAATTTTTGCTTCCGGTCCTTTGCCGGTGTAATCTTTTATCATTTCTTCGGCGTGCTCGTCTAAATGGTCAAAAAATTCAGCAATTTCTTTTGCGTCTTCAGGCAGGAGAGCCGGATTGTTTAAAATATTGGAAAGACCAACGCTGGAAACTTCTTCGGGAAGCAAAACAAATGATGCCTGCTGGGAATGCTCACTGACTAACTTAGCCAGTCGCCTGCCCATTTCAGCGTGGGCTAACTGCATCTTCATTAATTCTGTTTTTAAATGGTCTTGTTCTTTTAAAGTCAGCTTTACCCTGTCCATTAACTGATTAACAAAATACCTAAAGCCTTTGTCCGTAGGAACGCGTCCCGCCGAAGTATGAGGCTGTTTTATGTAGCCGTTTTTTTCCAAGACCTGCATTTCGTTGCGGATGGTGGGAGAAGAGACGTTAAAGTCGTACTTCTCTACCAAATCGGCACTGGCAACAGGCTGGCCGCTGTCACAATTTTCCTTAACAATTGCGGCTAAAATTTTTGCCTGGCGGGGGGTGATGTTGTCATTTTCACTCATACATTGATAATACTATTATCACTCTAACCTGTCAAGTGATAATTCCACCTCCCTTAATACACAATTAATCCCATTGTGTATTAATCTTTTGGCTTTCTAAAAATCGTATAAACTATACCGCTTAAAACTATAATAGCTGTTGGCCACACTAAAATTCTCCCCTTTTTTAAAGAGGTGGGAGCTGGCGGTCCGATAGCCTGTGCCGGCGTTTTTTGAGTTTGAAGATTATCTAATTTTAGCGCTAACTGGTTTATAGATTCCTGTAATACAGAAATTTGTAATTTTAGATCCTCATTTGTTTTCAAAATTGCTTTGGCTTGGGATGAAGTAATGCCGGATGATGTAGATTTGGATGCGGTGGTTTTAGGTTTTTCATCTTTAGCTGATTCTTTTTCTTCCACGGCTTCAGACAGTACATAAAAATTGCTGTCGCCGGCAGTTACGGTGCTAGTCCAGGCATAAGTTTTGCCGTCATCGCTTCCATAAGCGTGGCCTTCCTCTGCTTTGGGATATAAAATTTGAGCCAGCAGTTTGCCGGAAGAGTCGTAAAATTTAATTGTTTGGCCGTTGTTGGACAAACGCACGGGCAAGTCGTCTTCATAAATTACAAAATATTTTTCCGGCTCAATTTTTGCGCCTTTTTCAAAAACTTTTTTCCTGTTACCAATTTGCAATACGGCCCCCTGCAAGTTGGCCGTGCTCGTGGCAACATTATACAACTCTAAAAATTCCTCTCCGCCTTCCAAAGGTCTTGGATAAATTTCGCTAATTATAATATTCAAGGCCACGGCTGTAGTGGTTGCTGTCGATGATTGGCTTTTAGGGCCCCCGCCAGACGGGGTTTGACTGCTTCCGCCGCCCCCACCGCCTCCGGGTGAAGGCTGTGGGGGCGGCTGCCAAACCCCGTCAATTAATTCAAATATGCCGTCATCGTAAGCCGTGGCCTCATATACGACCTTATGGGCAATTGATTTGTCATTAAAATATAAATTCACTTCATCCCCGCTGCTATTGTTAAGTGCAAAGCTGCCGACGGGTAAAATAATCCGTTTAATCTCGCCCGGCAATATTTCGCCTGATAAAACAAAAGCGCTACTACCCGGCTCCATACCTTCGTCATCCAAAAACCAACCGTCCAAAGATACCGGATTTTCGTCGGAATTTTTAATTTCCACCCACTCGTTGCCCGAATCTTCCCCGGGCGGATTAGGCAAAAACCTGTAAATTTTTACCAATAAACTTTTTGGCGTGGTAGTCGGTACAGGTTCGGGACTCGGCGTAGGCGTAGGGGTAGGCGCAGGTTCTTCTCCTAAAATTACAATTATTTGCGAATCACCCAGCACAGAAGGCTGGTCAATTACAGAAAGGGTCAGTGTAAAACTTCCCGGACTTTCGTCTATATAACAAAAACTTTTGTGCGAACTGCCGTTGGCAATTGTTACACTACTAGTCGTTGCGGTATTGCATACGCTCGCCGAAGCTGTTAAAAACTGGCCGGTTGCCGAATCTGCGCTGAGATTTACGCGCGTGGTGGTTGCCACATCCACCTTGTTGCCCAAAGCGTCCTGAGCTTCAACGGTAAAAACAGAAGAAGGCGTGGATGTAGCAATGCTTTGGGGTTTTGAAATTATTTTAATTTGGGCTACCGGCTCTTCTGCAAAAGCTAAAAGGGGCAAAGCAAAAAATAACAAGCTTGTGCCCAGAAGATAAAAAAACTTTTTCATTTTTTTAACTTTAATTCTTATAAACCAAGCTTATTGCAAAGATTATTGTTGTCAATATATAACAACATTAAAAAAAGTCAGCCGTGGCTGACTTTTTTTAAAAATATGCTCAATAATATTAAATTAGCCTTGTTAACGGTTTACAACAAAACAGCTTTAGGCATAACGGCTAAAGTTTAGTGTTTATGGGTAAAAACAAGCTTACCAGGGATAGCGAATTGCATTGCTCATTTTTTCAAGCTTTCTCCTCAAGCCCTTCCCGCCTGCCTTAACACTCATGGTCAATTGTTTGGAAAATTTTAAGCGCATACCTGTCCTTTCTATATAGCATATCGAAAAATTTACAAAAAAGTTTCAATGACGGCTATTGGCCTTCGCCTTCTGCTGCCTGTGATTCTGTGTCTGATGATTTTGGCTCTTTGGGTACTAAAGAAGACGTCTGTGCAGGCGCGGATGAAGTAGTTTGGGAGTTGGAAGAATTTTCTTCTGATTTCTCGTTAGACTTTTCTTTCTGTTCAGAATTAGTTGTTGTTTGTGTAGATGTAGCAGCCGTGTCACTCGTAGTAGTGCTTGTGCCTTGGACTTCGCTCAAAACTTCTCCCTCCACTACCTCTAAAGCAGGCTGTGAAGAATTATTTTCATTGTTTTGACCATTGTCGTTGTTGTTATTCCCATTCCCATTGCCGTTACCTTCATCGTCATCATCGTCATCCCCGCCAGAACCGGGCTCATGCCCTTCACAGGTAGATACTGTATGCGCCACATTCACACTTTCTACGAGATCTTTTAAATCTTCCAAAACTGTATCTGAAGGAAGCGGGTCTTGTGAAAGTAAGGCATCTACCTGGTCGGCTAACTGCTGTAATGTTATTACCAATCCGGGCACTAAGGCCTGGCCCGCGCCTTCCTCCGAAGCTAAGCTAAGCTTTAACGCCAGCAGCTGAACGCGCAACTTATCTAAATGAGTTTTTTTGGTATCAAAAATTTCCAAGCCTTCTTCTACAGTATTAATTTCCAAAGGCCCCAAATTTTGGGGCAAAAGCCATTCGTCGGTGTGATTCTTCCAATAGCCTTGTGAATACACATTAAAAATCAAACACGGCCTGGGCATTATTTTAGCCGTCACGTTAATCACGTGCGCCTCAAACGCGTGCAGGGCGGAAATAGAAAACAAAATACCAATTAAAGAAGCAATGCCTAAATTAAAAATCCTTAAATATTGCTTACTAAAAAAATTTCTTTTGGGCTGCTGATTTGCCTCAAAGCTCATTGTAATACTGGAAACTTTAGGAGAGGCAAACTTAAACTTCCCTCGGAGCTTTTCCCCCGGCACAGCAAAAGACTGCCTGGCATTGCCAAGCCTTAAAGCCGGATTAACAGAAATTCTTTTTGAGAGCTTGTTCTCCATACAAACTTCCAATTAATTATTACCGCTCAATTTTTGCAAAGCACGAATTTGGGGTAAATTTCTTGCAATTAAACCTAAGTAAGGGATCCGAAACGGCTTTTTGCCAACATAGACAGCGCGGCCTATTACATCTTGCGGCAATACGGGCACGTCTTCCACATTGTTGGCATCGCCTTTGGTTATAAGTTTGCCGTTTTCTTTTCGAAGAAGCCGGTGAATGGTAAAACCCCGCTGGTTCTTAAAAATTATAATCTGCCCTGCCTCTACTTCGTCCCCGGTTGCGCCTTTCATTAAAATTAAGTCATTAACCTTTAGCTGCGGCCACATAGAGCCGGAAGTAATGGTAGCTAAAGGATAGAGCGTATTTAGGCTACGAGAAAGTACTTTGGGGGTAAAGTACATAGCAAGACCCACAAAGGCGAGGTACACTAAAACTTTTGTTGCGCTAATAAAATATTTTTTCATGGCGTTAACATAAAATTTATCCATTTTATTTTGTGCGTAAGTCCAAAACTACCAGATTTTTGGAATTTGAAAAATAACCACACTACCTTTGTAATATTTAAATTCAGCAGAGCTAGGAACGTGAACCGTAAAATCCAGCCTTTGGGTTTGGCCGGGATCCAAAGTGAAGAAATTTTTACTCACGCGCATTAAGTCAGAAATTTCGCCGCGCTCCCAGACAATTACGTAGCTGGGCATTTTGTAGCTGCTTTGATTTTGCAAACTTACAGTGCGGATAGCGTCTTTGTCTTTGGGCAAATCTCCAAAATCCAGCCTTTGGGAAGTTGGATTAACGCCAATTCTGTCCTCATCAATTACCTGCACTAAAGCTTCGTACTTGGCAGCATTTGTGTATTGCACTAAAAGCAAAATAATTACCAGGGCCAATATTGCCCACAGCACCAGCTTTAATTTGCTTCTTTTTTTTACCGGAGTGCTGCTTATTAATTCATTTTTTACACTCACGTTTGGATTCTGGGCGGGCCTTATTTGTTCGTCCATAAATTGTATTTTAAAATTTATTTTGTTCCTCAATATACCCTACCCATACCCTTCCCCGCCCTCCACGGGGAAAGGTATGGAATAGTTTTAGTTAGTTGTAGCAACTGTCGGAACGCTGGTGTTAGTGATAGTACAAGTTACTACATCACCCGGGGTAAGAGTTATAGTCCCATCAAGCACAAGGGGACATGCCACTCCTAAAAATGAAACACCGGTTATTGAGGTAAAAGTGTAACCTGCTACACTTGCCTCTTCATCAATTGCGTGAGCAACATTTGCGCTCACGACAGTTGAAGAGCCCGAAGTTACAACCGCCCCGTCAACTGACGGGTCGAAGTCATCAGGCGAAGCAGTTCCGCCCACTACGTTCTTTGTAACTGTAATGGTTGGCGCAATGTCGTCATTGGTAATGGTACAGGTAGCGGGAGTACTTGATGACACTTCTACTATACCAGAAGCATTGCAGTCACCGCTAAAAGTAGCAGAGTACCCAAACAATCCGGCTTCACTCACGGTGTGGCTGCCTACAGCAGTGGTGGTGGAAACACCGGAGACCACAGCTGCGGCATCAACAAACAAGGAAAAATCACCGGTAACAGCTGTGCCGCCATTGTCATTAACTACTACCTTAATGACTGTTAATTCTCCAACTTCCGGCGCGGGAGGAGCAGTGTCATCGTTGGTAATTGTACATGTCACATTGCCGCCGCTTGGAACAACCAAGTCCTGACAATCCAGGCTTGCGTTCAAGCTGTTGGCATAAGTGGTAGTATAGCCTGCTGCGGCATCCTCGACTACGTCGTAGTTGCCGGCCGGCAATGCAATTACATTAGTGCCGTCCGCCTCAAACGGCGCGGAAGCTCCACCATTGACTGCAAAGCTAAAGTCAGTAGTGGTGGCTGTACCGTCGTTGTCATTAACCAACACTTTAGTAACGGTTAAAGTGCCTGGTACATCTGTTGGCGGCAAGCTAATGCCGCTAACTTCAATCCACAAGTCAGTCCCAAAGACTGAATGCTCAGTGGAGGTGGGCAATCGGAACGGTCCGGGCACAAAGAACCCCGGAATCTGATCTTCGGGAAGATTATTTGGATCGTCAGCTTCCTGGGCGCAGTGGTTTATAAAGCAGGGCACCATTAAGTCAATGGTCCATGCATCTTCTGTGTCCTGCTCACTCTTAGCCAGCCTTCCCCGGGCAATAAAGGCCGGATCCAGCGAGCTTTGGCTGGTGCTGGCATTCCACATATACGACTGGTGGAAAGCGTCCACGGAAATGTCATTTTCAGTTACACTTCCGTCAGCAGTAGTTTCATGCTTGGACAAATAGTTGGCAAGCGGCAAATAGCAGTAACGCCAGTATTCGTCACCCATGTTGGCTTCGGTTACCGAATAAGGAGCATTTAGCGGCAAATTTTCTTCACAATATCGCCAGGCCACTATGCCCTCTGGATGCGTGGTTGGGAAAATTGTGGCGTACGGGTCGCCGGGTGTTGGATTTTCGTTAGGGTCTGCTACCTCGCCGTCAAATAGCTTGACCTTGGGTTTTTGTTTAATGACATATTCAATGTCATCTACCCTATCCTCGCCTAAGAAAGATTCGGACATGGTCACCGGAAGTGCCGCTTCCAAAAATTCCTGCGGGAATACGGTGCCAAAATCAATTGCACCGGTTTGTACCGCAAGTGCATTTTCAATTCTGGCAGTCACGTTTATTATGTGAGCTTCAAAGGCGGAAAAAGTAGCCGCTCCGGCTATGACCACGCCTACTGTACCGGCCCACAGGCCGGCTTTTTTCATTATTTTTTTCATAAATCCCTCTCTTTCTGTCTATAAGACAGATTCACAACTTAACCCTTAGGCAAGTTGTGAGGTTAGTTTTATTTTTTCCTGCCTGACTCCCCTCTGAGCATAGCCATTTTAGGCTTACAAGGTTTTAAATAACGGGGGCTTTTGTCCCCCAACAGGAGCCACAAAATATTTATATAACTTATGGCCCCGTTTTGGGGGCCTTGCGCAGGAAATTTTTACCCTCATCTTGCGTTATTTTTGCAAGCCGACCTTTATTGAGAGTAAAAAACAAAAAGGCCCGAAAGATAAAGACTAAAGTCCTTAAAATTTCAGGCCTTCTTGTTCAAATAAATAAAAAAAATTTTCGCTTGATTACAATGTTTTGCAAGCATAGATTTTATTTCTATGTTTAAATTTTAATTTCCTCTTTTAGGGATTTAATCTTTATAGCACTCAAAAAAAGATCGGTAAAGATAAAAAGTTTTTCCCTTGAATAAAACAAAAATAGATAAGGTGTGGACAAGCTGTTAAAAACTTGAGGATGGCTTAGGGGAAACTTGTTCCTAATTTTTTTATTTTGAAATTTTTAACTTGGTTCAATTAACAGTTACTTAAATACACCTATCGTTACTGTTATTCAAACGTTTCACTCCAACAAAAAAAGCCCTCTGCTTAGAGGACTTTTTTTAAATACCCCGCACCACTCATTTTATTCGGGATGCGGGGCAAGCTGCCCTATAATACTTTCTTCAGATATTGTCCCGTGTAGGAACTTTTTACTTTAACAATGTCTTCCGGCGTGCCTTGGGCAACCAAGGTACCGCCCTTATCCCCGCCTTCCGGGCCCAGGTCAATTATCCAGTCAGCGGTTTTTATCATATCCAAGTTATGTTCAATAACCACGACGGTGTTTCCTTTGTCTACCAGTTTGTTAAGAACACTAATTAAACGTTTGGTGTCGGCAAAATGAAGTCCGGTTGTCGGCTCGTCCAATAAATAAAGCGTACGGCCGGTTGATGCGCGAGAAAGTTCCGTAGCCAATTTAATTCTTTGCGCTTCTCCGCCGGAAAGAGTGGTGGCGTTTTGTCCTAAACGCATATAACCCAAACCCACTTGAGAAAGTGTTTCTAACTTTTTGTGGATGGCAGGCAGGGAAGCAAAAAAGATTTTAGCTTCATCTACAGTCATTTCCAACACGTCGGAAATGGTTTTGTCTTTAAAGTGAATTTCCAAAGCCTGTTGGTTGTAGCGTTTGCCGTGACATTCCTCGCAGGTAATGTAAACGTCAGGCAAAAAATTCATTTCCACTTTAATAACCCCGTCGCCCGCGCACTTTTCACATCTGCCGCCTTTAACGTTAAAGCTAAACCGGCCGGCCTGATATCCCCGCATTTTGGCTTCCTTGGTTTCGGCAAACAAATCACGGATAGGTGTAAAAAGGCCTGTATAAGTGGCGGGGTTAGAACGCGGGGTACGGCCAATGGGCGACTGGTCTATGTTAATAATTTTGTCTATATGGTCAATGCCTAAAATTTTCTTGTGCTTGCCCGGCTCTTCCTTGCTGTTGTAAAAATATTTATAGAGCGCCCGGGCCAAAATGTCGTGGAAGAGCGTTGATTTTCCGCTGCCCGAAACTCCGGTTACGCAAACAAATTTTCCAAGCGGAATGTCTACGTCAATTTCTTTAAGGTTAAATTCCTCGGCGCCAAAAATAGAAAGCTTGCGTCCGTTGCCCGGGCGCCTGCGTTTTGGAATTTCTATAAACTCCTTGCCGGCCAAATACTGTCCGGTTTGGCTTTTAGAATTTTTTTGAATTTGTTGTGGCGTGCCTTCGGCTACCAATTCTCCGCCGTGCTTGCCCGCACCCGGACCAATATCCACCACCCAATCCGCCTCGCGAATGGTTTCTTCGTCGTGCTCTACTACAATTACCGTGTTGCCTAAATCGCGCAGCTCTTTAAGGGTCTGAAGCAGTCTGGTGTTGTCGCGCTGGTGTAGGCCAATGGAAGGCTCGTCTAATATATAGAGCACGCCGGTAAGCCCGGAGCCGATTTGCGTTGCAAGGCGGATGCGCTGGGCTTCCCCGCCCGAGAGAGTGTCAGCTGCGCGGTCGAGCGATAAATAAGACAAGCCGACATTAAGTAAAAAAGATAAGCGGGCGTTAATTTCTTTTAACACCTGTTTGGCTATGAGAGTATCTTTTTGGTTTAAATTTAAATCTTTATAAAACTTAGACGCCGATTCAATATTCATTCCCGATACTTCCACAATCCCCTTGCCGCCTATTTGCACGCCCAAAACTTCGGGCTTAAGTCGCTGACCCTTGCAGGCCGGGCATTGGCGAACGCGCATATAGTTTTCTATTTCAGTGCGCATATATTCGCTGTCAGTCTCACCATAGCGGCGTTCTAAATTAGGAATTACGCCCTCAAAAGTGGTGTTCATTTCAAACTCGCCGTCGCCACCGCGGAATTCGCCGGAAACTTTAACTTTTTTGTCGCCCGTGCCGTATAAAATTACATCTATATATTTTTTGGGCAGATCTTTTACCGGTGTATTTACAGAAAAATTGTATTCCTTGGCCACGGCCTGCATAATGCGACTGTACCAGGAAAGTCTGGATGTGGTTTTGCTCCAGGGCCTAACTGCGCCTTCGGCTAAAGTCAGCCTCTGATTTGGAATTACCAAATCCGGCTCCACGGTAAGCTTGGTTCCCAAACCTTTACATTCAGGGCAGGCGCCGTGTGGGCTGTTAAAAGAAAAATCACGCGGGTCGAGTTCAGAGAGTTGCACATGGCCGTCCGGGCAGGCAAATTTTTGCGACAGAATAATATCCGGTCCGTGTTCATCCGTTTTATTGTCCGCGTTCATTTTTACCGCCATGGCTATGCCATCACCAAGATCAAGGGCTTTTTCCAAGCTTTCCGAAAGCCTGCCCTTTTCCGCCTGGTCAATTGCCAAACGGTCAACCACCACGTCTATAGAATGTTTTTTCTGTTTATCTAAATTTAAATTTTGCGCTTCGTTTAAGTCCATAACCGTGCCGTCTACCCTTACGCGCGCAAAACCCGCCTTTTTAATTTGCTCAAAAATAACGCGATGCTCGCCTTTTTGGTCTTTAATAAACGGGGCAAGCAAAACTATTTTCGTGCCGACTTTTAAAGTTAAAAGCTGCGTTACCATGGCGGCAATAGTTTGCCCGGCAATTTTTTTGCCGCAAACCGGACAGTGCGGAATGCCAATTCTTGCCCAAAGCAGCCTCATATAATCATAAATTTCCGTAACTGTGCCCACAGTGGAACGGGGGTTGTGCGAAGCTGATTTTTGGTCTATGGAAATTGCCGGCGATAAGCCCTCAATTTTATCTACATCGGGCTTATCCATAAGGCCTATAAACTGGCGGGCATAAGCCGATAAAGATTCAACGTACCTGCGCTGGCCTTCGGCGTAGATTGTATCAAACGCCAAAGACGACTTGCCCGAGCCGGACAGGCCGGTCATTACAATCAACTTGTTTCTGGGCAAATCTAAATCTACGTTTTTTAAATTGTGCTGCCGCGCTCCGCGGATGGAAATAATATCTTTCATAAACTACAAAACTACAGATTAGATGCACTACGGATGACTACAAAAGGATCAAAAATTCTGTAGTTATCTGTAGTGTCCCCATTTTGTAGTTCTGTAGGCACAAACTGGTTGTCAGTCTATCACGGAAGTCAAGATAACGTCAAGAAGCTAGGGAAACAAAAAAGCCGGTGTCCCGCAAGACTGGTATTTTTTCTTATACCAGACCTGCGAAATACCTGCTTTAAGCCCGAACTAAACGATTTTAACAACCTTATAAAAACGCCCTTCCTTGTCATCCCTTCTTTTGACCCGATACGGCATACCTGAGTAACGGAAAGTCATGTTGATTGTTTGATATTTGGATTCATAATAGAAGTGTTCGCCAAATTCTTTAACGAAAACTTCGTACGGCACCCACTCATTCTGGGCCGATTGAAAAATATCTACGATCTTTTGATTGCGCTTCCCTCCCCACTTAATGGCGGATATTACACTCCAATTCTGATCAGCCAAATCAACATAAGGACGCCTCTTTCCCTTTTTTGTTCCTTCGATCTTCGCAGCCACAAAAGGCACGTTCGCCACCCGTAAAACAAATTCCAACTTTTCTCCCGGGAGGAGAACCTTTTGTTCTTTTGCAGCATCCTCGAGCAGCGTCTGATGAATGCTGATTTGCTCCTCCAAAAATCGCTTTAGCTCTTCTCGCATTTGCTTCCCCCTAGAATATGGACTTATTATAGTAATCTCTTCGGTGATTTTAGTCAACTACATGGACAGAGACAGGCTAATGCGTTTATAATTTACCCATGCAATCGCTGCTAGAAAAACTAAAAAATATTCCAAAATCCCCCGGCGTTTATCAATTTTTAGATAAAAACGGCGCTGTTTTATATGTTGGCAAAGCTAAAAATTTAAAATCCCGGGTCAGCCAGTATTTTGGGCACGATGACCTACGGCCGCAGATTCCATTTTTAATGGCCGAAGCCGTTGATGTTACTTACACGGTTGTCAGCAACGAACTGGAAAGTGCGTTTTTGGAAAATACAATTATCAAGCAATATACTCCTAAATACAACATAGATTTAAAAGACGACAAAAATTACGCGTTTATTACGATTGATTATTCCACACAAATTCCGCAGATTGGATACAGCAGAAAGATTCAAGAACCAAATAACAAAAACCAAACAATATCCAATATCAAATATCCAATGTCTAAAATTAAATACTTTGGGCCGTACTCCGCTGCCTGGAAAATTAAAAATACTCTAAATTTAGTCAGGAAAATTTTTCCTTTTTGCGCAGCGCAAAAAGTTTCCAGCCGTCCGTGTTTTTACTTTTATATGCACCGCTGTCCGGGAGTCTGCATTGGTAAAATTACTTCGGATGAATATCAGCTGCAATTAGATAAAATTATTAAATTTCTGCAGGGAGACATAACTTCTGTTGTTAAAGAAATTAAGGCAGAGATGGCTTTAGCATCGGCCTCTAAGAAATTTGAAACCGCAGCCAGACTTCGTGATCAGCTACGGTCTTTGGAAATTTTACAGGAAAGACAAAACGTAATTTTACCGAAAAAGGTGGACTGGGATTTTATTTCCGAAGCCCGCTCTGACGGTTTTGCCTGTATAAACCTGTTTAAAATCCGCGAAGGTAAAATGTTTGACAAAGAAAATTTTGTATATGAGCTAAACTCCCCTTTCCAAGGTTCCTCGGTCCGCGAAATTAATTCGACGGACCTCGGTCTATCAAGTGTACTGCAAAGATTTCTAGAGCAGTACTATATAGAAACTTCCAGCGCGCCTAAATGCATTTATACTCAATTGCCGGCCTTAAATGCCGCCTTGGTAGAGGAAATAATTAAGTCTCGCTTCCACATCAAAACTGAAATTCTAACCCCTAAAAAGGGCAAAACGGCTAAATTAATAACTTTAGGCAAAACCAATGCCGAAGAGCACTTAAAAAACTGGCTTTCTGCCCGCGCCGGTCATTTGGTTAAAATAAACCAAGCGCTAGAACAGCTAAAAGAGGTTTTGAATTTAGAAAAAATTCCAAAAAGAATTGAATGCTACGACATTTCTAACATTCAGGGCTCAAACCCCGTTGGAAGCATGGTGGTCTTTGTAGACGGCTTGCCGGCTAAGTCTGAATACCGAAAATTTAAAATCCAGGGCAAAAAAACTCCGGATGATTTTTTTATGATGAAAGAAATGTTGTCGCGGCGTTTGATGCGTAGCGTGCCGATTTATCGGCGATCTGAGACGCCCATGAATGGGCACGCTACATCTGATAAATGGCCGCTTCCTGATCTCATTGTAATCGACGGCGGCAAAGGCCAGCTATCGACAGCTTTGGAAGTACTTAGCACTAATAACTTAGCACTTAGCACTGTAAGGATAATTGGCCTGGCAAAAAGAATTGAGGAAATTTTTCTTCCCCACGATTCAGATCCTATAATCCTGTCCCACGATCAACCCGCACTGCAGCTATTGCAACGTTTGCGCGATGAAGCCCACCGTTTTGGCATAACTTTTCACAGATCGTTACGCAGTAAACAGGCCATAAAGTCAGCACTGGATGAAATACCAGGCGTTGGCCCCAAAACCAAAAAACTCCTTAAGAAAAATTTTGGAACCGTGGCGCAAATAAAAAATGCGAAGCCCGAAGAGCTCGCATTAGTGGTTGGTAAAAAACTTGCTGAAAAAATAAAACTCTCGTTGACTTAAGTCATCTTAAGTTTTTCCTTCACCTTTTTTACCACGTCTTCTATTTTCCAGTCACTCTTAATTAAATAGTCAAACACCCCGACCTTGGAAGCTTCCATAAGCTTTTCGTTGTCGTATAAATTCGTCAAAAGAATAATCGGGACGTCTTTAGTTTTGGGATCGGAGCGGAGCCGTTTTAAAACCGAAATGCCGTCCATTTTAGGCATAACAATGTCCAGCAAAATAATTTCCGGCTGGGTCTCAAGAGCCAGGTTCATACCCTTCTCGCCGTTCTCGGCCGTCAGCACCCTAAAACCCTGGTGAGCGAATTTTTCGGCCAAAGCTTTAAGCAGCGGCCTTTCGTCCTCAACAATTAACATTAAATGTCCGTTGGTAACATTGGTTATAGGCATACCCAGTATATCAACTTTCAATTCTAAACCCCTCAGATTCGGGATCTAAAATTTTATTAATAATCAAATTGCAGCGTCTGAATTTATTGAAAATATTGAAAGTTGTATTACTGGGCATAAATTTAGTCTTTTAACATCTCTCTCATATCAGTTATAATTTGGTCCAGCCGGTAGTCGGCCTTAGTGTAATATTTAGTAACTCCAAATTTAATATACGAGCGCACCTTTTCCGGGCTGGCAGTATTGGAAACCACGAAGATTGGAATTTCCTTCCATTTTTCGTTATTTTTTATGGCCACCACAAAATCCAAACCTGTGCCCTTGCCCAGCAAATAGTGGTCCAGCCAAATGACATCTACTTTAGGGATGTCTTCCATATAGTGCAACGCTTGGTCAAGGGTGCGGGTGGTGAGCACGTCAAACCCCGAATTTTCAAGCTTAATTCGAATAGCGTTGAGTAAAGGTTTTTCGTCTTCTACTATTAAAACTGTCCTACGTGGTTTATTGGTCATTTTTTTAATGTTAAGTTATTAAGCTTCTTTGACCCTCTTTGGCACGCATGCCGCTTAAGGGAATAATAACATAAAAAGTGGTTCCTTTGTTTTCCTCCGAGTCAAACCAGACCTCTCCCCCGCAGGCGGCCAAAACCGACTTCACCAAATACAGGCCCAAACCGCTGCCGTCGGTTTCTTTTTCCCGCACATTCTCGGCCCTGTAGAGCTTGGTAAAAATTTTGTCTTTTTCCTTGTTTGGGATTCCGTAACCGGTATCGCTGACGGTAATTAAAAGATACTTCTCGTTGGCGTTGCCATGATTAATCTGCTGACCCAAAACCGAGGACAGGCTGACCGTAATGGTCCCCTCCGACGGCGTATACTTCACCGCATTAGTCACCAAATTTTGTAAAATAATTCGGGTAAGCTTGGAGTCTGCCGGTATAAGCGGCAAATTTTCTTCGTAATTTTCTTTTATATTAAGTCCGTTGCGTATAACCTGGGGGTGGACTTCGGCAATTACGCTTTTGGTGAGCTCGACAAAATTTACCGGCTCCGGCGTAAGCATAAACGTACCCAATTCAATGCGCGAAACATTGAGCAGGGCATTAACCAACTCCACCATACGGCGGTTACCGTGATAAATTTCTTCCAGGTAACCCTTTTGTTCGTCATTCACAGAACCGGCGTCGCCGGCCATAAGCATTTCTGTGTACCAGCCAATGGTGGAAAGCGGCGTGCGCAGCTGGTGGCTGGCCAGTGAGACGAATTCGCTTTTGGCGTGGTCAATTTCTTTTTCTTTAGTGGCGTCGCGAAAGACTTCAATTGCTCCCACAATTTTGCCTTCAATTTTTATGGGCGTGGTGGTAAAGGAAACCGGGAATTTTGTGCCATCCGGCCTTACATAATAATACCGGGTAAGCGCAGAGGTGGCGGTAATGGTTTCGCCGGTTTTTAACGCATGCTCAAAAGGCCTTTTGTCTAACTCAATTGATTCACCGTGTTCGTCCACCATTTCAATTGAATTATAAATTGGCTGTCCGGTAATGTTTTCATTGGGCAAATCTAAAATATTCTGAGCCGCCTGGTTAATAAATAAGACCTTGCCCTCCTCATTGACCGCAATTACGCCGTCGCCAATGCTGGAAAGAATTGCTTCGTCTTTGGCTTTCTCTTTGGCCAGCCGCTCATTCACTTCCACTTGTTCTTTGGAGCTTAAATCCAAAGAACGGCTCATAAGTTTTCGGTCATCGTCAAAATGAGTGTAGGCTTCGTCAACTGCCTTAAAAAAATTCTCCCAGGCAATCGCCGACACATTAACCCCGGGGAGATATTTTTTTATTTGTCTTTCCAGAGTTCGATGCATACTTATTTTTATATTGGTTTCTATTCTTCCCTAAAGGTAGTAATAGTCATGGTCTGGTTATGCAGCTGGCACTGCTTTTCTGTGGGCGCCGTGGGGCAAATTTCCCCGTAAGAATAAAAACCCGTAATCACAACCCCCTCACCAACTTTCTCCCTGACCGCGTCTATTTCCTCTTCTACCCTCTCTTTTAACACCAGTTTCCTCCCCACACAACTAATTAATATGGCCAACTCGGCATTGCCCTGCTTAAGTGCAGCAAGGCTCATACCTGCGGCGCCGGAGGCGCCGTCTACCAATTTGTCAAAATCTGCCTTCATTAATTTAGCGTACACGCCCTGGGGCATATCGCCTGCAAAAGTTAAGCTTTGTTTGTCTTCATCTACGGCCAAAAGGGTCCTGACCAACTCTACTTCCGAACCGTCCAAATTTTTTACAGTTAAACTTAAAGGAAACAGCAAACCCGTGCCGGGCAGGCCTTGAGCTTTTTCACCTAAATATTCTTTGTATAATTGCAAAGCCGGTTTGCCGTCCAGCTCATACAAAACGCTGCCGTCAGATTTAGTTATTAAGCGCTTGGTACCAAAAGTGTCCCAGCCGCCCACCGAGCCGTAGCCAACCTTGAGATTTTTTCCGTAAAAGCCGACAATTACAATTTTGCCTTCTTTGGCCGGCTGGTTTAAACCCACAAAAGTATTTTTAAAATCGCCCCCGTCGCCTGCCAGCCCGCCGGTAACCGAAACGTCAGCCGGCAAATTTTTGGAAAGGCCGTGCACCAGGGCAGTGCCGTTAACCTTTAAACCTTCGGAAAAAACCATAACATGCACCAAATCTTTTTGCGGCAAGTCTTTGCTCAAAACGTCACCGGCATTTTCGCTTTGGGAAATGTTGTCAATTTCCGTTTCCTTAAAAACCAGGGAAACTTTTTCAAATTGGACAGCAGTTAGAGAGAGGCTATCGTCGTTTACCTCGTCGTTAAGGATTTCGCCGGAAGTGGAGCAGCTAATAATGTTTGACTCGGGGTAAAACTTTTTTACTTCATCAAAATACTTCCCCGCTTTTATAACCGCGGAGCCTCCAAAAACCAAAACCAACTGCGGAGGCTGGCTAAAAACCGCGGTTTTAATATCCGTCCAGCCTTTGTCTTGGGTCCATTTTTTCTGTGCTATTGTCATTTTTATTTTAATTAAAAATTAAACTTGCTTTTTGCAGGCTTAAATTAGTTGAAATTTTGCACTTGTTTGACTATATCGGCAATGCTGGTTTCACTTTTGACCAGATACTTTATTGCGCCCAAACCAGTAGCCTCTTTTCGGCTTTCTTCCTGGCCTAAATTAGTAATTACAATTACCGGGGTCAAATCGTGCTTCTCGGACATTTTGGCCATCACGTCAAATCCCGTCATTTTCGGGAGTAAAAGGTCCAAAAGCACAATGTCGAATTTATTTTGAGACAGTTTGTTTAAAGCATCTTCCCCGTCAAAGGCGGGCGTGGTTTCAAAACCGGCGTGCTTTAAAGCCAACTGCAAAGCATTATTTAGAGGCTTTTCGTCCTCTACCACCAATATTTTTTTTATTTTTTTTGCTGTTTCTAAATCCATTTAAATTACCAAAAGTAGTTATTTTAACCTATTTAGTATACCATAATTCCGGGATTTCCAAAATTATTACGCCATAAATGAGCATTGACATACATAATGCTTCCCTAGTATAATGCACGAGCTAAATTAAATCTTTTACTTTATGAAATTAGGCTTAGTTTTGAAGTTTGCAAACATTTTAATTATGGTTTTGTTAATTGTAGTAATTGCTGTACAGAACAAATCTTCCGGGCTGTCCAACGTTTTTGGCGGAGCAGGTAATATTGTACAAACCCGCCGGGGTTTTGAAAAATGGTTATTTTTTGCAACTATAGTTTTAGGAATAATTTTCCTTGCCCTTAATTTAACCTTGTTGTTTGTATAAATAGATCACAGATTATTCGCAGATTGCGCTAATGGCGCTAATTTAAAATCTGCGATATCTGCGCCATCTGTGTTTCTCTGCGATCTATGAAGAACGGATTTTTACAAAACTCAATCTCTTACGCCAAGCAGGCGGCAGAAGGCATAAAACACTTAAGATCGTTAACCCTTTCCACTTTTTGGAAAGTTTTTTCTTTAATGGGAAGGCGGGAAAAAATTCTCTGTCTGGTGCTATTGCTTGTTGCGGCATTGAGTTTATTTTTTTCAGCTAAAAATTTCTACTACGCACATACCAATGCGGCTGCGGCCTTTGGCGGAGTTTATACCGAAGGGGTTTTAGGCCAGCCCACCTATATTAACCCTCTGTTGGCGCGCACCGAGCCTGACCTGTCTTTAACTGACCTGGTTTTCTCCGGCCTGTATAAATACAACCCCGAAGGCCGGCTTGTGCCGGATTTGGCCGAAGGTATGCCCGCGCTCTCGGAGGACCAAAAACAATATACAGTCAACCTTAGGCGTGACGGCAAGTGGCACAATAACAAACCGCTGACAGCTGACGACGTAATATTTACCATTCAACTCCTTAAAGACCAGGCCTATAAAAGTCCGCTTCGCCCGTTGTGGCAGGCTACCAATGTGGAAAAACTTTCCGACTTTAGCGTAAAGTTTACCACTAAAGATGTCTCGGGACCCTTTATGGACAACCTTACGGTTGGCATTTTACCCAAAAGCATTTGGACAAATGTCGAGCCGCAAAATTTCCTGCTTTCCAAGCTCAACTTAGAAGCCGTGGGCAGCGGGCCATATTCTATTATAGAAATTAACAAACTACCCAGCGGGAAAGTCCAGGAAATTAGTTTGCAGTCTAACCCCAATTACCACGGAGGCGCGCCGAAGATAGACAGGCTGGTTTTTAAATTTTACGACATAGAAGACGACATTTTAAACGCTTTCCACAGCCGCGAAATTAATGGCTTTGGCTTTATTCCGCTAGGCAGCAATTTATACATAAATGAAAAGCAGCCCAAGGCGCAGGTAGTAAGCGTTGCCCTGCCGCAGCATCAGGTGGTATTTTTCAACCTCAACACCAAAATTTTGTCTGACCAAAATATTCGGCAAGCGCTCTCTTTAGCCACAGACAAAAAACAAATTATAGAAGAAGTTTTTAAAAATAATGCCCTGCTGTCCTCCTCCCCTTTTCTGTTTTACGGAGGGAAAAACAATCCTGCCCTGCCCGCGAATGTAGATTTAGCCCAGGCCAATACTTTACTGGAAAAATCCGGCTGGAAAGTTGATCCGCAAACTAATTTAAGAACCAATAAACAAACTGTTTTTGAAATTACAATTTTCACCAACGATTCCGGCGTCAATGCCAAAGCGGCAGAAATTTTAGCCAACCAATGGAGGGCGCTAAACATTAAAGTAAATTTAAGCGTGCTGCCGGGAAAACAATTAATGGACGAAGTAATTAAGCCGCGTGCCTTTGACGTTTTGCTCTTCCCCCAAAAATTTAGCGCCGACCCCGACCCCTTCCTTTTTTGGCATTCCAGCCAGGTTAAAGACCCGGGCTACAACCTAACCGGCTACAAAGACCAGGAAGCAGACCGGCTTATTGCCGACGCGCGTACCACCACTGACAAAAAAGTGCGCGAAGAAAATTACCAAAAATTCAACCAGCTTATACTCTCAAAGTTCCCTGTAATTTTCTTAGACCAAACACAATACATTTACGTGGTGGACAACAAAATAAAAAACGTAAAGCTTGGCGTGCTCTACGACCCAAGCCAACGCTTTAACGACATAGTTAACTGGTATGTGACAGAAAAACGGGTTTGGAAATAGATTGCAGATTTAAGGTTTTAGATTTAAGATGTAAGATATGCCGCGGTGGCGAAACCCCGAAGCAAAATTGCTCCGCAATTTGCTACGGGGCAGGTTGGCATAGCGTCCCGCACTTTCTTTCAATAAACTTATCCTTTGCCGCGGTGGCGAAACTGGCAGACGCATACGCTTCAGGTGCGTACGACCGCAAGGTCATGGAGGTTCGACTCCTCTCCGCGGCACCATAGAATTGTAAAAATTCAAAATATAGAAAGTGCGGGATGGGAGCAATCCCGTGTCCCGACGTAACGTCGGGATCCTGGCCTCGGTTTAAGGCCTGTCCCTCTGCCCCGAAAAAATCAAACTCTCTTTAAGGTAAAATTGGGTCGCTGCTTTTGCCGCTGATATGCGCTTTCTAACCAAACGCCGAAATGGTAAAAAATAATTAAATACACTGCCGAACTAAGCAGATAAAGTAATATATAAGTAAAAAAATTAATCCTGCCAAAAAAAGAGGTAACCACCGCGTAAAGCGGAAAAACCACCGCTAGATCATAAATATTGCAACTTAGCTGCCCGCCTCTGTAGCAGGACAGAAAATTCACAAAATTATAAATTAAATAGGCGGCAGGCAGAATTAATAAGCTTGTGCTAAGCTTTAAACCCTCACTATTTTGATAAAAATCATTACTATTGTTTGGCATAAAGTTATTCCTTCATAAAGCGCATCGTAAACAACTTGGGCCTGTTTCCATAAAACGGGGTTGACAACAAAGCCCAAAAGGCGTATAATGAACAAGTAAGGTTAAGTTTTCCCAAAGAAACCAAAACAGTTACCAAATTACAGCTAGTTACATGTAACCTTTCACCTGTTACTTGTCACTAATTCCAATTTGCTAATTGCGAGCAAATCTTTGTTGACGGTCGGCTGAGCAGGCCACTGCCCAAAGATTATCACCCACCTTTTTAAGGCGGGCTGATAGATATTAATTATTTTTGTCCATACGCAAATGGACAGGACAATTTTTTTAAATGTTAAAAAGACAAGACAACAGACAAAGGCCTCACCCTCACAATCGGGGCGTGGCGCCTAATTTCAGTGCGCCTCAAAACGACAAAGACCGTTTGGACAACTTAATTGACAAGGCCACCGGCCTTGCCACCAGCCGCTATACTTCTTCCCGCCAAAACCTAAGGGTTATTCCTATGGGTGGAGTGGAAGAAGTTGGTGAAAATATGACCGCCATAGAATTTGGCGATGACATTATTGTCATTGATATGGGGCTGGCTTTTCCCGACGACACAATGCCCGGAATTGACTATATTATTCCTGACACCAAATGGCTGGAAGAAAACAAGCGCAGAATCCGCGGCGTGGTTATTACCCACGGTCACTTGGACCACATTGGCGCCGTGCCTTACATTTTGCCAAAGCTTGGCGACCCTCCGGTCTACACCATGGCTCTAACGGCCTCCTTCATTAAAAAGCGCTTAGAAGAATTCGGACTTTTGGGCCGTTCCAAAATTAACACCGTCACCAAAGACGACGTGCTTGCTTTGGGTAGTTTTAAAATCAGGTTTTTTAGAATTAACCACAGCATCCCGGACTCCGTGGGTATTTCCATTGTCTCCCCGGTTGGGCAAATTATTTACGTAACAGACTGGAAATTCGACCACACACCCGCAGACGGCAAGCCGACCGAGTTCGACAAAATTGCAAAATTCGGCGCTGAAGGCGTACTGCTTTTAATGTCAGATTCTACTAATGCAATTAAGCCCGGCTATTGCGCAAGTGAACGCGAGATAGGACTGACAATTGACAGAGCTTTTGGCGATATCAAAGGCAGGATTATTTTTGCCAACTTCTCCACTAACATTTCCCGTATCCAACAGTTCTTTGACGCTGCGGCAAAATACAACCGCAAAGTTATTGTTACCGGCAGAAGTTTGGTAAATAATATAGAAATTGCCCTGTCTTTAGGCTATTTAAAAATCCAGCCTAAAATTATTATTAAAACCGAACAATCCAAAAAATTTCCGGACAACCAAATTGCTATTTTAACTACCGGCGCGCAAGGTGAAGATGCGGCCGGGCTTGCCAGAATAGCCCGCGGTGACCATAAAACCGTTAAAATTAAAAAGGGTGACACAACTATTGTGTCTGCTTCCCCTATTCCGGGCAACGAGCGCGCAATTTCGGCAATGCTTTCAAATTTGACCAGATTGGGATCGCACGTTATTTACAACAAAACCTTAGACATTCACACTTCGGGTCACGCGCACCAGGAAGAACTTAAATTAATGATGGCGCTAACCAAGCCCAAATATTTTATGCCTATTCACGGTGAGCACCATATGATTGTGGCCCACGGCGAACTGGCCAAAACTATGGGTATTCCCGAAGGCCATATTTTTACTTTGGACAACGGGCAAATTTTAGAAATAAATTCTGCCAAAGAAGCCAAAGCAGTGGAAGACCCAAAAATTACCAGCGGCTATGTGTTTATAGACGGCCTTGGCATTGGTGACGTAGGCGAAGTAGTTATCCGCGACCGCCAGGTTATGGCGCAAGACGGGATGTTTGTAATTATAATGACGCTTGATCGTAGGGACGGAAAATTGATTAACCAGCCGGACATTATTTCCCGTGGATTTATTTATATGAAGGGAAATGATGATTTAATAAGAGAAGTTAAACACGAAGTCCGTAAACTGGTGGAAAGTAAAGGCAAAGAAAAACTGGAACCTAACTACGCCTTTTTGCGCAACATAGTGCGGGACGAAATTGGCGAATATCTTTACCAAAGAACCGAAAGACGACCTATGGTATTGCCGGTGGTTATAGAAATATAGAACAGCCGATAAAAATTCGAATAAAAAAAACCGCTTTGTCGCATCATTGCAACAAAGCGGTTTTGGTTTTGGCCTTGTGTTCACTGCCGGCTCATGCTCCGGACTGAAAGGATTTTAGTACTTCTTGCTTCCCAAAAATCAGTTCGGTTGAATCGGAGTTAACATCTACCACAAGCATATCGCCCAGCCCTATCTGGCCGCTTGCAATGAACCCACATAGCGGAAAAACCAGGTGGCGTTCAATGGCCCGCTTAAGATGTCGCGCTCCGTACTCAAGGCTAATTCCTTCCCGAAGGAGAAAGGCTCTTGCCGCCGACGTGCACCTGAAAGTAAAAGGTTTTTCAGGCTGAGAGGCAATAACCCGCTCCTGAACCTTTACCAGCTCCAAACGCAGCACCTCTGCCAGCTCCTCGCTGCCCAAGGACCGAAACACCACAACCTTATCTATCCGGTTCATAAACTCGGCTGAAAACCTGCCGCGTGCGGCATCAAGGGCGACCTTGTGCATCGCCCGGTCCAAATTCTCATGGCTTTTTGGCTGAGGGGCAAAACCTATCGGGCTCGTAACCAACCTGCCCATTTCGCGTACTCCCAGGTTAGAGGTCATAACAACAATGGTCCTGGAAAAATCCACTTTGCGGTTGTCCCCCAAAGTGAGCACGCCTTTGTCCAGAATGCCCAAAAGCAGCTGCCACAGAGCGTCGCTCGCCTTCTCTATTTCATCAAACAAAATAAGGTTGAGCTTAAGCTTATCGTTTTGGTACTGGTCAAGAGCCTCCTGCGTGATTACCGGAGTTGTCTCCCTGTGTCCAATGTAACCCGGCGGCGAACCAATCAGCTTTGCTATTTCGTGGGAATGATGAAATTCCGCTCAGTCAACCTTAATAAAGGCCGCCGGGCTACCAAACAGAATTTCGGACACTGCTTCCACCACCCGCGTTTTTCCCGATCCGGTGGGACCTAAAAATAACAGGTTCGAAAGCGGCCGGCCGGGAGCACTCATTCCTGCCAGAACTGTTTGGAAAATGCTGACAAACTGGTCAACAGCTGCATCCTGTCCAATAATCTTGCCCCTTAAACGTTTTTCAAAACCCTCAACATCAGAACTTTTTAGCGACGGTTTCAGGACATCCATAAAGCCTCCTTCTTACAAAACAAACGGCCTGCCCTCCCATTTAGGCAAGCCTCACTGCCGTTATAGTAGTGAAAGCGACCTTTAATGTCAATCTGTAAATTTTGATTTTTTTTGCTATAATACTTCTATGATAAAACAAACCATTCTTTCCGGTGTCCAGCCTTCGGGCAAACTTCACATTGGCAATTATTTGGGCGCGATTAGCAATTTTATAGACTTACAAAACTCGGACAAATACAACTGCTTCTACTGTATTGTAGATTTACATTCACTGACGCAAAACTTTGAACCCAAAGAAAAAAAGAAGCAAATTTTGGAACTGGCGGCTGATTTTTTGGCCGCAGGACTGGATGCGGAAAAATGTACAATTTTTATTCAGTCTCACATCCCCGAGCACACTGAACTGGCCTGGATTTTTTCCACAATAACTCCTGTTGCAGAATTAAACCGGATGACCCAATACAAAGACAAATCGCAAAAACAGGAGACTAATATTAATGCAGGCTTGCTAACTTATCCGATTTTGCAGGCTGCCGACATTTTAGCGTACAAACCTTCAGCCGTGCCTGTGGGAGTTGACCAAAAACAGCACTTGGAGCTTACCAATACCATTGTAAAAAAATTCAACCATAAATTCGGCAAAACCTTTTCGGAAATTGAAGCCCTGTGGACCAAATTTCCCAAAGTTATGGACCTTAAGCGGCCTGAGAAAAAAATGTCTAAATCGGCACCCGAAGGCTGCGTATTTTTAGACGACTCGGAAGCAGAAATAAAAAGCAAAATGAGCAAAGCGGTAACCGCCAGTGATTCGGGTAAAAAATCCCCTGGAGTGGAAAATTTATTTTTGCTGCTTGATCACTTTGGCACCAAAGATGAAATTGTATTCTTCAGGAACGCTCAAAAAGAAGACAAATTAAAGTTCAGCGAACTTAAAGAAACTTTGGCTAAAGAAATTGCCTTATATTTTACAGAATTTAGGGAAAAGAAAAAAGAATTACTTTCTAGGCCCGACCAGCTGGCTGAAATTTTGGGCGAAGGCTCGCACAAAGCCAGACAGGTTGCCGGACAAACCCTACATGAAGTTAAACAAAAAATAGGTTTGCTTTAGCAAACCTATTGCGAACGTAGTGAAGCAATCCTATCTTTAGCAAGCCACCGCGAGCGCAGCGAAGCGGTCCCTAAATAAACAAGATCCATTGCGAGGAGCTCCGACTTTTGTCGGAGCGACGAAGCAATCTCATCCCAAAATAGAATCATACAAATCCCGCCAATCGGGATTTGTTTTGTTTATTAAATCCATTTTCTTTTGTCTGGAACCAGCTTTAATTTGCTTTTCTCTCACTAAGGCAGCATCTCTATCTTCGAAAACTTCATAATATACCAACTTTTCAATATTGTATTTGTCTGTAAAACCTTTGACTGCATGATTGCGATGTTCCCAAATCCTACGAACCAAATCACTTGTAAAACCAACGTAGATTACTGTATGACGTTGGTTAGTTATTAAATAAACATAGTAGTGTTTTTCGTGCATGTACTACGGGATTGCTTCGCTACGCTCGCAATGGTAAGACTAAATTTGATTCAATATATGTCTTACCACCCTTTTTGTATCTTGCGGATTCTTAACCGGCACATAATCCACTCCTGTTTTTACCACGGCGTAGTCATTACCTCCGGGGGAAATGGCGTCGCCCACAAACAACATCTTTTTAATTGGCACATGTAAATACTTTTCAATCTGATGCAGGCCATACCCCTTATCTATACCTTTATTAGTCACGTCTATTGTCGTAAAACCCGCCGCATGCACTTCCAATTCAGGCAAATATTTTGCTACTCTCCGTGCAATTTCCATTTTAACCGGGGTGTGCTTCTCTTTCCATTCTTCTTTCATTTTAATTCCCTTAGCACCCAAAACCTTAACTATATCCTGGCCAAAAATAGAAAAACTTACCTGGCTCCCCCTATTTTCTATTAATTTGCCGTAAACCTTCTGAGGGTGGCGGTAATTCATTTCCTTAAAAACTTTTTCAAAAGCTTTTTTTATTTTTTTTACTTTATCGGCAGACAAAGTTAGGGCATAAACTTGCTTCCACCCGCCCCGACCGGAGCGTCGGGGGCCTTTTTTGTATCTATAAAATGTGGTAGCAGTCGTGGGGAATAAAAACAGATTTTTTAGCAACAAGGGTGAAGCTTTAAGGCTATGAGCCAACTGCATTTTCATTATTTCGTGCTTGGCACCGCTAATTACTGCCACCTGCTTTGTTGCCAATAATTTCCTAAACAAGCCTTCCATTTCTTTGTCCATTGGGGACTTTGTCCTGGCCAGCGTGCCGTCCACGTCAAAAACTATTAAATCTTTAGGTTTAATTTTATTTAAATTGGTAATTTTCATCCCGTTAGAAGTATTGATTAATTTTCAAAAAAAATATAAAAAAATAAAATTTAAGTTTTTATCCAGCGTTAAAAAAATGGCACCGGACTTCTAACGGGATAAATCGTGAAATTTATGGCTTAGTTCCAGTATTTTAGCATAAAACAAAAAAACTCTAAACCATATTTAGAGTGGGCGGGCGGAAGGATACTCCGCCCGGATTTGATGTTATTGTGAACCGACTCAAGTTGCACTTAAGCAGCTTACCAAAACGTCGGCTACAAAAGAGACGCGAATTTGCATTTGAGGCATCGGGCTGAAAGTGAAAGCTACGGGGAGACACTCTACCAATGCTCTCTGCTGCAGCGGACCGATATCCACAAACGGATTATGAAGATTATTCTCACTGGCAGGACCCTTATTCCTGCGACGACGAGATTTTTTTTGTTTGCGGAATCCAACGTGAGGATTCCAAACTCCTCTTGGGGCTATTCGTTTCCAAGTCACCATGATTCCTCCTTGTAGATAGCCTCATTAACATATGCATCTTAAGGGTCTAAAGTTAGATTGTCAAACCCTTGGCTAAACTCCTATTGTGTTTTATACTATTCACTAATCACTATCCACTAATCACTTACTCATGTCATTCAAAATCGGCATTGTTGGTTTGCCTAATGTAGGCAAATCAACACTTTTTAACGCCATCACCAAAAGCAAAGTTGAAGCGGCCAACTACCCATTTGCGACTATAGATCCAAATGTGGGCGTGGTTGCCGTGCCTGACGAGCGCTTGGCCAAACTTGCGGATTTAGAAAAGAGTGAAAAAGTTGTACCCACGACCATTGAATTTATGGACATTGCGGGCCTGGTTAAAGGCGCCTCCACGGGTGAAGGTTTGGGCAACAAGTTCCTCTCCCACATTCGTGAAGTGGACGCGATTATGGAAGTGGTAAGATTTTTTGTAAATGACGACATTATCCACGTGCAAGGTTCGGTTGATCCCAAGCGCGACATGGAAACTATTGGCATAGAGCTTCAATTGGCAGATTTGCAAAACGTAGAAAAAAGGTTGGAGACTGTAAATAAGCAGGCTAAATCCGGCGAAAACCGGGAGATGGTTGTAAAAAAACAAGTGCTTGATAAGTACAAAGCGGCTTTAGAAAAAGGTGAAATGGCCAACACTGTGGTTTTGAGTGATGAGGAAAAAGAAAATTCCAAAGATGTTGAACTGCTAACTACCAAGCCTTTTTTGTTCGTGGCAAACTCAAAATTTGATTTGGATAAGAAAACTTTCGATTCTGTCATTCCGAGCGAGTCCGCCGAAGGCGGACGAGTCGAGGAATCTGTTAATAGATCCCTCCACTCCCCCTCGCTTACGCTCGGAGTCGGTCGGGATGACAATTTTATTACTATCGACGCCCAGCTTGAAAGTGAACTAGCAGAACTTTCCGACGAAGAACGGGCTGAATATTTAAAAGAACTCGGGCTGCCCGAGTCCGGCTTAGATAAAATTATTAAACAAGCTTACAAAACTTTGGGTTTGATAACGTTTATAACCGCCGGGCCAAAGGAAAGCAAGGCGTGGACCTGCACTGCCGGCAGTAAAGCCCCACAAGCAGCAGGTAAAATCCATACTGATTTTGAAAAAGGTTTTATACGCGCAGAAGTTATTCAGTGGGACAAATTACTTGAAGCCGGCGGCTATCCGCAGGCACGCGATAAAGGTTGGTTACGCACAGAAGGTAAAAACTACACGGTCCAAGATGGGGATGTTGTACACTTTCTTTTCAACGTGTAAAATAAATTCCTTTTTACCTTCTCCCCTTGCCTGCCTACCGCAGGCAGGCGGGAGAAGGTGGCCCGAAGGGCCGGATGAGGGGAAATATGAAAAATTTAATACTGTTAGCCAAAAAACTTAGGAAAACCCAAACTCCGGAAGAAATAAAACTTTGGAAATATTTGCGATCAAGAAGATTCCAAAATTATAAATTCCGAAGGCAGTTCCCTATCGACAAATATATTGTAGACTTTGTATGTTTATCAAAAAGGCTGATCATTGAGCTGGACGGTGGGCATCACAATCAAAATACTAACGATATTACCCGCAGCCAATATTTAAAAAGCCAAAAGTTTAAGATACTAAGATTTTGGAACAGTGAAATAAATCAAAATTTTGAATCTGTGCTTGATAAAGTTTATCAGGCCATTGAACAATAAACACCCTCACCCGCCCGCCCTTCGAAGAAAGTGCAGGACACCCTCTCCCGTCAAGGGAGAGGGTAAAATAGAAAACTATATTTCGCAATAATCACCGCAGCTGGGACAGCAAATTGGGCTGTGCAAATGAAATTCATAAACTTTTGCATTGCTAATATGTTGGCCCACGTTTTCGTTAGAAAACTCCCCGTGCGCTATTTGCTTTAAAGAGTGTAAAATAACTTCGGAAGAAACAATGGCAATTGTTTTTCCGGCGTAATACTGAATAACATCTTCCAAAAACTCTTTCAGCCGCTTGGCTATATGACTCGCGCTCTCCGATCCTTTAACCGACTTGTTAACATTACGCGTAAGCTTCCTAAATTCCAAAATATCCACCCCTTCCAGTTTTCCGGTGCCAATGTCATTTAGCCGCTTGTCTACTTGTATACTTAACTTCTTAATTTTAGCCAAAGGCGCGGCAGTGTCCTGGGTCCTTTGCATTTGGGATGCAATAATTGCGCTTATTTCTTGATTTTTTAATTTCAAGGCCAAAGCCTTGGCCTGTATTTTCCCTTTTGCAGTAATGTGAAACTGCTTTTTAGGGTCTCCGTTAACGACGCCTAACACATTATGCTGGCTTTCTGCATGCCGCATAGCAATAATGGTAATTTTCTGCGGACCTTTAACGTGCGTCTTGCCGCATGAGCAGTGCCAATAAATTGGTTTTTGTGATTTCATAAGTTTGTCATTCCCGTGCAAACGGGAATCTTAATTAGAGATCCCTCGCTTCGCTCGGGACAAAATGACTTTAAGTCATTTTGATTATACCAAAATAAAGAAATTTTAGACAAAAAAAGAACGTTAGAGGTCGAATCATTCGACATAACGTTCTTTAGCTATTACTTCAAAACCCTCCTTGGTTTTTTTACTCGGCCTTGGCCGGCTGCATTTTTTCAGCAACCTCTAGGACCACCAGAACTGATTTCAACGCATCATATTGATTCAGCAGGTTCGGATCCGAACTATGCTGATCGAGCTGATCGCCGAGATTCTTGTAGGCGGCCTCTACGGCATCTACGCCTACAATCTCGAGTCCATTTCGAGTAGCGGTTACTGAGACCAACTCTGCTGCGGGAATTGGCCAATCTGCACCGCCCGTGACTTCCCACCGGCATTCGCCGGGGTAAGTCAGTTGGGTAAACTGTCCCCACGTAATACTGTGGGAAACCTTCTGATGAACCCCAACCAAACTGATCGTTTCACGAATTTCAACCGGTAGTGTGTTGTGCATATTGTCTCCTCGTGCCCTTTGGGCGAAAATTTTTGAACATGCGGCGAACCGCCTTCAATTTCTTCTCTTCCCCGAACCGAACCAATGCGCTAACGCGCCTTCATTTGGGAAGCGACAAGGAGTAATTTCCCGCCGGTAAAATAGACACTTTTTTCATCTACTTAACCGGCAGGAAATCCAATATTGTTAAAGAACAGGCCAAATTTAAGAAATATACCTATTCCTAATTTGGTCTTATATTATAGCATATTTTAGGCTATATGTCAATATATCCCTGTGTTCCCTACCTATCGACAAAAAAGGCCTATTCTGCTATACTTTTTAAACATTTTAATAATTATCATATTCGTTCCGGTGTTAACCGGAACGATTAAGGAAACTCCTTAATGCCTCAATATGAGCTTATGTACCTGCTCGGCAGCCATGTTGCCGACGACGAAGTGCCTAAAATTTCAGCGAATATTTTAAAGTTTGCTGAAGATTTTGGCGCTAGTGAAGTTAAAGAAACCCAGCTGGGTAAAAAGAAGCTGGCATATCCAATTAAAAAAACCCGCAATGGACATTATATTGTGGTTAATTTTTCTATGGATACAAAAAATATTAACAACTTTGACGCGAAAATCCGCACCCAGGATACCAACATTATTCGCTACATAATTGTTAATTTGGACGAGCATCTTTCCAGAATGGAAAAAGACAAAGTTGAGCAGTCCAAAATTGTACGCAAAGGCCCGCCTGCAGAAGTAGTGGCAGACAAAGTTGTGAGCAAAACCGCGCCCATAGCGCGCAAAAAAGAAGCCCCGGCACTCGTTGAAATTAACGAAGAAGAGTTAGACAAGAAAATTGAAGAAGCGCTTTCGGAGGACTTAACAAAATAATTATACAAATATACGAATAACACAAATGATACAAATAACAACAAATATGAAAAATAAATCTGTAATTATTTGTTTCATTTGTACATCAGTATATTTGTATCTTCAATATTAATTGCAAAATCTATGGATTTAAACAAAGTAATGATAATTGGCCGCCTAACCCGCGACCCTGAACTGCGCACCACACCTTCGGGAATTAATGTTTGCCAAATTGGCGTGGCCACCTCTTATGTTTACACCAACCAAACCACAGGCCAAAAAGTAGAACAGACCGAATTCCACAACGTCGTACTTTGGAGAAAACTCGGCGAAATTGCCCACCAGTATTTAAAAAAAGGCACGCAAGTTTTCATTGAAGGACGCTTACAAACCAGAAGCTGGGACGGCCAGGACGGACAAAAGCGCTACAGAACGGAAATTGTGGCAGACAATATGATAATGCTGCAAAGGGCCGCAGGCCAAACCTCAGCAGCCCCGTCCGGAGCCTTCCAGGCTCAAAGCCAGGGTTACGCTGCTCCCTCCTTCGCTAAAGCTTCGGAGGGCAAGCCTGCAGCACAGGACATGAGCCAACCCGCACCCGTTGAAGAACTCCCAACCATCCAGCAAGGCGAGGACATAAACGTAGAAGATATCCCGTTTTAGATTAAATAAAATTAGGTAAAATTTACAAATTAAATAGAATTTATTTGCAACCAATTTTATTTAATTTTACTTAATTATTAAATTTTAATTAATTATTACAATGAGACCCAACAATAAAGACACCCAACCCCAGGTAAAAAAACAGTGTTATTTTTGCTCCAACAAAATTAGCACCGTGGACTATAAAGATTCGCAGACCTTGCGCCGTTTTATGTCGCCTCACGCCAAAATTTTGGCGCACAACCGCACCGGCACCTGCCCCAAGCACCAAAGAATGGTGACTAAGGCACTTAAGCAGGCCAGACATATGGCGCTTTTGCCTTTTGTAGCGGCTTAAATATTAAAGATACAAATATACTGATGTACAAATGAAACGAATAACTACAAATATTTGTTGCTATCAGTATCATTTGTACATTTGTTAATTTGTATATTTTATGGACCTTAACGATTTAAAAATTGGCACCATCATACTTTGGGAAAACCAACCCGTGCAGGTAATTTGGAGTAACCGTATGCGCACCGCGCAAAGAAAACCGGTTATGCAAACCAAAATGCGCAACGTCATTACCGGCAAAGTTTACGAATACTCTTTTAAATTTGGAGAGAGCATTGAAGAAGCGGATGTTGTCCGCGAAAAAGCCAACTTCCTGTATGCAGACGCAGAAGGCACCCACTTTATGAACCCGGAAACTTTTGAAACAGTTGATATTAACAAGGAAGTTACTCTTGAACAGGAAAAATTCCTAAAAGAAAGTATGGAAGTTTCCATATTGCGCTTTAACAACAAACCGGTTTCCATTGAGCTGCCAATAAAGATAGAACTGAAAGTTACGGAGGCGCCGCCCGATACCAAAGGCAACAGCGGCGGCAACGTTACCAAACCCGTTACTTTAGAAACAGGATTAGTGGTAGATGCGCCGATGTTTATAAAAGAAGGCGATGTGTTAAGAATCGACACCCGCAGCGGCGAATATGTAGAGAGAGCATCGCAGTAAACCTATAACAAAAACCCCTCCTCCGCCGGCTGGCGGATGGAGGGGTTTTTAAATTGCTGATTTGATCCTATCGTAATCTGGAATCACTGGAAACCATGGAAGACAGCATTGGCAGACGGAAGTCGTTAGAATTTGCACCCACAACCATGCTGCTCAAACCACCGTTATTTACAAAGGTGTTCCAGTCCGGCACAGGAATAAGGCCCAGCTCGTGGACAAAGTAAACCGTTTGCCCGCTTTTTACCCAACTGCCCCAAGGGTGCGCTGCTGAGGAGGAACGGACAATATAACCAGAATCCAAAAGACCGGAACCGCTGACATTCATTACGTTACCAAAATTAAAGCCCAAACCCACGAAAGCGGCAGCCGAAGCAAATCCGGTTTTAGTATTTTTATAAACCATATAAACGGTGCCGTTTTCTTTTATTAACGAACCGTTTTGGTAAGCGCTTATGCCTGCCACCGAACCTAATCCATTTATAGTAAAGTTAACCTGGCCACTGCGGCCGTAATTGTCAGTAACCCTAACACTGAAGTTAGAAGTATTTGAAAAAGCAGGGGTTCCGTAAATCAATCCGCCGGATGTAAGATACAACCCGCTGGGTAAAATACCGGAAACAATAGTGAAAGTATAAGGGAAGGTTCCTCCGTTTACCTGGAGTTGGTAGTTATAATATTGGCCGACAGATGCGTTCGGCAAAGAAGTTGTGTTAAAAGTCAAAGAACCATAATTGTAGCCGGAGTTTGTGTAGACATATAAATTAACGCACCCACTGGGGTTGCTTTGGCAAATAGAGATTATGGAATTGCCGGAAGTGTTACCGCCGTAGACGTTAACCATATTACCGCTAATGCTTGCCGTGGCCGCGCTTGGGTTGCTATTGCTGGAAATATAATAGCTGCCGTTGCCATTAATGCTAACAGAAAGGCTCTGGCCGGAATTTAAATTAAGGCTGCTTTGGCTTAAGGAGATATTTGAACCATAGTTAGAACCGGAAACGGTAACATAAATACTTGCGCAATTGCTGGAATATCCGCAAACCGTTATGGTCGTGCTGCCGGACTGGTTTGCATAAACGTAAATTTGGTTGCCTGACATAGAAGCGCTTGCAATAGAAGAGTTAGTGTTGGAAGAAATATAAAGAGAGCCGCTGCTATTGTAAGCAGTAACCGTTGAACTTTGTCCTACAGATAAGCTTAGGCTGGTTTGGCTCAAAGATAAGCTGCCGGAATATCCGCCGCTGACCGTAACATATAAAGTGCCGCAATTGCTGTAAGAATTTTGGCAAACCGTAATGGTGGAAGATCCGTTTTGGTTAGCGTATAAATTTAAAGTTGAACCCGAAATGCTGGCAGAGACTACACCGGAATTCGAATTGGAGGAAACGTAATATGAACTGTCGGCATTGTTGCTGTTAATAAAAACACTCATGCTCTGGCCGCTGGAAAGCGTGGGGTTAGACGGGCTAAACCAAACGCTGCCGCTGCCGGAATATCCGCCGCCTACCGAAACATACAGAGTCCCGCACGGACTTGAATTTCCACACACAGTAATGTTAGTGCTGCCGGACTGGTTTGCATAAACGTAAATTTGGTTACCGGAAATAGAGACGGAAGCAACAGAAGAGTTGGAGTTTCCGGAAATGTAAAAATTAGTGTTATAAGAATTATTAATGGTAACGGTGGAGCTTTGGCCTACCGATAAATTCAAATTACTTTGGCTAAAAGACAAATTGCCGCCATAGCCGCAATTGTAAGTACAGCCGCCGTAATTTCCGGGATAAACTGAAACTGTCTGGGACTGCTCGCCCAAAACAGTGACATACAGTTGTACCGGACTGCCGCTGCCGTCACTTGGTATGCTTATAACCTGGGTAAAATACCCGCCGCTGTCAGTCTGGCCGAGGTTTTCAACAGTGGTCCAAAGAGAGCTGGACTGGCGGTAGTTGAGTGTAACGCGGTTAAAGGGGCTTGCGTTGCTGACCGTTATTTGAACGTTATTATTGCCGCCGCCTTGGTATTGGGCCGAAAGGTTTGGGCTGTAAGCCAAAACCGGCGAGGCAAAGCCAAAAAGGCTGGCAGCGCTAACCACACTTACTAAAAGAGCTTTTACTATATTTTTCATAAATTACAGTTTAATAGTGGATTTTATATTATATAATTTCCTCAAGCTTTGTCAATCCCGTTTGAGGCCTCCGTGGGACGACTTGCCTCTAACGGGATCAACGTCAAAAAACCTCCGGCTGGCCGGAGGTTTAACTAAAATCCGTTAAGCACGCATTGCTCCAATTATACGCTCTGCGGCTAGAATGTAAGCGCCATTCCTAAAGGTGGTGGAATATTTTTTCTGCCTGTCCCAAACGTCAGCAAACGCCTGCTTAATTTGCGCGGACAATTTTTCCAAAACTTCTTCCTTGCTCCATACTACATTATTCATATTCTGGTACCATTCAAAATAAGAAGTGCACACGCCGCCGCTGTTGGCTAAAATGTCCGGAATTACCACTATCCCCTTTTTCTCAAATACCATATCCGCTTCCGGGGTGGTGGGACCGTTGGCCATTTCAATAATTAATTTAGCTTTAATGTGCTCGGCGTTTTGCGCGGTTAGCACATTTTCCAAAGCGGCCGGGACTAACACATCAACAGGCAACTCCAGTAATTCATGATTGGAAATATTTTTTGCGCCTGACAAATCTTTCAGCGCTCCGGTAGATTTTTTGTGGGCTTCGGCTAAGGCAACATCTATGCCTTCCGGATTGTAAATACCGCCCTTTGAGTCCGACAGCGCCACGATTTTAAAGCCAAGTTTTTTTGCGGCTTCGGCAAAATAGGTTGCCACATTGCCAAAACCCTGGATGGCAATAGAAGCTCCTTCGGACAGATTAACAATCTTTTTATTTACAATTTCTTCAAATACATACACGCCGCCAAACCCGGTGGCCTCTGTCCTGCCCTGGCTGCCGCCATCTTCCAGCGATTTTCCGGTAAAAGTAGCTTTAGATTTATTGCCTGTAATTTTTTGGTATTCGTCCAGCATCCAACCCATAATTTGGCCGTTGGTGTTAACGTCCGGGGCCGGCACGTCAAACTCGGGGCCGAAAACCGGATACATATTTTTTATGTAACCTCGCGAGAGTCTTTCCAGTTCAGTTGGCGATAATTCTTTAGGATTTACAATAATGCCGCCCTTACCGCCGCCGAAAGGCACGCCCACCACTGCGTTTTTAAATGACATCCAAAAACTCAAAGCCCGCACTTCATCTAAGTTTACGTCCTGATGAAAACGGATGCCGCCTTTGTATGGCCCGCGCGCGTTGTTATGCTGGCTTCTAAAGCCGGTAAAAATTTCCTGTTCCCCGTTATCTAAAATAACGGGAATAGACACTTCCACATACCGGTCCGGGTTTTTTAATTGTTCAACTTTGTCTACGTCCAGCTGCGCGAGCTTGGCTGCCGCCTCAAGCTGCGCCTTGGCGGTCTCGAACGGGTTTACGTGCATATTATTCGTTAGTGTTAATTGATGATTCTGTTTCCGAATTACCGTACAAAACTGTGACGGTAACTGAAGCTAAAAGTAGCACGGCTCCAAAAATTTGCCAAGGGGTAAGGGCAATGCCCAAAAATTTCCAGTTGATGGCAGTCAGGGCCAACGGATAGCCCAGCTCCATTAAGGTTGCAACCGAAGCCCTGGTATTGCGCAGGCCGTAATAATAGAGGAAGAGCGCAAAAAAACCGGTTAGCATGGCAATAATAAAAGTATTGCGCCAAAAAAGTCCGGTCATTAAATTAAACTGGAAGCCTTCCCACATAAAGACGTAAAAAGCTAAAAACAACAGGCCAAACACAAACCTCATGCCTGTGACAAATTCGAAACTCAAGTCTGCCAAAAGGCCGCGCCCGACAACCGTGCCTCCTGCCCACAAAAGGGCGGCCAGCAAAGCCAGGGCCGGGCCATGCCATGTGATGGCGCCAGCTGCGCTTAAGATCATTTGTGGACTTTGGTTACTAAAGGAAACCAAATAAGCCCCAACTAGCGCAGGAATAGCCAATATCCAAAATTTCGGGGTTATCTTTTCTTTCAAAAAAATCGCAGCCAGGATTATGGCAAACAACGGTTGGAATTTCTGCAGTAGCGCGGCCACCGTAAAATTGTAATTCATTGCCACCGCGCCTTTAACAAACAAAATGGCCGCGAACGCCGAAGCGCCGGCACCAATATACAGCAAGCCTGCTATTTTTTTTGCATTTAGCTTAAAAAATTCTTCGCGCCGCTTCCATAAAAGGGGCAAGGAAACCGCGGCGTTAAAAATGTGCTCCAAAAACGCCACAAAACCCACATACAGCCCGCCCGTAAGCAAAGGCTTGCGGAAAGGGCTGTCTGAAGCCCAAAGCAATGAGGAAATAAAAATTATTAACGGTCCGGATTTTTTCTTGTCCATATTAAAGGTTTAATTTTTTAATCTTTTGCACGTCGCCGGCAATTTGCTTTTTTAATTGATTAATATTTTTATATTTTTTAAACGGGCGTAAATATTTTTGTAAGTTGATGGTTATTTTTTCCCCATACAAGTTACCGTTGAAATTTATTAAATGAGCCTCAATTTTTGGCAGATGATATTTATCCAACGGACCTATTACAATTCCCCCTTTGTAAATTCTCGATCCTACCTTTACCTTACCTGCCCAAACCCCCAAGCGGATTTTCATCTTTTTTCTGACATACTCCCGCCTGTCTAAATTGGCAGTAGGGAAACCCAAAATTCTTCCATACTTTTCACCCTGCGTGACTTTACCTGTAATAATTATGGTCATGACCTAAAACCAATCTTGCCAACCGGCTGCGCGTCTTTATCCAGTAACTTTTTAATAGCTTCAAAAACGATTTTAAACTGCCGGTCATATTTCTTCTCCATGGCCTCAACCTTTGTCCTCAAATCCTTATTGCTTGCCAGCATCTCCCGAATCTTAGTAAAGGTTCGCATTATCTGGATGTTTACCTGGATTGCCCTTTCACTGTTTAAAACTGACGATAGCATTGCCACACCCTGTTCTGTAAAAACAAAAGGGTTAAACCTTATATTGCGTCTGGATGCGGTCACAATTTGTGACCTCCAAATTTCTGATTCTGTCTTATTTAGCTGAAACATAAAATCTTCCGGGAATCTCTTTTAGGTTTCTCTTCACAGCTTGATTTAAGACTTTTGTTTCCACACCATATAATAAGGCCAAGTCCCGGTCAAACATAACTTTTTTGCCACGGATCAAAAAAATTTTGGATTCTATCCTGTCGTCTGGAATTAAAGTTAAGGATTGCATAATATTTTTTATCTGTTATACCCCCGGTAAGGGATGCCGAAAAAATTATCGCCAATAATTTTTTCAATTTCCACCCGCTGCTTACGCGTAGAATACCAAATTTCTATGTCGCCTTTTATAAAAACTAAGCCTTCTTGGAAACCTCTGCACTTAATTTCGTTGGGCTTAACTTCCGTTGCCCCAACTTGTTTTAACTGCTCTATAATGTCGCCGTGGTCGGCCAAAGCTTTTTGGACTTCCGGATAAAAAGGCAGCTCATAGCAACCAAAATAATGCTGGCGGCTGTCAAACACCAGACTTTGGAAGGCAATATGAAACTTTCGGGAAGTCATTAAGCTAAAAACCGCGGCAAATAAAACAGCTAAAAAAATAATAAAACCCAATACCTTGCCGATGCTTTTTAAAGACAGGTTCATTTAAAATTATTCGTGCTCCGCTAAATATTTTTCAACGTCAAGCGCAGCCATACACCCCATACCGGCCGCAACTACCGCCTGCCTGTAGCGCGGGTCATTCACATCCCCTGCCACAAACACGCCTTCAATATTAGTCTTGCTGAATCCTTGAACTTTAATATAACCCTTTTCATCTGTCTCCACACCGGCAACTGCAAAAATTTTGGTAGTTGGCACATGGCCAATGGCCGAAAAATAACCCTGGGCGTTTACAACTTTTTCCTCCCCGGTTTTGTTGTCTTTAAATTTAACTCCCTCCACAGAATTTTCCCCCAAAACGTCAGTCACGGTAACGTCTGTAACGAAGGAAATTTTTGGGTTGTCCTGCGCGCGTTTGAGCATAATTTTAGATGCCCGGAATTCGTCGCGGCGATGAATAATTGTAACTTTGGTTGCAAACCGGGTTAAAAACGTGGCTTCTTCCATGGCCGTATCCCCGCCGCCTACCACAACCACTTCCTTGCCTTTAAAGAAAAAACCGTCGCAGGTAGCACAAGCCGAAACGCCGTGGCCCCTAAGCCTTTGCTCGTTGGGCAAATCCAGCCACTTGGCTTCCGCTCCTGTGGCTATGATAACGGTTTTTGCTTTGTACTCGGTTTTTTCAGTTTTAACCGTAAAGGGAGATTTTGAAAAATCCACTGACTCGGCATTTTCATTTATAACCTCGGCTCCAAAACGCGCTATTTGCTTCATCATATTGTCCATAAGCTCCGGTCCTTGTATGCCATTTACAAAACCGGGGTAGTTTTCTACCTCTGTGGTATCCATTAACTGGCCGCCCGGCTTATAGCCCGCAAGCACCAAAGGTTTGAGCTCTGCGCGCGCGGCATAAAGAGCCGCGGTAAGGCCTGCCGGCCCGCTGCCTATAATGATAGTATTATGAATTTTATCTGAATTTTGCATTTTGATGGTATAAAAAAATCTTTGTTGAAACAAAGAAGAATCAGGAAGTAAGAATTAAGAATTATGGTGTAAAACCCTAATTCATAATTCATGATTCATACTTCCTCCCTATATTAGCAGATGAAGGCAAACCTTGACAAATAGCTTAAATATGACTATAATGCAGGGTCCCCCGTGCATAGCCATAGGCTTTACACTGAGGGGAAGAACATTAAAATGGGAACCCCAAAAATTCATAATCGGTTCGATAAGGAATTTTTGGGGAAAGGGACAAGGTCCGAAACGAAGTAAGCTCTCGATGTCAGTCGAAAGCGAACGAAGTAAGGACGATTGGCCCGCGAAGGAGGGAGAAAGGAATATTTATGTATTCCCTGCTGTTCCTATGCGCCCTTGCCGGCGTAATGGTTTTGGCCGCACTCAAAGAGAGCGGCAAATTCAAAAAAATCCTGCGCAAACGCGCAGGCAAAACCAAAACCGGCTATTGGGCACATGCCATCAGCATGCTGGTGCTTACCGTTCAAGTTAGCGAGATGGTGAGAGTTGTCGAGCATGTTTCGGTGGTGAATTTGGCCGCCGCATTTTTACTACTTGCCATAGTAGTTGCGGCCAAATCGGGAACAGAAGGAGAACGCCATAGATAACCACCACGCGTGGTTTTTTTGGCTTCCATAAATGTTCCCAATAAAGGAAAACCGAAAACCGTCCCGATTAACATCGCGGACGGTTTTCTTTTTGGTATTTTACCTATATATAATTGTACCCAGTGCCATTAACCCCATTGCTACATCTTCTATCAGACTCACGGTAGTAAGAGGTAATTTTATGTAAGTCCCCAAACACGCGCAGCGAATTTTACTGCCGCGCATAAGCTGCTTTAAAACGCCGACAGATCCGACTGTCATAAATCCGAGCGTAAAATAATTGGTGGCGCCTATATTTAAAAAATAACCCAAAGCCAGCGCCAACTCTATAAAAGGATACGCGTAAGCATAAGCCGTAAATTTGGAAGCAATTATGTCATAGCCAATGTAAGACATTGCAAAACCTTTCAAATCTAAAAGCTTGAAAACCGCAAAGATTAAAAAGAACACACCCATAAACACGCGCATAAAATCCATTGCGCCAAATCCTGCATAAAATTTGTAGACCAAAGCCACTGCCAAAATAATCAAAATAACCAGGGCAAAAAGAATGTAATCTTTTGCCGTAGGCTCCGGCATATTATGGTCCATTTCCGAGTGGTTTTGATGATCCGAATGGTCCATGTTATTGTCCCAATAATTTCCCAACCAAAACGCCTATGCCAATTGCTAGGCCTCCGAGTAAAAACATTCTCAAACCGCTTAAAAACATTTTGGTTTTAAGAATTTTTGCGCTTACGGCGCCTAAGGCAAACAATGCAATTAAAGAAAATACAATGGAAAGCCAAAAGGCGGTTTGCCTGCCCATTACCAAATATGGGAATAGAGGGATGAATCCGGCAATAAGATAGGAAACCAACATTACCACTCCGGATTTTTCAGACTGCTTGGCGCTGCCCTGGGCCTGGAAGCTCTCTACAGAATGCTCGGACAAATAGCTGCCCACGCCCATGGAAAACGCTTCCACAAAAATTAAAACCACGCCGGTCAACGCAATCGTTCGGGTGGAAACGTCGGCAGCCGCAATCCCGGACAGCAAACCCACCGTGGAAACCAGGCTGTCTTCCACGCCAAAAATAAAATTCCGAATATAGGTAATTTGCTCGCTTTTAAAACCATCCATAAAATTATTATGTTAGAGTGGAAATTTTTTGTTTTTGGAAAATGGGTTATGTCCCCATTTAACTACCTGGAAGAAAATTCAAAATCTGCCTGGCCCAGGTCTGTCTGCTGGCTGGAAGAATAAATAACCCCTTTCCAAACCGTGTTGCCCGTTACGGGCACAAAAATTTCCGCTTCTCCGATTTCGTTAGTGTTAATTTCCGGGTCCCAGTATAGTACATCCACGTCCTTTCCAAAAAGGCTGGAAAGCCCGTCTCCGCCGCCGCCGCCCTGCTCCGCACCGCTGCCAAAGCTAATACCCGTCATACTGGAAGAATTATTTGTCCTTCTTGGCCTAAAGAAATAAAAGCTCGAATGCAAAGGCTCCTGGGTACTTTTCCTTAAGGCAAAGATGGCTTTGTCTATTATCCCTAAAGACATAGAGGTTCTTACCGGCTGGCCTTTGGAGTTAGTTACCTTAATTTTTACCCTTGCCACCTGCCCTTGCGAGTATTCGCTTTTATCCGTAGTAACGCTAATATTTTGCAGCTTATTCATTGCCGGCACATTAAAGGTCAAACCTTCGTTGTAATAATGGTTTTTGTAAAAACCGCTGAAAGTAGGGGTTATGGAAGGAACATACTCATCTTTAACCGTAAATTCATACGTGTTTTCTCCGGCGTTTAACTTAAGCCACTGCATATCATAAACCCGTCCCCGCTCAAAACCAAGCAAAACAGTCATATCCTCTGGAGCTATAATTTTCATTTTTGCGCGGTCTCCGGCCTTAAGATTATTTTGCGGGGAAGAAATAGTGAGCAAAACCGGATTTTGGTATTGATAATCATAACCATAAATGTAAAGGTTCTGGCTGCCCACAATTACGTTACCGCGGCTGTCTTTGGTGGAAACCCTTACTTCCACTAAATCGTAACCCGATTCCAGCTCATTTAACGCGGAGACTTTAAATTCGCCCACCCCTTCGCCGTTAGTCTGCACTTTGCCCGATTTTACGGTTCGCGCGTTTCTCTCGTACTTACCGTTCTCATATTTATAGTCTGCCTGCTCAATACTGTAATCAAATTCCCGGAAAGTTAGTTTATCTCCGGACAAAGTTTCCGCAGTAAACACAGCAGTGGGTTCGGGGGCGTCTTTGTACTGGTTCTTAAAAGGCCTGACAAAAATGTTCACATCGCCGTTGTGCACAATGGTAGATTTAGCGTCAGAAATTAAATTGCCGTTTGGGTCCTGTTTTTCAATGACAAAGGTAAGCTCCTGGCTTACATTGGCCGTTAAGGTTTTTGTGTCAAAGGAAATTTTAGCTTCGCCGTTTTGGTCAAAAGTTATTTCTTTTTGGGAATCCGCAACCAGCTCACCGTAATAAGTGTAAAACGGGTCAAAATCCCCGCCGCCGCCGCACATACCGCCCCAGCTGTTTATTATGAAAGATTTATTGTAAACGGACTTTTCGGTTTCGTAATAGCTTCGGGCATAAACTTTGTAGTTAACTTTTTGCCTACCAAATGCCGTGCCGTTAAAATTGGAGCCTTTAAGATTTACACTAATAACGTCGCCCTCCACGTATTCTTCTTTGTCTACGCCCACCTTCAACTCAAAAGGCGGCTTCTTGTATTCCAAAATTTCCACCCACGCCTGTCCTCCGCTTAGATATTCATTGGTGGCAGAAATCCTGGAGTCTAAATAATACACGGCGGGAACTTTGCCGGAAAAAGCAAATTCACCAAAAAATACACCGTTCTCATTTAAAATTACTTCCTGGCTCAAAGGCTCGTTAGTGTCGGCGCCGCCGCTGTAAGTTCTTAAAGTTACGCTGACCTTAGTCCCTTTAGGCGGAAGCACATATAAACCGTCATTATCTTTTCTAATTATTCCTCTAAACTTTATTACGTCTGTGGGTTTGTAAATTGGCCTTTCGGTATAAATAAAACTCTGCCATTGCTCGGAAAGATTCTGGTATACACTTATTTCGGCCAACGAACCGCTTATGGCAACAGGAATAAAAGCATACTCACTGCCCTTTCTGGCAATGGCTATATCAATAATATCAGGATACGCCATGGAAAATTCCCCGATCCCTGAAAAATTTACAGTCCTGACTGCGGTTAACTTTTTATTGTCCTCATTGTAAGCCGTTACCTCAACCCCCAAAACCGGCTCACCGGTGTCAAGATCCTGCGCGGCCAGTAAAAACTTTTGGTCATCCTGCCTAAAGTGTATGCCCATGGTATTTACCGTTACCCACACCTGGGATGCAATTATTTCGTTGTTAAAAGCCTGAATTAAATATATGCCCGGCTGTTTGGGCAGCTGTACGGTATCGTTGTGTGCAATATTTTTTTGTTCAGAAACAAATGTTAATTTGGAAACATCGGTTTCAAACTGGGGCGTGTAGGAACCGTAAGAAGGCGCGGTGTAGGACAAAATATCTGAAATTACAACTTTGGGGTCATCTGTCCGGTAAATTTTTATATTCGGCAGCCTTATGGCGCTGCCAATCTGCGCTTTGAGCGCGCCTAAGTCATACAGGGAGAGCGACTGCAGCAAATAGTATTTGTCGTTTTTTAATATTTTAAAATCTTCGGGATCAAACTTTAAGTAAACTATTTTGGAAAAGCCCACCTTCATCTGGACCATAAGCTGGGAAACCAGCCCTTCCTTAATTTTAATACTATAGTTAAACCCGGTTTGGAAAGGAATTTCCGGAATAAATTTTACTTCTGTTACACTGTTTCCCTGAACAAAACGGCCCTTTAAATTTGGGGTAATTTCAAAGTAGTGGGAAAATTCATGCGGGTCTACGGGCTGGCTAAAGTTAATTACAAGCGCATCGGTTGTGGTTGAACCGTCTGAATAAATTCCAAAATCCAGAGAAGTGACAAAAAAACTTTGGTTATATACGGGCTTTGGCTGTGTCCGGTTTGGGCCCGGGGCTTGAAACCTTGAGGCAACAAAAATCGTGCAGCCAATTAACAGGATGGCCAAAATTACGTAGGCTCCCTTTTCCTTAAAAAAAGCAACGATATTTTCTTTATTTAAATCCATTATATTTACCTTTCCCCGCAGTACCCAGTAAAATAACTGGTGGTACTTTGTAAGGATAAATTATTTAGAATTATTGCCGAGTTTGAATGACCCACAATGGAAAAATTGTTAGCAGATAGTTTTTTACAAACTTTTAACATTAGCGCAACCGATGCCGGGGAATCCATATAGTCGTTGTTTAAAGTATACAAAGGTTTTTCCTCTAATTCAAGCAAAAATTGCTTGGTTAACTCGTCCCTGCCCTGCGCTACCTCGTAGGGCAGGTAGTGAGAGAAGTCCACAGAGGCTAAAAGCACGGTCTGCTTATCCCAAGACTTAAGTAATGCATCGGCTAAACCCTCGAGTTCGTTATCTTTGGTATTGTGTTTTACAATGACGGAAAAAACTTCTGCTTTAGGCAAATAATAAGCCACATAAGGCATAAGTCCGGCAACAGAATGCTCCTTAGTTATGTCCTCCGCTGTAGCTTTTAAAAGAGCGGTTGGTAACAGCCTGCCGTAAACCACGCCAAAAGGGGTTTGCCAATTAGCCGAATTTTGTTGGAGGTTAGCCGCCCCTTTCTCGTAATGGTTGGGGCCAATTAAAATAATTTTCCTAACGCCCTGGGCTTTAAGCTTTTCAAAAACACCTGAAATCAATTCACCGGCAAGTAAGTGATGCGGTACCAAAGCCGCGTACACTTTGGGCTCGGGATTAGCAGGCTTGTTCTTTTTTACCCCATCCCAAAACCTCTCTGCCTCAAAAAAATTAACGGCTAAAGTATCTTTCTTTGGCTGCGGTACTTTTTTCCCAAACCACAAGGCAAAAAATATTAAAATAGTTAAAAGGGCTGCAAGTTTGAAATTAAAAGTTTTTATCTCAGTCATAACAATATTTACGCATCTATCGCTGCCTGCGCAAGGGTATGCTCTGCCATATTAACAATATAACTGCTTACCCGGTCAAAACTGTCGCTTAAAATTAAACCCGCGCCATAGCCGCTTTTGACCATTTCAGAAAAAACCGGACTGTCGTGGTGCGAACTTTTTGCCACTTCTTTTATAAGCGAATTAGCGGCTTTTTTGTCGGATGATTTTACAAACTTTTCCGCTGCCGCCAAAAACTCATTTATTCGCTGCGAATTAGTTTGTAAAATTTTTTCCCATTTAGTATTTAAAGAAACCGGGCTGGTTTGAACAAGCCTTGAAATTTTTACCGCGTGGTCTGCAATCCTTTCCAGCTGCCTGGCAATATTTTGGTAAAAATCAGCCTGACCCAAACTTACATTTAATTCTTCTTCGGAAACAAAGCCGGACATTAGCGCATGCTTCATCCGTGAAAATAAAAAGTCTATTTTGTCTACTTCAAAATCCCGGTCTATAACGTCGGCCGCTAAATCTTTATTGTGAGTTAAAAACGCGCGAATGGAATCGGAAAACATTAGGCGAGTCATAACAAAAATTTTACTCAAATATTCCTCGAAAGAAAATTTCTGCGGGTCTAAAAAACTCTTCAAAAAAATATAGTCAGACGCTTCCTCTATTATTTCCATACCCGCCAGCTTTTGGCACACCTGCCTGACTACCTGCTTTTGTTTTAAAGTAATTGGCCCTGCAGTCAGTTCCACTTCTTCCAAGCCTAATATATAAAGCACAATAACTTCCCTATACAGCTCCTCGCCTTCTAAGGCGGCAATGGAAACTTTTTTTCTGTGGATATCCTTCTTTTCCTTGGGCATTATTACCAGCCTGCCGGATTTCTGGATTTCAATTGCCACCTCCGATTTATTCTTAAGTTTTTGAGCTTCTACCCATTTTTTGGGTAAAACAAGCGAAAAACTGCTCCCACCAATGCTTTGGATTTTCCTTGTTTCCATAAGAATTTAAATTACTTTATATATCTATATATTAATATATAAATAAAAAATAGTAAAATATTTTAAAAATATATATTATTTTATTGAAAGGAGTAATATGTTTATTTATAGCTTTAGTGACAGCCTGGACGAGATGGAGCCTACAAAAAGGCCCATAAGCATCCAGGATTACCTGTCTTCCTTAGATTCCGAAGATGCCGAAGACGCAGGAAGCGACTGGTAGATTCGGGCCCGCGGGTAGGGAGTTGGAATTAGTTTTCCAGCCCCTGCCCGCGGGTTTATGATATACTGCAAATATTCAGCGTTAAACAAGAAACAAAACAAACAAAAGCAATTGGAGGTTTCGTATGAAAGCCGCCGGCCTCAAGAGGATCGGCAAACCGTTGATGTTCGCTATAGGCGATAACCTTTTCACAACTACAGGCTCTGTCGCTATGATTGGCTGGCTTCAACTGCACCATTACGCACCCTTTGCGAACTGGGTGCTGACTAATATACCCTATTATCTGGCTCTGTGGGTCAGAGAAGCCCTAAATGAAAGGCAACGGCGGTTGGAGCGCCGCCACATAGGATTCGCATAAGGCAAACAATTACCTTCTTGCGAGCCTGAAGTCGGTTTTGTGGATCGCTATAAAAGCTGAAGCTTTAGACTCCCCTCTTAGGATCTTGCTGCAGCTTCTACTATCAAGATTCCTCGGTGCTGTATGGGGCATTGCGATAAGTGAATTTTTGGCTGACGTAGTATTTTACTCACTGCGTTAGCCTGACCAAACTGCGCCGGAACTAAGCAAAAGTTCCGGCGCATATATTTTATATGTTACTTATATAAAAATAAAAAATAACCCAATGTGGGTTATTTTTTATTTGCGGTGCTTACCTTTTGTCAGCAAATAAATTATTTCCAAAATTCCGGCGGTATTCACGATTAAAAAAACTATAAACCAAGCCTGATGCCCGTGTCTGGCCGCCCGCCACATAGCCATCCCCTTCCAAGCTAAACTCCATATCACTATTAGGGTTATCCCAAAAGCTAAGCCAGGCGCAACTGGTAAAAATTGATACTCCTGCCACATAAAACTCCTCTCTATTATTTATATAGTTATTATATCAGAATAAATGAAATTTAATCATTGGAGCCAGAAAATCAAAAACACCCTTTGAGGGTGCTGTGAATTTCTTTGGTAGACCCGCTCTGAACGACTGGAAAACTTATTTGGCTTTAGTAAGAGAAATATATGATAGCCTAATTTCAGGTGGTTACCTATGAAGGTTGAAAACTTATTTTTTACTAAACAGGAAAACTGTAAAATTTTTCTAAAATAACTATTAATTTTTTGGGTTCTTCATCCCCAACACCAACATCAAGACCGTGCCGTTCTAATATCCATCTATACAGAACCCCATATAAATTAATAACCTCGACCATATCCTGTTTAGAAAAAACCCTCATAAAATTAGCCAAATAACTTTTTCCTTCATCTTTTCTTCCTGGCATAATAACGTACTCAAAATAAAGAAGTGCAAATAAATGTAAAATAACCTCAGAGCTTTTTTTCCTTACATTTTTATATTTACTTGTAAAACAAACCTTTAATTCATCTACTATTTCAATAACTTCATATACGGATGCTCTAGATAAAGCTCTTAAAAAATTTTCCTGAATTATTAAGGCGTTAATTAAAATTTTGTACTCCGGCTTGTTTTTTTTAACTTCATCTTTGATAATTTCTCTAATTACCTCTTTTGAAATTAAATGATGGTTTGACGCATAAATAAAACTACTTCCAAGCTCTCCTGGATGGCATCGTAGTACATCACTAATAAAATAATAAATACTAGATTTTGCCATATTTACTGTAGTCAAAAACGGTATAAGTTATTGTTCAGGCGGGTAATCTCCCCACTTTTTAGTTTTTGAATAATAAACATAGCCGTCATCAAAACCAATAGGATAAAAGATTTCGTAATCAGTATCATTTTGTTTAATATATTGAGGTTTTATCGACTCGCTGTCTGGAAGCCCCATATCGGAACGAGAATTTGGCAGTCGACCATAAATTCTCTTAAATTCTTCGACTTTAATAATAATGCTATTGCCTTCTTTTTCCATTTTGTATACTTCCAACTTTTGCATAACTAGAACAAAAACAATCGCAACTGCGAGAACTATTACAGTACCAACAAAGATTTTTTTGAGCCTGCTAAATTTAAAAACTTTAGAGTAAATTTCTTTGTCTATATTCAAAACTAATAACTTAACAAACTGAAAACCGATAATAATAATTAAGAAGCCAATTAAATTTCTGTACTTATAGATATCAAAATTCCACCAGTTGAATAGAAAATACTTATAACCTTTATTAAAAATAACAAATATTAAATATGGCAAAATTATTAAATTTATTATTGAAACAACACTTAGTAACTTCTTAAATTTTTTAGCTGCTTTTACTTGGCTAAAAAAGACACCTGCGGCGATTAAAAATAAAATAAAAGGAAGCAAGACGTCTTCAAAATAATCAGTGCCTTTTCCTGCTAGAAAAGTCATTGAATATGAAAATATTACAAATAGTTCAATTAGCAATGATGTAACTATAAGTGACAGCATATTATTTTATGTTTCCTTTTTGGGTACCAACCAGAGGTTGAAAACTAATCTGTCTTAATTATAAGCTTAATTGCGAATTGCTTCCACAGACCAAAATTTTGGAAAACCTTTCTTCCATCAATAAAACCAAATCAAAAACACCCTTTTAGGGTGCTTTGAATTTTGTGGTAGCGCTACGGGGAATCGAACCCCGATTTAGTGGATGAAAACCACTTATCCTAACCATTAGATGATAGCGCCCTATTTAGTTCTATGCTCTGCGTAGTTTATCATAAACTCAACTTTTTTTCAAGAGGTTTTATGGAGGGAATTCTTCGAAAACCAGTTACTAAGCAGACACCCGTACAGAGCGGGTCTACCAACAAAAAACTTTCACCACAAGGTGAAAGTTTTTTGTTTGAAAAATATATTTTATTCTACTCCTCTACTATTAACTTGCCCTTCATCCCCATTTGTCTGTGCGTGCCCACGGAGCAGTAGTACTCAAAACTGCCGGCCTTGTCCGCAACAAACTCCACAATTTCCTGTCCCGGACCCATAAACTGCTTGGTCTTAACATTAAACTCGTCTAAAACCCAGTCGTGAAAACCGCTTGAGTTTACAAAAGTAATTTTAACCGTGTCGCCTTTTTTGACTTTAATTTCTGCCGGGTCAAATTTAAAATTACTGCCCGTAACCGTAATTTCTTTTACGGACGGCGAAGAAACCGGTGGCGTTGGGGCCGGCTGTGGCGTATTTTCGCCGGCCACTGAGCCGCTGTTGTTTTGGCCTCCTGTGCTTTCACTGTCTTTATTTCCTTTGACCGCAAAAAAACCTACTACTGCGGCAATTACAATAATTACTACTACCCACACAGCGGCATTGCCGGATTTAGGCGCCGGCTGCGGGGAGGTTGTGTTTTCGTCCATATTTCTCCTTATTTTAATTAACTCCAACGTCCGCCTGACAGAGTCGGAGTCCCGACAAAACGTCGGGATTGTTTAATATATTATATTTATATATCGGCCAAATGCAAATTTTGCCACGCGTTGCCTAAAAACGCCATTTAAAGATATAATACCTTTATGAAACCCCGTTAGAAATAACTCATTTTTGCGGGTACTGATTATAAACTTTTAAATTCTGATATTTTTACACCGATGAAAAAAATTTCTAATGGGGTGAAATTCAAATCTTTAGGCCATAATAAAACCAAACTCCCAACAAAACCCAGCATTAAAATATTAGAAACCTTTAACAACCAGCACCGGGATTCGTTGTATTTGGTGCCGCTAATTTGCAACGAATTCACCTCCATTTGTCCCATAACCGGCCAGCCGGACTTTGCCAAATTTGAAATTGTATATGTGCCCAGAATAAAAATGGTGGAAAGCAAATCTTTAAAACTTTATATGTTTTCCTTTCGCAACCACGGCGAATTCCATGAAGATGTAACCAACAGGATATTTAAAGATTTATGGAAGCTAATGGACCCAAAATTTATGCGCATAATTGGAGACTTTAGTGTGCGCGGCGGCATTTCCATAAAACCTTTAGTCCAAAAATTCAGCGATGGTATGGCCGAAGATCAGCATCAGCAAATTTTAGAGATGCTAAATAGCTGGGACAATACAAAAAAGACTTTGAATCCATGAAAAGATTTATTTACAAATTCGACTCTGCGGTTTTAGGCTTTTTAAAAAGCCATAACCTCACCATTGCCCGGGCAGCCATTTTTATAGTCTACTTTTGGTTCGGGACATTAAAACTGTTAAACCTTAGCCCTGCCAGCCCTTTAGTGGAAGCTTTACAACAAAAAACCCTGCCTTTCATTAATTTTGAAAACTTTTTCGTCTGCTTTGCGTTATTTGAAATGCTGATTGGCGTGCTATTTTTAATCCGCGGGGCCGAACGGTTAGTGGTTGCTTTGCTGGCTTTGCATCTTGTAACCACCGCCTTGCCCCTGCTTTTTTTACCCAGTTTAACCTGGTCAGGATTTCTAGCCCCCACTTTGGAAGGGCAATATATAATTAAGAACGTGCTTATTGTTGCCTTAGCTTTTGTGGTTGTTTCCCAGAAAGATTTTCTTAAGCAAAATTAAAAATTAATCCCGACGTTTAGGATCGGGGCTCCGACTCCGCCAAAAACGAACGCCGGAGAAAAAAACTAAATAATAATATGGCAAATTTCAACAAAAAATATTTGCTCAACATAGGCCTGGCCTTCGTGCTTTTATACGCGGGCATAAGCATACTTATTTGGCCAAATGACTGGATTGGCTTTGTTCCCGCCTGGGTGGAAAATTTCGGCACAAGCCAGGAATTTATGCTCCAGTCGCACGGTATATTTGAGGTGGTTTTAGGGCTTTGGATACTTAGCAACAAAAAAATAAGGTGGGCCGCGCTTTTGGCCGCTTTGGACATTGCTTCAATAGTTATATTTTCGGGCTTAAATTACCAAATGTTACTAACCACCTTCCGCGATGTCGGTCTGGTATTTATGGCACTTTACTTAGCCGCCGCCGATGACCAACAAACGCCTTCATACTAAGCGCACAATCCTTGCTTTGGAAACGAGTTGTGATGAGACAGCAGCCGCTGTCTTGTCTTTTTCTGATGGTGAAAATTTTCCCGGCATTAAAACTTTATCTTCCGTTGTAAAATCTCAAATTAAGCTCCACAGTAAAATGGGCGGCGTGGTGCCGGAAGTTGCCGCACGAGCTCACGTTAAAAATATTCTACCGGTTGTGACACAAGCGCTGTCCACTGCCCACTGTTCACTGTCCACTATTAATTACATTGCTGTTACCCAAGGCCCCGGCCTTATCCCCTCGCTAATTGTGGGCGTGGAATTTGCCAAAGCACTGTCACTGGCCACCAAAAAACCAATTATCCCGGTAAACCATATGGTCGGCCATCTCTATTCGCCCCTTCACCCCCTCCTAGCCTCCCCCCTCAAGGGGGAGGAAAATGAGGTTCCCTCCCCTGGAGGGGGAGGGTTAGGGAGGGGTGATAAAATTTTTCCTATGATCTCCCTTATTGTTTCCGGCGGGCACACAATGCTGGTACTGGTAAAAAATCTTAAAGAATACAAAATTTTAGGCCAAACCGTGGACGATGCCGCAGGTGAAGCTTTTGACAAAGTGGCCAAACTACTCAAACTCCCCTACCCCGGCGGGCCCGAAATTTCAAAGTTGGCAGCTAGGGGAAATCCGAAAGCAATTAATTTCCCAAGACCGATGATAACTGCAAAAAATTATGATTTTTCTTTCTCCGGCCTTAAAACTTCAGTACTTTATTATATGCAAAGTCTAAAGTCTATAGACTATAGTCTAAAGACTGATATCTGCGCCTCCTTCCAGCAAGCCGCGGTCGATGTTTTAGTTTCCAAAACCCTGCGTGCGGCCAAAGAATTCAACGCCAAATCCATTTCCCTTTCCGGCGGCGTTGCGGCCAATGTTTCGCTTCGCGAAAAGTTACAAGTTGAAAGTAAAAAGTTGAAAGCTAAATTCTTCGTTCCGCCATTAAGCCTCTGCACTGACAATGCCGAGATGATAGGCTTAGCTTCCGCAATTATGTTGTATAATGGATATAAGCCAAAAAATTACAAAAACATTAAAGCAGACCCTAACTTAGAACTCTAAATGTCCGGCAAATTAATAAAACTTTTTAAATTTTTACTCGGATTCCAAATTTTGTTTGTTTTGTTTTTGCTTATCTCCACCAGTGGGCAAACAGAGCCGAAATTTACTATTTTCCGCGCTGTGCTTTTTATGGCCTTGGGCTTAATAGTTTTTTGGATACTAATTGGCGGCAAATTAATGTATAAATACCGCGACTCAATAAAAGCCGCGGTACTAAAAATCCCGATTCAATGGCAAGTAAAGTTTGTACTTTTTTGTACACTGCTAGCTATGCTGGAAGAAGCCATAACCACAGCCATGACCAACATGGCTCCGCTCTGGGGCCTGGAAATTGGCCAGGCCTACATAACAGTTTCGGCAAATTATTGGCAGGTAGTTTTGGGCAATAGTGTAATTATGTTTGTTCCTGCATTTATTGCTTTTGCCATTCTGCTTAGACGTTACGATTTTTCCCCTAATCAGATTTTTTTACTTTTCGGACTTATGGGGACGCTAATAGAAACAGTTGCCGGAGGCCCAAGCCACCTTTTGGAAATTGGTATGTGGATGTTTGTCTACGGGCTTATGGTTTACCTTCCCGCCTACACCCTGCCACAGCGTAACAACTTAAAGCCCGTACGTTTTTACCATTTTATTTTACCTTTCCTGCTTTACCCAATTTGCCTGGTACTTTGGGCCCCTATTATTGCCATAATTAAAGCGCTCTGGCCGAACATTGAGTACAAATTCCCGCCTATGCAGATTTAAGACTGTTGCGCCTGTTTACTGTATGCAGTATACTGTATACAAAGCTAACATCCCGGCTGTCACCGGGATAGCATCGGAAGAAATAGCCCATAAATGGGCACGCTACTCTTGTAGCGCGCCGATTCATCGGCCAATAAAGTAGAACCGATCGGGTTTGCCCGTAACAGCATTTAATTAAGATAAATCCAAGATGGTAACGTCCGCGAGGACTCTTGAACACTCTCTTTAGAGTGTTTTATTTTTTACAATGAAAAAATATTTTATCCCCGTACTTCACTTAATAATTATCCTGGCTGCTTTTAGCTCGCCTTTTTGGCTGGACTGGAGGTTTGTTGTTGCCGGATATTTTATTTACCTTTTACAAAATCTAATTTTTAAACGCTGTATCCTCTCCGTTGCGCAATTTGGGAATATAAACGAAAGTTTCTACTCGCACTACCTTCACAAAATTGGAATTTCCTGGGAGAGAAAATATATTAATTTTGTCGCAGATTACATTCTGCCACCTGCAATAATTTTAACAGCATTAATTTACCAAGAAGTTATATGACCGAACTCGAAAAAGCCTACGACCACGTATCGGTCGAGGACAAAATTTACAAAAAATGGATGGAGAGCGGTTTTTTCAGTCCGGATAACTTAGATGGCGACCCCTACACAATAATTATGCCCCCGCCCAATGTCACGGGCACGCTCCACATTGGCCATGCCCTGGGCACCACAATTCAGGATATCTTAATAAGATTCGAAAGAATGAGAGGCAAAAAAACTTTATGGCTGCCTGGCACAGACCATGCGGCCATTGCCACCCAGGCCAAAGTGGAAGCCGATTTGTATAAAAAAGAAAAGAAAACGCGTTTTGACTTTGAGCGCGAAGAATTTTTAAAGCTGGTGGAAAATTTTGCGCAAGGCAGCCACGACACAATTATTAACCAGCTTAAAAGGCTGGGGGCATCTGCTGACTGGTCTAAAGAAGCTTATACACTGGACGAGCAAAGAACTCTCGCTGTAAAAACTGCTTTTAAGCGTATGTTTGAAGACGGAATAATTTACCGCGGCGCACGCATTGTAAACTGGGACCCAAAACTTAAAACCACGGTAAGTGATGACGAAATAGAATGGAAAGAGGAAAAAGCCCAGTTTTATTACTTAAAATACGGCCCTTTTACCATTGGCACAGCCAGACCGGAAACAAAATTTGGTGACAAATACGTGGTTATGCATCCAAGTGATGAAAGATATACCAAATACAAGCACGGAGAAAAAATTGAAGTAGAATGGATAAACGGGCCCATTACCGCCACCATAATTAAAGACGAAGCCGCGGACATGGAATTCGGTACGGGTGTTATGACCATTACTCCCTGGCACGATGCCACGGACTTTGAAATTGCCCAAAGGCACGGGCTTGATAAAGAACAAATAATTGACGAACGCGGCTGCCTTTTGCCAATTGCCGCAGAATTCTCGGGACAACACATAAAAAAAGCCCGCTCTGCAATTATAGAAAAACTCCAAAACAAAGGTTTGGTGGAAAAGATAGATGAGAACTATGTACATAGGATTGCTACTAACTCGCGCGGCGGCGGAATTATTGAACCTCAAATTAAGGAACAATGGTTTGTGGATGTAAACCGGGAGTTTGAAATGAAACACAGCGAAATAAAAGGCATCAAGTCCGGCGATATGGTTACTTTAAAGCAACTTATGCGCCACGTGGTCCAGGAAGGGTTAATTAAAATTATTCCGAACCATTTTGAAAAAATTTACTTCCACTGGATAGACAATTTGCGCGACTGGTGCATTTCCAGACAAATTTGGTATGGCCACAGAATTCCGGTTTGGTACGACAAAGCAGGCAAGCAACATTTGCCCAAAGAAAAGAAAATTATTTTTGTCCGCCATGGTCAATCAACAGGTAACGAAGCGCACGTTTACGCCGGTCATTTAGACCACGAACTGACAGAAAAAGGCATAAATCAAGCCAAAGAAACAGCAAAACTTTTAGAAAATATAAAATTCAACAAAATTTTTACTTCCGATCTTAAGAGAGCCAAAAATACTGCTGAAATAATCTCCAAACATTTAGACAATAGAGATCTTCATGTATTTGAAGAACTTAGGGAAGTATTCGGAGGTAAGGTTCAAGGTAAACCTGGTGATAAAGATAAAGGCATACTCATTAAAGCACTGGAAAGTAACGAGGGTGAAACCGCAGATGAACTTATCGCAAGAGCAAAAAAGGCTTGGCAAATAATTAATGATCATGGTGAGGATGATGTTGTTGTAATAGTTGGCCATAATTCTTTTCTATCCGTAATGAAAGCAACCCAAGAAGGAATCACCACAAAGGAAGGGCTTATAAATTTTCGAAGGCGATGGCACATACCCAACAGTGGCATTTACGAATTTAGTATTCTAACTGACCCACTAGGTGAAAATTTAAACCAAGACCCCGACACCTTAGATACTTGGTTTTCTTCCGGACTTTGGACATTCTCCACTTTGGGCTGGCCGAATAATTCTAAAGATTTACAAATTTTCCATCCAACTGACGTTCTAGAAACCGGTTATGACATTTTGTTTTTCTGGGTGGCCAGGATGATACTTATGTCCGGCTATTACTTAGGCCAAATCCCCTTTAAAACTGTATATTTACACGGATTAGTAAGAGACAAAGACAGGCAAAAAATGTCTAAATCTAAGGGGAATATTATAGATCCTTTAGGGGTTATTGATACCTATGGCACAGACGCTTTAAGGTTTGCTTTAATATTTTCCACGGCCGCAGGTAACGACATCCCGCTATCTGAAGATAAAATAAAAGGTATGAAGCATTTTGCCAACAAGCTTTGGAACATAGCTCGCTTTGTATTATCTGTCATTCCCGACCCTATCGGGAATCTAGAAAATCAAGATCCCCGCTTACGCGGGGATAACAAATTAACTGACGCCGACAAAGATATTCTGGCAAAGCTTGATGCTTTAATTAATTCATCAACTCAACACCTTGAAAATTTCCGTCTTCACGAAGCTGCGCAGGAAATTTACCAGTTCACCTGGTACGAATTTGCCGATGTTTACATTGAAGCCAGCAAAAAGCAATTAACTGATGAAAAGCTGAAGCAAAACACTCTTGTCACTTTGCACTTGTCACTTGTCACAATCCTAAAACTCCTCCACCCCTTTATGCCATTTGTGACCGAAGAAATTTGGGACAAACTAAACCAAAAAGATTTGCTAATAATTAGCAAATGGCCAAACTGACGCCTAAGGCGTCATCCCGAGCGAAGCGAGGGATCTCTCAACTCTTGGATTAGTGTAATAAAAAAAGAAAAACCTCGGCTAAACCGAGGTTTTTCTTTTGCCTAATTCCTAACTCCTACATCCTAATTCCTATTATACGCCTCTACCCCTTTTGCCAGCACTTCCATAGCTTTTTTTAAGTCTTTGGCGTTGAGCACATAAGCAATCCGAATTTCATTTAGACCTTTGCCTTCGCTAATATAAAAGTCTTTCATTGGGGTAACCATCACCGTGGCTCCTTTGTAAGAAAATTCACCAATCATAAACTTAACAAAGTCTTCCGCATCTTTTACCGGCAAGCCAACTGCCTGATAAAAAGCGCCCTGGGCGGGCTTAAACAAGGTGGGAATTTTACTTAAACCTGCCGCCACAATATCCCTTCTTTTGTGGTACTCTTTGGTAATTTTACCGGTATACCCCTTGCTGTTATTAAGCAGCGGCACAGTGCCCAGCTGTTCAAGGGTTCCGGCAGAAAGCCTGGCCTGGGCAAATTTTAAAATGGCCTGCATTACCGATTTATTATAGGAAACTACGCAGCCAATTCTCGCTCCTGGCATAGAAAATCGTTTGGAAACGCTGTCACAGACAATTATGTTCTGGCGCGCCGCTGTGCGCGTTAACAGGCATTCCCCCGGCCGCCCGTCAAAGCGGATTTCACGGTAAGTTTCGTCACTAATAATAAACAGGTTATGTTTTTTTGCAATTTTAATGATGGTGGCAAGCTCCTGCTTGCTCCAAAGTTTACCTGTGGGATTGTCGGGGTTAATTACAACAATCGCCTTGGTTTTTTTAGAAATCTTTTTTTCAATAACTTTTTCGTCAGGCAGTGCAAAATTATTCTCAATTGGCAAAAGCACAGGCACCAGTTTTATTCCGGTCATTACGGAAAAAGATTTATAAGAGGCGTAAAGCGGCTCAAAAACGATTATTTCATCCCCCGTGTCTGCCACAGCCTGCAGCGCCAGCATAATAGCCTCGGCACAGCCAACCGTTGGCAGCAAATTTTCCAGCTCCAATTTTACCCCAAACTGTTTGTAATATTTTATCCAGGCCTGCGAGTGCGCCCGAATCCCCGGGCTGGGCGCATAATACAAAGTGGGATGATTGTACTTTTTTATAGTCTTTAAAAATTGGACGGGCGGAGATAAATCGGGATCCCCGACGTTAAGCCTGTAAACATGCGTGCCTTTTGCTTCTGCGGCCTGCATAAAGGGCAAAAACTTTCTTATAGGCGAGGCAATTACATTCTGCCCGCGCCTGGAAACTTCTAATTTTTTCATTAAAAATTTTTTCCTTTAATATTTTATTTATTATACCAAACAGTCTCTTAACTGTCATGCTTAAATTTGAGCTTGTAGAGTTGTTATAAAATATGGTAACATAACCTTAGATTTATCCAGAAAAATTCCGCAGGAGAAATGAATGAAGAAGATTCCCGAAAGCGTGACCCCAATTTCCGGGTACGTGGTTGAGCGAGTCGACGGTTGCTACTTAGCCAAGGACGGCACCTGGAAAAAACAGCTATCCCCCGCCGACCATCCCGACGTTCACCTTGTAAACGATCTGCTTAAAGGCGGAAAATGGACCAAAGACGCTGAAGTTGTAAGAGCCGCTGTGCGCGATGGAAACAAAACTCAATTCCTGTTCAGCGGTAAAATGTCGTTCGTAGATTTCCTAAGACGCCACTCTATTGAGATCCACGACAGAACCACAGTGGTCTACAGTTCAGGAGTCCTATAAGGGGCTAACAGCAAAGCACCAGGCTAAACAAAATCCCACGTTCCGATCCGCCAGTTGGCGGAACATCGGAACGTGGGATTCATTTTTTTTATTCGCTGACTTCAGCTGCAGAGGCAGCAGCTTCTTCTAACTGCAAATTTTGCCTGGCAATCTCATCACTATAACCGGTACCTGCGGGAATAAGTTTACCAATAATTACGTTTTCTTTCAGTCCTTTTAAGAAGTCGGTTTTGCCTGTAACTGCGGCTTCTATAAGTACGCGAGTGGTTTCCTGGAAGGAAGCAGCGGCCAGGAAGGAGTCGGTATTTAAGGATACTTTTGTAATACCCATTAAAAGCTGCTCGGCCTGGGCCGGTCTTTTACCTGAAGCTGCCAGTTGCTCGTTAATGACATTTAGTTTGGCTTTGTCAGCAATTTCCCCGGCCACTAACTCCGAGTCTCCGGAATCGGCAATTCGCATTTTGGAAAACATTTGCCTGACAATAACTTCAATATGCTTGTCGTGGATGTTCTGACCTTGGGAGACGTAAATGTCCTGGACTTCTTTAACCACATATTTTTGGGCTTCTTCCAGACCCTTAAGCTGCATTATTTGGTTGGGGTTTAGGTTACCTTCGGTGAGCTGTTGGCCTTTAACCACCAAATCCTGGTCTTTAACTAAGAGCGAGAGCGAAGCCGGAATAATATATTCTTTAACTTCATCGCTTTCGTGCACCACAATAATTTTAGTCTTTTCCAAACGGATAATACCGGCAGATTTTGCTTTTACAGACTTACCATCCTTGTCGATATACAAAGTTTCACCGGCTGTTACTTTACTCCCGTCTTTAATAGCTGACTGCGCCTCTTCTAATTCGTAGGTGTCTTTGCTTACATCTGCGCCTTGCACGCGCACAATATATTCTTTGTTGTTCGGCTTGGCAATGTAAACCTGTCCGTCAATTTCACTGACGTAAGCCATACCTTTAGGCTCGCGCGCTTCAAACAACTCTTCTACACGCGGCAACCCTTGGGTAATATCTTTAACAGATGCAGAGCCTCCTGTGTGGAAAGTTCTCATAGTCAGCTGTGTACCCGGCTCACCAATGGCCTGGGCAGCCACAATACCTACGGCCGCGCCCAACTTAACCATATCGTTAAAGCCTAAATCGTACCCGTAACAAAGTTTGCAAATACCTCTGGAGAGTTTGCATTTAAGCACGCTGCGGCATTTAACTTCCTGGATGCCGGCTTCCACAATTTGCTTGGCCTGCATATCGTCTATGCCGTTGTTTTTTTCAACAATCATTGTACCGCTCTTGTCTTTAACCTCTTCGGCTGTAACCCTGCCGAACAACCTTCTGTCAAAGGGTTTGCCCATTCTTTGGCTGTCTTCCAGGGTAATAACGTCAAAGGCTTTGGTGCCGCAATCTTCCGAGTTAATAACAATATCCTGGGAAACGTCTACTAACCTTCTGGTCAAATAACCGGCGTCAGCTGTTCTTAGAGCGGTGTCGGACATACCTTTACGTGAACCGTGAGTGGAAATAAAATATTCCAAAACATTTAAACCTTCTTTGAAAGATCCTTTTACAGGCAATTCAATAACGTCACCGGCAGGGTTTACCACCAAACCTTTCATACCTGACATTTGGGTAATTTGGGAAAAGGAACCCCTGGCTCCGGAAGACACGAAATAGTTAACGCTGCCGTACTCGGCAACTGTGCCGGTTACGGACTTGGCAATTTTTTCGGAAACATCTGCCCAAATTTCTACCACGCGGTTTTTGCGTTCTTCTTCAGTAAGCAGTCCTTCCCTGAATTGCTGGTAAGTACCTTCAACTTCAGAGTCAGCAATACGAAATGATTCATATTTGGTTTGCGGTACCTGTAAGTCGTCCATACCCCAGGAAAGGCCGGACTTTTTCATATAATAAAAACCAGTGCGCTTAATCTCGTCTATCAATTCCGCAGTGCGGTCATTACCTAATGCTCTGTGAGCTTCTCTAACCAAACCTTGGAGTTTCTTTTTGTCGAAGTTGTCGTTTCTAAAGCCGAGTTCCTTTGGCACTACCTTGTTAAAGATAAGCCTGCCAATGGAGGTTTCTACCATTTCACCGCTTTCAAGGCGCACTTTAACTTTCGCCTGAATGTGCGCATGTCCGTTGTTATAAGCTAAAATGGCTTCCTGTGGGCTGGAAAAAATCTTGCCTTCACCTTTGGCGCCCTCGCGCATTCTGGTTATATAGTAACAGCCCACCACAACGTCCTTGTCAGGAGTCATAACCGGGTCACCGGAGGCGGGTTTGAGCAGGTTGTGGGCAGAGACCATAATCTCCTTGGCTTCTTTTTGTGCAGCTTCCGTCAAAGGCACGTGCACAGCCATTTGGTCACCGTCAAAGTCAGCGTTAAAAGCCGCACACACCATAGGGTGGAGCTGGATGGCTTTACCTTCAATAAGTACGGGCTGGAAAGCCTGGAAACCTAAACGGTGGAGGGTCGGAGCGCGGTTAAGTAAAACATAGTGGTCTTTGGTCACTTCTTCCAAAATGTCATAAACTTCAGTTCTGCCCTGTTCTATTAAACGGTTGGCACTTCTTACGTTGTGCGCAAACTCGCGCGCAATAAGTTTGGAAATAACAAAAGGTTTAAACAATTCCAAAGCCATGGTTTTTGGCAAACCACACTGGTGAAGTTTTAAGTGAGGACCGACTACAATAACCGAACGACCGGAGTAGTCTACGCGCTTACCGAGCAAGTTTTGTCTAAATCTACCCTGCTTGCCTTTAAGCATATCTGCAAGTGATCGGAGTTTTCTCTTTTGTCCGGTGGAAGCCGTAACTTCTTTTCCGTGACGGATGGAGTTATCTATTAAAGCGTCAACCGCTTCCTGCAGCATACGCTTTTCGTTACGGGTAATAACTTCCGGCGCTTTAATTTCAAGCAGTTTTTTAAGTCGATTGTTTCTGTTAATAACACGGCGGTACAAGTCATTAAGGTCAGATGCCGCAAAACGGCCGCCGTCTAACTGCACCATTGGCCTTAAATCCGGAGGAATAACCGGCAAGTTGCCAATAAGCATCCATTCGGGCCTAAGGCCGGAATTGATTAAAGATTTAACTAACTTTAAGCGCTTTAAAACTTTCCTTTGCGCCTGGCCTTCCAGGCCGGGTAACTGGGTTTGTAAATCTGCCAAAAGTTGTTCTAAGTTTACTTCTTCTAAAATCCCTTTAAGGCCCTCTGCGCCAATGCTGGCGGAAAACACCGGTCCATACTTTAAAGACAAATCCCTGTAAGCAAGTTCGGAAATAACCTGCATTTTCTTAATGGACTTAAGCTCCGATCTGGCCTGGTCGCGGATGGTTTCAAGGCCTTCCACTTCCTTGCTCCAGACGTCTTTTAAGCGGGTGGTTTCTGCGTCTATTTCCGCTTCTAAAACATCTTTGTCCTTGGAAGTTTTCTGGCTCATGGCAGCCCGACCCTTGGCAATTAAAGTTTCGTACTTGTCTTCAATTTCTTTTTTCTTAACTTTAAATTCACGTTCAATTTGCTCCAGCGTTTGCAGCCTGGCTTCTTCGTCTACTTGGTTAATTATGTAAGCGGCAAAGTAAACCACTTTTTCTAATTCCTGCACGCCCAAATCTAAAATCAAACCCAAGCGGGAAGGCACGCCGCGCAAAAACCAAATATGGGTTACGGGTACAGCAAGCCGAATGTGGCCCATGCGTTCACGCCTGACTGAAGACTTGGTAACTTCCACACCGCACTTGTCACAAACAATCCCTTTGTAGCGGATGCGTTTATATTTCCCACAATAACATTCCCAGTCCTTAATTGGGCCGAAAATTTTCTCGTCAAAAAGCCCGTCCTTTTCCGGACGCTGGGTTCTGTAGTTTATAGTTTCCGGCTTGGTAACTTCACCGTGCGACCAGTTGGTTATGGTCTCCGGGCTGGCAAGTTTAAGCCTTACTCCTTTAAAATCTTCGGTTTGGGTGAACATATGGGGAAGTGATTAGTACTTAGTTGTTAGTGATTAGGCCTGTCATTCCCGTGAAGGGAATCTATTAACAAAATAAATTATTTTTGATATAATCATTGTCCATCTGTAGACAAGGAGGAGTTGTGGACCTTAAGGACATACTGACTTTGATTGGTCTTGCGCTTAAATGGGTATTGCTCGTAGGCGCCTTGTTGGCCGCCCTAACCGGCCATCAACCTCTCGCTTTGACCTGCCTAATCGGAGGTCTGGCAGCAAAAGAGTTTGTCTATGACTTCGGCACCTACTAATTCCGCCGCGTTTTGTTCTCGCTCGAGGACGAACGCGGCTTCTTCTTTTATTAAATAATTTACCTGTTTCCATCTCGAGCGAAGCGAGAGATCTATTATTACCAACTTCCGATAATAGACAGATTTCTCACTGCGTTCGAAATGGGTTAAGGCTATTTACAAAACTCTTTGCTACTGATAAACTGAGCTGTTAAATAAAAAGGAGGGGTATGAGGTACTGGAAAGTCACCATCGGACTTCTTGTTTTGGCGGGCGGGCTGTACGTGCTCGCGTTAGGCGAAGAAAGATTAACTAATTTTAGAACTTGGGTTGGGATTGGGATTTTCTATGTCGGATGTCAAATTATCCATCGCGCCGACAAACGACAATGATCTCCCAAAACCGTCCGCCTCTCCAACTTAGCCGCGTTTCGTTCTCGCTTGAGGACGAACGCGGCTTCTTCTTTTGTCAAAATACTTATTAACTTACTAGCTTATTCACTTATTTACTTTTTTTCTCCTTCTTATACTTCTTGCTGTCTTTCTTTACTTCATCTGCAAACAAGGAATGGTCCGGTACTAAAGGCTGAACAGAAGGCATATTTGGAACAATTATTTCCGGCTCTTCAGAGGCGCTACTTACCACACCGTCTTTGCCTAAGAGCTCAACGTCCATACACAAGCTTTGAAGTTCTTTTACCAACACGCGGAAGCTTTCAGGGATGTTCGGTTTTTTAATGGCTTCACCTTTTACAATGGCTTCGTAGGTCTTTGATCTTCCAACCACGTCGTCAGATTTTATAGTTAACATTTCCTGCAAAGTGTGGGCTGCACCGTAACCTTCCAGGGCCCAAACTTCCATTTCCCCGAATCTCTGTCCGCCGAACTGCGCTTTACCGCCAAGCGGCTGTTGGGTAATAAGCGAGTATGGTCCGGTAGAACGCGCGTGCATCTTGTCGTCTACTAAATGGTGGAGTTTTAAGAAGTACATAACACCCACCGTAACTTTTTCGTCAAAAGCTTCACCGGTTTTACCGTCGTAAAGTACAACCTTACCGTCGGTAGGGATGCCGGCTTTTACTAGTTCTTCTTTAATTTGAGTTTCGCTAATACCATCCAATACCGGAGTCGCTATGGTATATTTTAAATTTCTGGCAGCCATACCAAGGTGAGTTTCCAAAATTTGTCCAAGGTTCATACGGGACACAACACCAAGGGGGTTTAAAATAATATCCACCGGGGTTCCGTCGGACATAAACGGCAAATCTTCCACAGGAATAACTTTAGAAATAACACCTTTGTTACCGTGGCGTCCGGCCATTTTGTCCCCTACCTGGATTTTTCTCAAGACAGCTACAGATACCTGGATGCTGCGAACAACTCCGGAAGGAAGTTTGTCGCCGGCATCGCGGGAAAATTCTCGGATGTTAACCACTTTTCCGTATTCACCGTGAGGCAAAGTAAGCGATGTATCTTTAACATCCCTGGATTTTTCACCAAAAATTACGCGCAAAAGTTTTTCTTCTGCGGTAAGGTCTGTTTCACCTTTAGGAGTAATTTTTCCAACCAAAATGTCGCCGGCTTTTACCTGGGCGCCAATGCGGATGACTCCGGTTTCGTCTAAATCTTTAAGTTTTTCTTCACCTACGTTAGGAATATCACGCGTGACCTGCTCCGGACCTAACTTGGTGTCGCGTACATCTATTTTAAAATCATCTATGTGAATAGAAGAGTAACGGTCCATTTGGACCAAGCGTTCTGAAAGCAAAATGGCGTCTTCGTAATTTCCACCTTCCCAGGACATAAAGGCCACCAAAACATTTTGACCCAAAGCCAATTCCCCGCCTTCAGTGGAAGCGCCGTCGGCCAGAAGATCGCCCTTTTTAACCTTGGCGCCTTTGCTGACACGCGCAATTTGGTTAATAGAAGTTGCGGAGTTAGTGCGCAAAAATTTTAACAGCGGATATTCTTTTTTCTTGCCCTTTTCCCCTACTACCACAATTTTGTCACCCATAACCGAAGTTACGGTGCCTTCTTCTTCAGCCAAAACTACAGTGCCGCTGTCGCGCGCAGCCTTGCTTTCCATACCCGTGCCCACAAGCGGCGCCTGCGGACTTATGCAGGAGACGGCTTGCCTTTGCATGTTTGAACCCATTAAAGCGCGGTTGGCATCGTCATGTTCTAAAAACGGAATTAAAGACGTGGTAACGGAAATAATCTGCTTAGGCGATACGTCCAGGCAGTCTATGTCGTCGGTGGAAGCAATAGAAGGCACGCTGTGAACCCTGACCGAAGATCTTTGTTCTACAAAATAATTATTCTCGTTTATTTCAATGTTGCTTTGGCCAATAATGAGCTGCTCTTCTTCGTAAGCGTCTAAATAACTAATTCTATCGGTAACTCTGGGCTTTATTCGGATTTCCAAAAGCTGGTGATTTTTGGCAATTTCTTTGGCTTTGCCGGCAGAAATTACGTCGCCCGCAGAAACCAGCACATTACCTTTTTCGTCTTTAATATCGTAAAGGGAAATTTCATCCACCGCCGCTTTGCCGTCATTGGCAACTGACTTTTTTACAACCCTGTAAGGGGTTTCTATAAATCCAAAATCATTCACTCTGGCGTAGGTGGCCAAGTGGGCTACCAGTCCGATGTTCGGGCCTTCCGGAGTGGTAATTGGGCAAAGCCTGCCGTAGTGGGAATGGTGCACGTCACGGACTTCAAAACCCGCGCGCTCCCTGGAAAGTCCCCCGGGACCCATAGCAGAAAGACGGCGCTTGTGTTCGAGTTCGGCAAGCGGATTGGTCTGGTCCATAAACTGGGAGAGCTGGGAAGAGGAAAAGAATTCCTGCATAGTGGCAACAATTGGGCGGACGTGGATAAGCTGGGCAGGAGTGACTGTATCAAGGTCTGCTAAGCTCATTCTGTCTTTGGCAATTCTGGCCATACGGGCAAGACCCACGCGGAAACGGGCCTGGATAAGTTCGCCAACTGCTCTTACGCGGCGGTTAGCAAGATGGTCAATGTCGTCGGCCAAAGCCTGGGAGTTGTTAAGTCGGATTATTTCTTTTATAACCATGACCAAATCTTCTTTGGTCAAAAGCGGATTCTGATTTTCAGGAAGACTTAAACGCTGGTTGAATTTGTATCGGCCCACGGCTGAAAAATCGTAACGTTCGGTGTTAAAGAACATACCGGAAATTAACGATTTAGCGTTGTCTACTGTAGCTAAATCACCCGGACGGATTCTTTTGTACACTTCCTTAAAGCCTTCGTCAGCGTTGGTGGATGCGTCCTTGTCCAAGGTGTTTTGGATATATTTTGTGTCCGGGTCAGTGTCCACGTCAGTAAAGGAAGACAAAATTTCTTCGTTGGAAGACAGCCCAAAAACACGCAAAAGTGCGGTAATTGGAATTCTGCGTTTGCGGTCAATTTTTACGCCAATCACTCCGGCTGCGTCCGTGTCCAGTTCCAGCCAAGCTCCGCGGTTAGGAATAATTTTCGCCCCGTAAAAATTTTTGTTGCGGATATTTTCAGCGGTAAAAAATACGCCCGGGGATTTTATAAGTTGGTTTACCACTACACGTTCCACACCGTTGATTATAAAAGTGCCGCGCGGGGTCATGAGCGGAAAGTCACCAAAATAAACATCCTGGGTTTTGGTTTTTCCCGTAACCTTGTTGACCAATTTGGCAGACACATACAAAGGGGCCTCAAAAGTGGTGTTGCGTTCGCGGGAAGTAAATTCGTCGTATTTGGCTTTGTCAAAAAAATAGTCGCCAAAAAATAATTCCAGGTTCTTGGTGGTAAAATCTTTAATAGAGCCAATTTCTCCCAACAGCTCTTTTAGCCCTTTTTCTACAAACCAGCGGTAAGAATTGAGCTGAACCTCAATTAAATTAGGCAAAAGCGCGGTTTCGTGTTTATGGCTAAAAAACTTCCTGCCTAAGGATTTAAACGGTTTAGTATCGAAAAGAGTGGGGTTTTGCGCACTAACGATTTTTTTGGACATAGCCTAAATTAAAATATTAGAAAATAAAAGCTTTCGGGACACATCCCGTTAGAAGTTACCCAACGAGGATTAAATAAATAATCAAAATATGTTAACAAATCCACCCTCTTTCATAGATTTAGCCACTAAAACTTCTAACGGGACACCTGCCTGCCGGCAGGCAGGCAAAAATACTCCCTTTTTGGCAAAATTCAAAAAAGGCCTGAAAATTGGCTTATCTATGGTTTAAATCTAACAAGCGTGACTTTGTTAATGTTGCCTTACGCCTAAAGCGAGTTGGCAAATTGTGGCAAATACGTCGTCCCTAAATCGTGAAAAAATATTTGTTTATCTATATTAGCAATTCTGTTAATATTGTCAAGTGCTAAAGCTTACCTTTTACTCGGTGCTTTTGTTGTGGTATCCGGCGGCACAACCGTGGTTTGAACTTTCCCTAGGTTATAAACAGGCAATTTTGGATTAAGATTTGTTTCTAAATAGTAATAAACGTAAAATCCTACCAGAGATATGAGCAAAAACCCAATTAGAACCTCGGAGGCGGAATAAGTAATTATAATTTTGCTTCCGTGTGTGCCCCTTTGGTAATGGCTTCTTTTTACAAATTTAATCATTTTTTTATTTTAAGTAAATATTTATATATATTATATCACACTTTTTGTAATTTATTAGTTATGCGTAACAAAATGCTATAATAAACTATAAAATATGGATTCGGTAATAAAAGTTAAAAATTTGTTCAAAACCTATCCCCTGCCCAAAGCCAAAGGGGGGATAAAAACCCTGGAAGCCGTAAGGGGACTTTCTTTTGAGGTGGCAAAAGGCGAAATCTTCGGTATTTTAGGACCCAATGGAGCGGGAAAAACCACAACTTTGGAAATAATAGAGGGCCTAAAAAAGCAAACATCCGGGGAAATTAAAGTTTTAGGTTTTGATAACCAAAAAGAGACAGAGGAGATAAAAAACCGTATAGGCGTGCAGCTCCAGTCCAGCCAGTATCTACAGTATTTAAACTTAGGCGAACTCCTGGATTTATTCGCTTCTTTTTACGGGCAAAAAGCGGACAAAGAAAAACTTTTAGGGTTGGTGAATTTGGAGGACAAAAAACACGAACAGGTAAAAAATCTTTCCGGCGGACAAAAGCAGCGCTTTACCATTGCCAGCTCCCTGGTAAACAATCCGCAAATTTTATTTTTGGACGAGCCCACTACCGGACTAGACCCTGCCGCCCGCAGGCAAATGTGGAAACTAATAAAAGAAATAAACGGGCGCGGGATTACTGTAGTGCTAACTACCCACTATATGGAAGAGGCTGAATTTTTGTGCCACCGCGTTGCTGTAATGGACAAAGGCAAAATTTTAGAAATTGACGCACCCCGAAAACTCATTGAAAAAATTTCCGAAACTACGCAAATTTCTTTTCTGGTGGACAAAAACCTTGACCAATCTGTATTTAAAAATTTGCCGGAAGTTAAAAAAGTTTATGCCAACTATCCAAAAATTATTATAGAATTTACCAACCTGGACAAAATTTCTTCTATAATAAAAATTCTAAAAGAAAATAATATTACTTTCTCCGGCTTTACCGTTAAAACCGCAACCTTAGAAGACGTATATTTAGACTTAACCGGACATGAATACGAAGAATGAATTAATTGATCAAGATTAAATAAGATTTAAAAGATTGAACAAGAATTGCTGCATGGCAATCATGTCAATCTTGGTCAATCCTGATCAATCATTTAAATTAATTTATGAACTCTTTTATTGAGCTACTCAAAGCCAACTTAAAAATGACAGTTCGCAACCGCGGCGGAATTTTTTGGACAATTTTAATGCCCGCGTTCATTTACATTGCGCTTTCCATCCTGCCCATTGGCAAAAGTATGAACTCAAACGTGAGTTATTCAGACTATGTTTTGCCGGGCATTTTGGCTATGACCATTATGCAAGGCGGTATTTACGGTTTGGCTTATTGGATGGTGGACCTCAAGTCGCGCGGCGTTATAAAACGCTTTTTGGTAACGCCCATAAAAGAATGGCAGCTTATTCTTGCCGTGGTCGCTTCCCGGACAGTCACCATATTCGTACAAATGGTAGTGTTAACTTTAATTGGCGTAATTTTCTTTAACGCCCAATTTGTGGGCAACTTTTTTTCCATAATTATTTTAACCCTGCTCGGCGCGGCAATTTTCCTGCTACTTGGACTGCTTATTTCCAGCTTTGCCAATTCTTACGAAGCAGCCGCGCCCATTACCTCGGCCATTGGTCTGCCATTAACTTTTTTAGGCAATATTTTCTTCCCCATAGACGGCCTGCCCAAGGCTTTAAAAGTAATTGCAGAAATTTTGCCCATAACTTACCTTGCCGACGGCTTTAGGGCAGCATATCTTTTACCGTTTGATTTTCATACAATAGGCAAAGACATTTTAATCTTGGGAATTTGGCTAATTGCTATGTTAGTGCTCACAATATCATTTTTCAAATTAAAAGAAGATTGAGGCTTTGGAGTAATTAAAAAACCCCTCCCTGGGGGGCTTTTTTTAAATTCTTAATTTTTCAAATTTATCTTTAGCCAAAAACTTTACCGGGATCTCCCACGCAAAACCTAAAGCTAAGGTATGTGTTACGCCTACTCTTGTACCGGTAAAAGAACCCGGGCCTTTGTTAGTGATTATTTTTTTTATCTGCGGGAGTTTTACTTTGGCAGATTTTAAAAATTTTTCTAAAATTGCTAAAGTCTCGTAAACTTTATGAGGGTCTATCTGATATGACTTCTTCCACCCTCCCCTAACCCCTCCCCTCCAGGGAGGGGAAACAGTGTTTTTCCTCCCCCTTAAGGGGGGAGGCGAGGAGGGGGTGAGAGCAAAAGTCACTTTATTAAAATCCGTTGTGTCTATATATAAAATCATAGATTACGTATGAGGTATAATGTACTAAGTATAAAGCCAGACACCCTTAATACATAATACGTTATACTTTATACAATTTTTCTAACTCTTCTTTAATCACGCTAACTTCGTCCCATTCTATCCTCTTATTGTCAGGCAGAACCAAGAATTGCTCGCTGCCCTTGCCGGTTATTAAAACAATGTCGTCTTTTTCAGCAATCGATAAAGCCTTGGCAATAGCCAAACGTCTATCTAAGATTATTTCATATTGAGGCTTACGCAACTTAAAGCTGTTTATCCCCTCTAGTATATTTTCTGCAATTATTTGCGGGTCGGTGTCGTAGACATCATCATTTGTGACAATAATACAGTCAGCGTACTGCGCGCTGGTTTTTCCAAAGTCAAACCGCTTGCTTACATCCCTGTGCCCGCCGGTGGAACCAAAGACGTGGATTAACCGATTGCGCGGCAAAATAGAAGCTTCTTCCAAAGCAGCTTGGATGGAAGCCGGCTCGCAGCCATAGTCCACAATAATTTGAAAGCCTGAACTATTGGGAACTTTTTCCATACGGCCGGGTATGCCGTGGAAATTTTTTAAAGCCTCTGAAGCTTGGTTTAAATCCACACCCAAAACATTTGCGCAGGCAACTGCCAATGCAGCATTCTTTACATTAAAAACTCCGAGCAAATCTAAACTAAATTTAGTATTTTGCACTTCAAACTCCATGGGCGGCTCGCTCTTTGTAACCTGGGCAAAAAACTGCTTGCTTGCGTCGCGGGTTTGAACTTTAGTAAAAGTCACGCCAAATTTTTCGTCTGACTTAAAACTTAAATAAAAACCGGACATAGCGTCGTCGAAATTCACGCCAATAACTTTTTTGCTAAAAAAAGATTTCTTTGGCAAATTACCTAAGCTGAAAAGTTTTGCCTTAGCATGTTTATAATTGCCAAAACTTCCGTGCGCGTCTAAATGCGCGCGAGAAAGATTGGTAAAAACCGCCATATCGAAATTAATTCCCAAATGCCTGTTTTGCGCAAGCCCTTCGGAAGTGCATTCTATAATTGCATATTTACAGCCGCTTAAATGCATTTGCTGTAAACGTTTTTGCAGCTCAAAACCGCCCGGCATTGAAAGCCCCCGCTTGTTCATAAAAGTCTGTTGCCCGTTTGAAAAATTCACAGTCGTTGAAAAACCGGACTTTTTTCCGGCGGCATTGAGTAGGTGGGCAAGCATAGCTATAGTGGAAGACTTACCCGTGGTTCCGGTAACGCCAATGACCACCATTTTTTCACCAGGATTGCCAAAATAAAAACTCGCCAGTATAGCAACCAAGCCATGATAAATAGGTCTAATAATTTTTAACAGAGCTTTCGGGATTAACTTTTTAATAAATTGCATAGACATATTATAACTAAAATTATAGGTTTACATAAGTATCCATATTATCTACAATTGTCATATCTGAAAAAAAGGAGGCATGAATGGCCGAATTACAGAGACCGACACCTTCGGAAGTTTTGTTGGATTTAAAGTCCGCAACACAAGAAGAAAGAGATGACCGTCTAAAACAGCTTCAAAAACCGCAGCTAGATATTCTCTTCCAATGTTCTGCACTCACATTTGAACCAACAATTCACCCACCTTCGGAAGTTTTAAATAAATGGCGCGAGATAACAAATGACAACGCGTCGGAACGAACCTGGGTTCAATGGCACCTCATGAGATGCGAGGGGCCATGCAAGGCGATCGTGGAAAACGGAGGGACTGCTGATGATGACGAAGAAAGGCAGGAATGGTGGAAAGTAATTCAGGCCATTATCGACATCATCAACGGTCCAATGATGGATGGCTTCAGGGAAGTTGCCCGCACGCACGGGGCGAGACTTTTTAGAAGAAGATGAAGCCGCAAACTGGAAACCTCGGAGAACTCTCCGAGGTTTCGTTTTTTTATCTACCTAAAAAATTTATTAATAACCCTAATGCCACTATAAATCTTGTACAATAAAGTATGGTTCACCAGGTCGTGCGCTCCTGCGTATTCTCTCTGAGTGCCCCCAAAACCCAGTTTAAAACGTACAAAGCCCGGGGTTTCCCCGGAGGAAGTTTCTATTCCCCAAAAATCATAAAATTTTAATCCCTGGTGTTTGGCATCGATCATGGCATGGAAATGCAACAAATAAGGCGCCATAACATTTTTGTGAAATTCGCTGGACCCGCCGAACAAAAAAGTTCGGGTGTCGCCAAAGTCTATTATAATTGCAGTTGCCAGTAACTGATTTTGGAAAATAGCTTTATAAATATGAAGTTTTAAATCCGCTCGCTGTTGCAGAGCAAAAAAATCTACCAGCTTTTTATAATAATCGGACCCGAAAGTTGAAAAACCCTGTCGCTTGGAAGTTTCTAAAATAAGTTTTAAAGCCTCGTCAAAAAACAAACCATGGCCAATGCTAATATCGAACTCGTCTTTAATTTCTACGCCGTGCTTTTGCGCCACTTTAATATTGTAGCGGGTTTTATGGTGCATTTCGGAAAGCAACTGCTCGTCCGATTTTGAAAGATCGATAATTAAAGTTTTCCCGGGTTGGATATTTGGGGACTTAGTGGGTAGTGGGTAGTGGGTAGTGGGTAGTGCCAAATCCTTAGGCTCTATACGAATAAAAATTGAATCAGGAAATTTAGATTTTATTTGATCTAAAAGCTGCCCACTGTCCACTGCCCACTGTCCACTTACCACCGGTCCATACGGCGCATACAAATAATAATACTTTCCTAAAATCGACATTTTAATGAATTGCACCGATGCAATTTGGTTTCCGCTGTCATCTATAATCTTAAATCTTTTAACCTGTCGGCCTAAGGCCGACTGCCATTCTCCCCATTCAAAGCTTTGCAAAAAACTGCCACTAGTGTTAGTGGCAACAAAATGGTTGTATGTTTCTTTATCGATTTCGGATAATTCTATTAATTGCATTAGAGACCTTTTGATTTATTTCTGTAATATTCAAATTTTTCCTTATCTCCTACAATTTTACTGGCTTCCGCTAAGTCATTATATTTATCATCGAGGTTAAAATCATTTTGCTCAAGTTCATTAATTAAATCTAGAGCATATGCTTTTTCTAGCTCTGGAGAACTAGCCTGCCCACACAGCTTAATTAATTCCTTTAAATAATAAATTCTGGCTTCCACATTTTCTTTAGTGTTTCCTGTTCCCCATTTTTTCTTTAATGACTTGGTTTTTTCAATCTGCAATAATAAATCCTGCTCATTCAACAAATCTTCAACTGCACCAGCATCTACAAATATTTCTGCCTGACCCGCGGACATCCTATCTTTCTCTCGCTTAATCACTTCATCGGGTAAATACATATAAACTTGTTCGTCAGTGCTGGAAACGTAATTTTTCTTTTCACCATATAATCTTACATATTCTTCCAAGCTAACGCCTTCGCTTTTCCAAAAATCCTGCTCTTGTTTGTACTGTTTTGCGGCATCGTATCTATCAATTGCTATCCTTTGGTGAGGCTCCTGACCTAAATGGTGCAAGGATCCGTCTGGATTATTTATATCCTGGCCCCTAAAACCAAAATTTTCATGAAACCCAAAAGAATCTCCATGTACTTCTAACTGCACTCTTCCATCACAACCCTGCAAAAATGACCATTCAACTGCGGCTCGATGAAGCATTTTTCCCAAACCCTTGTATTGACTAGCATTGTGCGATTTTCTATTTGAATCAATTTCACTCTTAGTAGAACCGCTGACCATATTTTCAATATAAACTTTTGGCATAAACTTCTCTGTTTGATTGCCATACTGTAACTTTGGGTTGTTGGGGTTTTCGGTTGCCGACATTGAATTTAAGGTTCGTAAGATGACAAAACCTTCTACCGACTCCTTCTCCTCTGACTGTTGTGATGGAGCACAAAAGCTAAGCCTAATTGCCCCTTCATAACCTGGATCCCGGCTGGCGCGAATTGCAAAATTGGTTTTTTCTACAGCAACTTCACCAATTTTAGGACCGTACAAATTAAACTTATAATTTGCAGCTGTGTCATACTTAATGTTTTTTTCTGGTGTAACTTTTCTTTCTGCCGCAATTGCTTCCAAATCATTATAGGTTTTAAACTCAGAATCTTCTCTCATAATTTATCCTTTAGATAATAGCTGCAAAGCCTGCTTAAGTTGCTGCTCCTGGGGTTTGGAATTGTCTACTTTACTTATTACTTCCCGCACCTCTCGCTGGTTATAACCAAGAGCCAATAGAGCATCAAAAATTTCCGACGACGGACCTGCAGAGGAATCTGTGGCTCCCACTTTATTTTTTAAGTCTACAATTATACGCTCCGCTGTTTTACTGCCAATCCCGGAAATTCGCGTAAAAATTGCAGCGTCTTGATTGGCAATGGCCTGCTTTATGCTTTCTATTTGCCCGGCAGACAGTATTGCCAAAGCCATTTTTGGCCCCACGCCGGAAACTGTAATTAAAAGTTCAAAAAATTGTAAGGCGGCAAAAGAAGGCAGGCCAAACAAGGAATGGCCGTCGTCAGCCACTTTCATATAGGTATACAGGCTAACCTCATCGCCTGCGGATTTAGTTAAAGTATCGGGCGTGACAAAAACTTTATAGCCAATTCCGCCATTTTCAATAATGATATAAGTAAGGGATTTTTCTAAAATTTTACCTTTTAAATAAGCAATCATAAATCTATTTTATGCTTAAAATGCAAGATTGACAAATTTCCCAGGTATTATAAAATATATCAACCAATTGTCGGGGAGATGTTTTATGGCACATGACTTACAATCGTGTCCGGAGGTTCAAATCCTCTCTCCCCGACTTCTATCGGACCCATAGCTCAGATATTTTAGGTAGAGCAAACGCCTGACACGCGTTAGGTCGATGGTTCGAGTCCATCTGGGTCCATTGGCCGCACAAGCTGCGTTAAGGGTTGTCATCACCTTAATTCAGTCCGGATCTGCCCCCGGGGTGCGGCCTAAAAATTACAATTTTATGGAGGGCCTATGCTTTCTTGCGAAGGCGTGGTTGTTTAAACAGGGTTACTGGAGTCGCTGAGCGGCTACCAACCTGTTGATCTCAAACAGTTGGGGTTACCTCTTCCCCCAAGCCCTTCGCCAACTTCCCTCCTCCTGTCCCGGGAGGGAAATATACCCTTGGGCGCGTGAACCGAGAGCACGCGTCCAGGGGGTTTTTTTATGTTTAAGCATCTAGCCAAAAGTATTGTGAATTTGGTAAAATGAAAATTGGTCTACAGAATTATAGATATAACGCACTACAGATGACTACAAAAAATTATTTCATACGATTCTGTAGTTATCTGTAAATTTAATTCCCTCCCCTGAATGGGGAGGGCTAGGGAGGGGTGAAATTACGCAAAAAAATCACCCTCCCCTAACCCCTCCCATCGAGGGAGGGGAAAATAAAGTTATGCAATTCAAATTACAATCCAAATTCAAACCCGCAGGCGACCAGCCCGCCGCAATCGCCGGATTATTAAAATCCATTGATGCCGGTCGAAGGTATCAAACGCTTTTGGGCGTGACCGGATCCGGAAAAACCTTTACCATGGCCAACATAATTGAAAAAATCCAAAAGCCAACTCTCATCATTTCCCACAACAAAACTTTAGCCGCTCAGCTGGCAAGTGAGTTCCAGGAATTTTTTCCGGACAATGCGGTCCACTATTTTGTTTCCTACTACGATTACTACCAACCCGAAGCCTATATTCCCCGCTCAGACACCTACATAGAAAAAGAAACTCAAATTAACGAAGAGATTGACCGCCTGCGCAATGCCGCCACCCAATCTTTGCTTTCAAGAAAAGATGTACTGATAGTTGCCTCTGTCTCGTGCATTTACGGACTTGGCAACCCGGCCAACTATTTAGAACTGTCGCTCCAAGTAAAAAAAGGTGAATCTTTTAAGCGCGACAAACTTCTTAGGCGCTTAACGGATTTACAATTCCATAGAAATGATATCGAACTGCAAAGAGGAACATTTAGGGTTAACGGCGACATTGTAGAAATTATTTTGTCTTCGGAAGATACCATTATCCGCATGGATTTTTTTGGCGATGTAGTTGAAAAAATTGAACGGCGAGATGCAGTTTCCGGACATACAATTGAAACTTTAGAAGAATTCACAATTTTTCCTGCCAAACATTTTGTCACACCCGAAGATAAACTAAAGGGCGCAATTGAGGCGGTACGTCTCGAGCTTGTCGAGAGATTAAGTGAACTTAGGCGGCAAGGTAAAGTTTTAGAAGCCGCGCGTTTGGAGCAACGTACTAATTTTGACCTAGAAATGCTGGTCAACACCGGCTTTGTGGCAGGCATTGAAAATTATTCACGCGTACTTGAAGGCCGCGAGCCTGGCAGTCCGCCATCTACCCTAATTGATTATTTTCCCGATGATTTTTTATTATTTATAGATGAAAGCCACCAAACCGTGCCGCAAATAGGCGCCATGTATGAAGGCGACCGTTCCAGAAAATCCACATTGATAGATTATGGTTTTCGGCTGCCCAGTGCATTAGATAATCGTCCCTTAAAATTTTCGGAATTTGAGAAAAAAATTAACAGGGCCATTTTTGTCTCTGCCACACCCAACGAATTTGAAATAGAAAGAAGCTTAACCCAAAAAGATACTAAATTTGTTACAAAATCCAAACGCACCCAGGAAGAACAAAGTATTATAGACGCCCGCCCCAAACTCAAGCATATGGATCCGCCGAGTATTGTAGAGCAAATCATCCGCCCCACAGGCCTTATTGATCCAACCATTGAAATAAAACCAATAAAAAACCAGGTTGATGATTTAATAGAGAGGATTAAAGAAAGAGTCGATAAGCATCAGCGTGTTTTGGTTGCCACTTTAACCAAACGCATGGCAGAAGAGCTAACGGAATATTTAAAAGAAGACGGTATTAAAGTAGCTTATGTGCACTCCGATGTTGATACTTTTGATAGATTAGAAATTTTGCGTGACCTGCGTTTGGGCGTTTATGATGTTTTGGTAGGAATAAACTTGCTCCGTGAAGGTTTGGATTTGCCGGAAGTTTCCTTAGTCGCGATACTGGACGCGGATAAGGAAGGTTTTTTACGGTCTGAAACTTTCTTTATGCAAATGATGGGTCGCGCCGCCCGCCACTTGGAGGGCCACGCAGTTTTATATGCTGACAACACTACCGGTTCTATGCAAAGAGCGATCGATGAGACTAACCGCAGGCGCAAAATTCAGCAAATTTATAACAAAAAACACGGCATAACTCCAAAATCTATTCAAAAAGCCATTGCCGATTCCCGCCTTGCTGGCAGCAAAAAAGAAATTGAAAACGAAGAAGAACGAGCGCGTGATGTAACTAAGATGGACAAAGAGGAAATAAAGTTTTATTTGGACGAGTTGGAAGAACAAATGGACCTTGCTGCAAAGAATTTAGAATTTGAACTTGCAGCCAAGCTTAGGGATAAAATTGAAGAAATTAAAAAAATCCGGAAACTTAAGACAAAGCGCTAAAACCACTCTTGCTTTTTTTAAAAGATTTTGTTAAGATATCGGAAGTCGCAACAAAATTTTTAATCTAATATCAACCTCTCTGTCACCCTTCGGGTGACATCTCTCCAGGTCTTGCCTGCCTGCGGTAGGCAGGGAGAGAATAATAAGGAATAGATCTACTATGCCAAATATAAAATCAGCGGCCAAGGCCATGAGACAGAGCATTCGCCGCAGAGCCAGGAACCTAACAACTAAAGACAAATTCAAAGACGCTGTTAAAGCAGTCAGGAAGCTTATTACTGCAGGCAAGAAGAGCGAAGCTATGGAAGCTATGAAGAAAGCTATGTCTGCGCTAGATAAAGCTGCAAAGACTAAAGTTATACTTAAAGGTAAATCTTCAAGGTTGAAATCCAGATTAGCAAAAGCTTTAGCAAAAATCCGCCCATAAGGCGGATTTTTGGTATAAGGTATTACGTATTAGGTATAAGGCTTTTGCAGCTCTTAATTAATCCATGGATTAGTTTATCGCAGCGTAAAGCTTGATTTTCTAGATCCGGATAATTATTTTCGGGCAAATAACCTATACCTTTACTCAAATCCAATTGATTCCGCAATTCAGTCAAAGAACCCAAGGCGGTATAGTAAAATTGGATCTTTTCTTTTATAGAATTTCTACTAAACCCTTCAGCAATATTCGAGGCTACTGAAATAGCAGCTCTTCTTATTTGCATTATGATTCCAAAAAGTTCTTCTTTTGGAAAAGCTTTTGTAACCTTATAAATTATCATCGCGAGTTGATAAGCTTCCCTCCAAGCATGTAAATCGCGAAAAGATTGAATCTTGTTTTCTGCTTTATACATTATACTTTATACGTAATACGATTAAATTGTTTTTTGCTTTGCTTCAGCAAAAATTTGAGAGAAAGCTTCGAGCTGATCGCCGAAGACAATTAAGCTATTGCGGAATTTTTGTCCGCCACGAATGCTGCTTTGGGTAATGGTTAAGTACTTGTGGCCGTTTTTGGCTTCTTTGACATCAAAGAAGTAGGTTTGGCTTTTGGTAGGCAGCTTTGTGGAATATAGCGCGGGTGCAAACTGTTGTTGTTCCTGCATACATTTTGTGCAGTAGTTTTACGCACCACCGCTTTTGAATCGGGCAAAGCCCGATTTGCAAAGCGGCTTTGGCCGATTGCTTCGTTAGTTTGCTGCGGTACCGCTCACCGTAAGTCACTTACGCCTCGCGGCATCCTCGCAAACTGTCTCGCACTCGGCACATTGCGTAAAATACTGCCTAATTAAATTTATAAATTTTACGACCTTTAATTAATAATTCCCGCAGCTGTCGGGATTTATTTACGATTAATAAGATTAACTATTAACTTCATAATTTTTGCCGTCACTGGCAGTTACCCGGAATTTCCGGGTAACTGAATTTTGGCTTAATTCAGCTTCTTTAAAGATATTTTGAATATGCTCAGAGATTGTGTCCCTATCTTTGCCAAATAATTCAGCCATTTGCTGCTGATTCAGCCAAACTGTGTCATTTTCAAGAGTAACTTGGATTCCCGGCCCGGTTTGGTCTTTATAAATGATAATCTCGCCCTTTTTTGTGTCTTGCATATCTTAAATCTTACATTTTAGAAGCTTACACCTAATATAGTATACAATCGTTCACCTAGTGTCAAATGAAACCTGTGGATAATTCCAAAAATTAACTGAAACATCCAGGTAAATATTGCGTATAATTAAGGAAGACCATTAAAAAATAAACATTATGCAAAACAAACAAAAAACAATTTATTTAGTAACGTGCGCAGTGGCCATTCTCCTTTTGGTATGGGCTTTTTACAAGCATCCGGAAAATAAAAAACGCCAGGGAGAAGAATGGGCCGGCTGGGAGCAGGACAAACCCCTAAGCGGCAATGAGGAATCCGGCGCAAATACCACAACCGGCACAAAAAAACTGTCTTACACCGAAGCAGTTAAAACTTATAAATTCCGCTTTCAGTTTGTTAAATGCAGCGGCAACCCGGGCCTGCTGTCCGTAAAAAGAGGTACCCCGGTAATGCTGGACAACCGCGACAGCAAAGCCCACACCATTAGAGCCAACGGCCAAAGCTTTAGGATTGCGGCTTACGATTACGCCGTAGTTTACCCAAATATAATTACAAGAGATAATACCGATTTAACTATTTCCAATGTCACCTGCGACGGCGGCGGAGCCGCCACACTGAACGTAGAAAGATAAATTTAAAAAACCGTCCCGAAGAAATTTGGGACGGTTTTTATTATGGTAAAGATTCCATCTCTCCCCAATTATCCCCGACTTTTGCCTCAACACGCACGGGAACGGAAAGCTTAATTGCGTTTTCCATAAGCGGCTTTAACTTTTTAAGCCACGCGTCAATTTTGTCTTCCGAAACCTCAAAGACCAATTCATCATGTACTTGTAATAACATTTTTATAGACTTATCTGCTGATTCACTTATTAGCTTATGAATATTAATCATTGCCACTTTAATAACATCTGCGGCCAAAGACTGGATGGGAAAATTGACGGCAGCGCGTTCGGCTGCAGCGCGAATAAAAAATTGCGAAGATTTTATTTCCGGAAACTTACGAATACGTCCCAGCTCATTTTTAACAAAACCTTCCTGATTGACCTGCAACTTTATCTGTTCTATATATTCCTCAACGGCCGGATAAGCCGCGAAATATTTTTGGATAAACTGTTTGGCGTCGCCCACGCTTACCTCACCAATGCGCGAGGAAAGGCCAAAGCTGGACAGGCCGTACAAAATCCCAAAATTTATTGTCTTGGCATCCCTGCGCATATCTTTAGTAATTTTGTGCCCAGGCACGCCAAAAATTTCCATGGCGGTTTTGGTATGAATGTCCTCGTCATTTTTAAAAACTTCCAGCATTTTTTTGTCTTTAGCCAAATGTGCAACAATGCGCAATTCAATTTGGGAATAGTCGATAGATAAAAGTTTATAACCTTTTTCCGCAACAAAAGCCCGGCGGATAGTGCTGCCCACGCCCTCGCCTTTTATGGGGATGTTTTGTAGGTTTGGATCGATTGATGACAGCCTGCCGGTGGCCGCAATAGTTTGGTTGTAACTGGTATGGATGCGCCCGGTTTTTTTATTAACCATTTCAGGAAGCGCAAGTAAATAAGTGGATTGTAATTTGGCCAACTCACGGTATTCCATAATTTTTTTAATCACCGGATGCTGGCCCAGCATTTTTTCCAGCTCCCCTGCTGCGGTGGAAAGGCCACTCTTATTTTTTTTGTTTTGGATGGGTTCAAGTTTTAATTTATCAAATAAAATTTCTTTCATTTGTTTCGGCGAGTTTATATTAAACTCGGTGCCAGAAAGTTTGTAAATGTCACTTTCCAGCTGCTTAAGATCTATTTCCACTTCCCCGGACAAGCGGTTTAAAAATTTTGTATCCGTTTTTATGCCGGCGGTTTCCATTTTGGCCAAAACTTCCACCAGCGGCATTTCAATTTCATAAAAAACCTTTTCTAAACCTTCTTTTTTCAGTTGAGGTTCAAAAATTTCCTTTAGCCTCAAGGTCATATCCACGTCCTCGCAGCAATACCAGGAAACTTTTTCCACATCTACCTTGTCCATAGTTATCTGATTCTTCCCCTTGCCGATTAAATCCTCAATGGGCTGCATTTGGTAACCTAATTCGTTAAAAGCCAAAGCATCCAGGTTGTGCTGGCGGGTAGCAGCATTTAAAAGATAGGAGGCTATCATGGTATCGAAGGAGATAGGATTTAGGATATAGGAATTAGACTCTAAAATTTGCAGGTCGTACTTCAAATTGTGGCCGATTTTTTTTATTTTTGAATCGGTGATGATATTTTTCAGCTCTTTTGATGCCAAAAATAAATCTGCCGGAAAATAAAAAGCCGATCCGGGTTTTGCTGACAAACCAACCCCAACTAATTTAGCGTCAATAATGTTTAAACTCGTGGTTTCTGTATCCACGGTTATTTCTTTGGCAGCTGACAGTTCCCCAAGCGCCTTTTCCAATTTTTCTTCTGAGTCTACCAGTTCATAATCTTGTTTAAACTTTTTTGCTGATAAATTTTCTTGCTGTCCACTGTCTACTGTATTCTGTTTACTGTCTAGTGATCCCGGATCGGTCTTTGGAATTTTATTTAGTAAACTTCTAAACTCAAGCTCCTGAAAAAGCTGTACAGTTTGGTGTAAATGAGAAGCATCTAAATCATATTTTGGCACTTTAATTTCAACCGGCACTTTGCAGTCTATTGTGGAAAGCTCATAAGACATCCTCGCTTCTTTCTCCTGCGCCTTAAGCAACTCCAAAATGCGTGGCTTTATTTTGTCGCCGATTTTGCCTAAATGGATCGCCTTATAAATTTCATCAATCGACCCGAATTCTTTTATCAACTCAATCGCGGTCTTCTCGCCAACGCCTTTTACCCCCGGAATGTTGTCGGAGGCATCACCCCGAAGCGCGCGGTAGTCCACCAACTGGTCGGGATTAAGTTCATAACGGCCGCGCACAGCCTTGGCATCATAAACAGTTGTATCCGTAATGCCTTTGCGCAAAGTGTAAACTTTTATTTGATGGTTAACCAACTGGAGTGTATCCATATCACCGGTGGTGATAATTACATCAGCCTCCGGATTTTCTTTATGTAAAGTTTTGGCCAGCGTACCCAGCAAGTCATCCGCCTCAAAACCTTCTTTTTCGTAAATGGGAATATTTAAAGCCCGCACCACTTCCTTTACGCGCGGGATTTGGTCGTAGAGTTCCTGGTCGGCCTTAACGCGCGTGGCTTTGTACGCTTCGTATTTTTGGTGGCGGAACGTGGGCCCTTTAAGGTCAAAGGTGCAGGCAATGTGCGTGGGTTTGAGGTCTTTGATGGCTTTTAGGAGTATTACGGTAAAACCATACACGGCATTGGTCTGTTCCCCGCTTTTGGTATTAAGCACAGGAATGGCGTGGTAACCGCGGTGAATAAGCGCGTTACCGTCTATTAACATATAGCGTGTTTGGGCTTTTGACATAAAGGCATTATAACTAAATATTTGGAATAAAAAAATACGCCCCGATATAGCAATCGGGGCGTATTAAGTTATATAAAAGATTAACCTAATTAATATAAATAGTAAAATCTTTTGATGCAGTCAGCGTTCCAGAGGTTACAGTAACTGTAAAGGTATATGTCCCGGTTGCTGTGGGCATGCCGGAAATTGTCACCGGCACTTGGCAGGGGGCTGCCACGCACTGCGCGCTCACCAAACTTAAACCCGGAGGCAGCTGGCCGGCTAACACAGACCAATTGTAAGAATCACTGCCGCCTGTTGCGGAGATGGATTGAGAATAGGCCAATCCGTTTGTTCCCGTTTGGAGCGCGGAAGTTAAAAGGGAAAGGGCTGTGGAGCTGCCGTTATAAAAGGGATCTTTCCACGGATATTCCATCATAACTCCTGTTTGCTGAAGCTTTTCATCTTCGTTGTTAGCCATTACGGCATCGGAAAAACTGTAACCCCGGGCGGCTAAAACTTCCGGATTTGGAAAACCTAAGAGGCCGGTTTCACCTACCAATTGCAGTGTACCGTTGTTGTTGATTAGAACACCCAAACTGTGAGCTTGGCTGCCGTTAGTAATAATTCCGCCCAATTGTAAAAAAGAAACATCTCCGTAAAGCGCTTGCTTAAAACTAAAACCTTGGGCAGTAAAAATTGTGGTCGACGGGAAACCCAATTTTTGTCCTTGGGAAATTAGGTAGCAGGTGCCCTTGTCGGGGGCCCGGTCAGAACAAAAAATTTTACCGTCCCGGGGTGGCATGAAACTACCCACGGGTAAATTTAAAGTTGCGCTATCGGCTGGGGCAACACTCGTCCAGGAGTTAAAGCTATACGACAAAAATGCGTCCGCAGAAGTGTAAGGCCTTTTCACAGCTTGCCCATTCTCTGTAGTTACCGTATAAACCGTGCCGTTGAGCGAAAAATTTTTGCCTTGGGTAATTAGGGGTGTGTAGACAGCAATACTAAAAAACGGACTAATCAATCCTGCTATTAAAAAAAATGTTATTCCTAATCTAATTTTTTTCATATCAATAAATTTTTAAATTATAAACTTACCATAAATAAGACGAAAATTGCTTCTTTTTGTTACATAACAATAAACCGTTGCTATAAAACCATACGCCCCGTTGGTCAATGGCCATCGGGGCGTATCTGAATAAATATTTAGAAAACTTATTCCATCACAAGTACAACTTTTAACTGAAACTGTTTGCTTACGCTGGAAACGTCATCGCTTACGGTTACAGTAAAAGTATAAGTTTGGCCGCCGGCAGAAGATGGCGGGGTTCCGGAAATAGTGGCAGGCGCTTGGCAGGGAGACATAAAACACTGCGCGCTAGTCAAACTTAAACCCGGAGGCAAACTGCCGGAAGTAATTTTCCAGGAGTAAGAACCTTTACCCCCGGAAGCATTTATATCAACAGAGTAAGGTGAATATATTGCGCCAATAGGAAGGGAAGAAGTTGTGATTTCCAGAGACTGTGAACCAGAAGCAGAAATGCTAAAGGGTTTATCACTCGTGTCAGAGATCCCGCTAACCGGGTCGGTAACTGTCACGTAATACTTGCCAGCTGAAATTTGTGAGTCAAATGCGCAGGACTGTGATGCGCAGTTAGGAATTTGCCAACTATAAGAACCTGTATTAGGAACATTTTTTGCTATGACTGTTGGTATTACAGCTATGAGGCAGGCGGGGTTGGATTCCAAACAAGCAATATAGGGAGACAAAGTAATATCAACATTTTGCACAGTGCTAGAAGCAAACCATTTAATGGTTTGAGTAGAACCTATTGCCCATGCTTCACCGCCGTTTGGGGAATAAACCATTATTTCAGAAGGCAAAGGCGGAATTGGAGGGATGGGTGAAATTTTTCCACAATAGTTGATAGGTGAAAGATCTGTAGCGGGTCGGCTTTCCAGAACGCCCACCGAAGGCACGCTAATGTCCGCACTGTTTGCGGGCACAATGTCGGCAAATGAATAACCCCAAGATGCTAAAACATTAGTTGAGGGCAGACCAACAGGACCTTCCGGACAAATAAAGTAAACTGTTCCATTTTTATTTATGAGAGTTCCAGCACTATGAGCTTGAGTCGGGCTGTCTATGTGGGCAGCGGGCGGTAAGAACGACACATCGCCATAGGCCACATTTTTAAAACTATAGCCTAAACCCGTGAAAACTGTTTCGCTTGTAAAGCCAGCTCTGCTAGCATTGGTAATTAAATAGCAGGTGCCTTTGTCAGCTCCGCGATCAGAACAAATTATTTTTCCGTCCTGCGGAGGGATAAAGCTGCCAACTGGCAACGAACTTATCTCTTCTGGTTGCGCAGGGTAAATGTTAGTCCAAGTATTAAATCCGTAAGACAAAAATGCACCGGCTGAAGTATAAGGCCTACGAACAGTCTGTCCATTTTCGGTGGTTACGGTGTAAACCGTACCTTGATTCGAAATATTGGTTCCCACAACAAAATTAGCGGCTGTTGTGGCGCCAGCAAACTGGTGCAAACCTACAAGAAAGCTCACAAAAAGGCTCAAGATTATTAGTTTTTTCATATGCTTTTAAAATAAATAGTCTTACCTATATATTATACGACAAAAACCGGGAAAAGTTACAAAAAACGTCCCGATTGCAGTCGGGACGTTTTAATTTAATATGACTTTTGGGGCCGGGTGACCTGCTTATTGGCAAACTGCTGTTTTCACTGTGCCCGGGGTTTCAGTGAAAATTAAGGTTTTTTGACCAAAATTCATTGTATAAATTTTTACACCATAAGAGTAGTAAGAGTTTTGGGCAACGTTTTTGTCGGTGTAATAGTAGTTGGTTTGGTTAGAAGCAATTGGCGAATAAGAGTACGGGCTGCTGTTGCCGGTTGCCCTGTAAAAATCCCTATAGTAGTTTGTGCCTACATAATAAGATTCAGATACGCTAACCTGGGAAATGCCCGACACGCAAGAGGGAGACATACTTAATCCCCCTGAAAACACCGGAGGCGGAGTGGGTGTTGGGGTCGGGGTTGGGGAGGGTTGCGGAGTTGCATAACTATTTATGCTCACCGTGCAGGTTGCGGTCTGGTTGGTAATTTGGTTCTTGGCAGTAAAAGTATGCGATCCTGTCTGATTAAAAGTAGAAGCAAAATTATTGCCTATCCAATACGGATCGCTCACGCCGTCCCGCGTCCAAATATAAGAAGCATTTGGATCGGGATTTATGACACTGGCGGTAACGCTTTGGCCGGTTACCCCCGGATTAGGCGATACCGAACAGGTTATAGCGCCTTGAGGGGTTGGGGTAGGCGTAGGCGTAGGCGTAGGCGTAGGCGTCGGAGTCGGGGTTGGGCCCGAAGCAGCAACTGTAAAGGTCACCGTGCCTTTTTGCACACTGTTAATGTAAACGGTCTCCACCCACTGGCCGACATCTGCAGTCTGCGGGGTTACTGTAAGAGCACAGCTGGTGTTGGGTATTGCATTGCCGGAAGGCTGCACTGTGCAAATTGTGTACTGGCTGGCTGCGCCGCCGTCTTTGGAGGCGCTGACTGACAATACATCCCCTTCCTTTCCTCCATACAAAGTAAAAGTCCAGGAATTTTGCCCAGCAATTAATGTACCTCCGTTGTGAGTAAAGCTATAGGCAACGTTTTGTCCGGGGGTTGCTTCAACATTCACCGTGACACTGTCGCTGACGGGTACAAAACTTAAATAGCAGGTTATTGTATAAGTTACTGAACTTGAAAGCGGGCCGGCAGAATCCGAGCCGGAAGCCGAAATACTGCCAGACCACCCACCGGACTTTGAACAGTTAGTCCAGGAATGGTTGCTTAAAGTATAAGAAAGGGTGACGCTACTGCCTGAAGTTACTGTTGCTGAATCTAAACCGTTTACTTTTAATTCAAGGCTGGGGTTATTGTTAGCTACGCAGTTGTCGGCGATTTGGGCTAAAATATCGCTACAACCGGAATTTTTAAATGGCACAGAGCCAAGCAGAGGCAAATTTTCTTCAGTCTCATTGGCATCCACTACCTGGCTAAAAGAATAATTCCAGGAATAAAAAACTTCGGCGCTGGGGAAAGGATACTTGCCCAGGCTCCCCACTAAATATATTGTGGCACCCTGGTTAATGCTGACCAGTTGGCCTATGCGCGCAGTGGGCGCCGCTTGGGCTAAAACCACAGTAAAGGTAACACTGCCTTTGTAGGTTCCGTTAATATAAACTTTTTTTAACCAGGAGCCTTCGTCTTGCGAGGCGGGAATAACCAGCTGACTGCCGCAGTAGGTGTTGGGTATGGGGGAATTGGCTGCGGCAACAGTGCAAACTAAAGTTTTTTGGCCGTTATTGACCGGTAAATTATTTTTAAAATCTTCGACTTCCAGTTTGTCGCCGGCTGCGGCGTTGGAAAGGCTAAGGGTCCAGCCGTCTTTGCCCGCAACTAAAGTGCCGCCGTTAGGCGTAAAAGAATAACTGGGGGAAAGAGGGGCGTTGGGAGTACCGCACACGCCTTCAAGCTGGTCTAAGGCCGTGCTGCAATTGTTCATTTTGTCCGGCACCACGCCTGCAAAAGCCGCCAGCTCTATTTCAGCGCTGTTTGCTTGGACAACCTGGGAAAAAGTATAACCCCAGGAATTAAAAACAGTGGGGTTAGGAAAGGCGTACAAACCTTTATTGCCTACTAAATATATAGTGGGATTATCGCCAATGCTGACTAGCTGGTTTAACCTGGGCACAAAAGCCTGGCTTGCTAAAACAGTAAACTGTCCGCTGGTGGCCAACAAGGTAAATACATCGTTACTAAACAAACGAAACTCATAAACACCGGCGGTTGAAGGCACGGTTATAGTTTTGCTGCCGCTTGCACCGCCACCCGTATATACCCAGCTAATGGGCGCGGTATTAGCCGAGCCCGGTGAATAGACCCCAATCCAGTCAAGTGAAGTTGGGGAAGAAATGTTAGACCAGGAAGCGGTAAGCTGGCCGCCTAAAGCTACTTGCGATGCCGCAACTGACAGCGTGGCTGCGCCAAAACCGCCGCAGCTGTCGGCAATTTGTTGTTGGGGAGTATTGCAGTTTGCGCTCTTGAGCGGCACCACGCCAATTTGAGACAAAGCAGCCTCCGCCGCATTGGCAATGACAACCTGACTGAAAGAATAATTCCAGGAATAAAAAACTTCCGCGCTGTCAAAAGCGTAAAGCCCGGCACTGTCTACCAAATATACGGTAGGCTCTCCGTTTATGCTCACCAAAGTTCCAACCCTCGGGCTGGAAGAAACCGGGGTTGGATCGGAAACGCTGGCCAAATAAGCTTCATGGTTTGAACCATAATGCCCTTCACCGGCTGACCAGCCGTCTGCCCCGGAATCGTAATCTATATACCAATAGTAAAGATAATCATAACCGCTTCCCGAAGCATATTCCGGCCCTGACTTAACTGTGCCCATTTCTCCGCTTTTGTGAGTTCCCAAAATACCGTCTGAGCCTGGCCTGGGGCTGGAACGGGCAGTGAGCGAACTTACAATAACTTTAACCCGTCCGCCAATGGTAAGGGGGACAGCCAAATTAGCTCCGGCCCTAATACCCAAAACTTTTCCTGCAGCAAAGGAGGTTGCTACACTGCTGACCGGGTCGCCCTGGCTCATTTCAGCGTAGGCCACAGCCGTAACTGACCCGACACAGCCTGCCATATAAAAAACTAAAGCCAACGCGAGCAAGCTCGGCAGCTTTTGGTTAAATACTGACTTTATAGAGTCAGCAATGGTGGGATTAGAAAAGCGCTCACTATTTTGATTTGGTTGATGAGAGCCTTTTTTATACTTGGAATAAACGTATGGGTTCATTGTCCATACCCCGGCCAAAAATTTTGTTTGGTAGGGTAATTTTCCCGCTGACATAAATGGCTAATTTTGGCCACAAATCTTCAGCGATATTTAATTGTTATTTTGTTTCAAAGGTTTTAGTTTGATGCTATTTTGGCACCAATAAAACCAAAAATAAAAAACTTATATATGTATTATAGCACACTTTAAGTTTTTTGTCGAATGAAAAAAATGGACCCCGGGCAATTGCCAAAGGTCCAAACACCAAGGAACAGTTCTTAACACAAAGGGCGCATTAGTGCGCCTCTTACTTTTTTGCGCCATCTGGGATGACGATTTCGATTTTACCTACGTCATCCTCTCCTAAGGGCACAAAAACGGAATTAACCTCGATAGTAACCACTCGGGTTCCATCATTAACTTCTTCCACGCTGCCTATGATTCTTTCAGTGTCAGTCGCTGTGGCATTCGGCCTTCCAACCGCGACATCAAGACCATATCCTTTGGCTTCGCGAAAGAGCTTGCTCTTGTCCTTCCAGGGCATAAATCCCCCTTTCGTATATTCAATATATTCTTATGCAATTTCTTAGTCAAATAAAAAACCGCCGACAACCATCATGGTGTCGGCGGCGCGCCTGTTAAACGCGAGAAGAGAGAAGTTTATGGAACTCGTTGTCCATTCCGCGTTTCCGGAAGCACGAGACCAATGTAGGTAGTTGCTGTACGGCTTTCTGGGAACAGGATGGTCAGCGGCAGACCCATTGCAGCCGAGTTGCCAAACGGCATTTCGAACTGGATGAACGGCACGCTGTAAGCGCCGGATGAAGTTCCGGCCGGAATAGGAACTACGGCTCCAGGGCCATCACCGCGAATCCCCAATGTTACTACCATAGGTTCTTTAGCCGGAAACACTCCGTTTACAACCACATAACGCTTGCCGTCGCCGCCAAATATAACTCCTGCGGAATCCACGTGATAATAATAACGGGAATTCTGCTGGCCAACATAGGCCACAAAATAGGTAGTAAATATTTGCTGAATCAGGGCCCCGGTTTTCGCTTCCAGAATTACCACATCGAACAGATGTGATTCTCCCAAAAGACTTTCAGGACTCACCTGACCCGCGTAGACGAGAATGGAATTGAAGATGCTCAGTTTTTCGAAGTACCCAAACGATCCGTTGGGAGGATTGAAATACCCCACCAAATCGTAGCGGCCGTCGAAATTCTGCTTCATATGCCTCCCATAAACAGTCACGTCGGACAAAGGTTCCAGCACGTCCAGAAAAATATTGACCTGCTGGTTTTTCTGCGGGAACTCGCCGGTACTCGTGCGAAGAGTTGCATGTTGGGCGCCGTCGCTGGGGAAAATGGCCTGAGCGGCAAGGTACACCGAACCGTCAGACTTGTCCCGATTAAACCTGGAAGAGGGGTCACATTGAGCGCCGCACTCAGAATAAAACTCCTGCGCGGATTTGATACGCGACTGCGCGAACGAAGCGGGCGCAAAAATGGACATCGTGACGAACGCCTTGATCATCCACATAACTAGGTACTTTTTCATTCGAGAACTCCTTTGTAGAGGACGGTTGAGGTTGAAAACAAGAATTGTAACTCTGGGAAAGCAGATGCCAACAAATTGGCCGCTAATCTCCCAGAGTTAAACTTCTCTCTTTATAATCCTCCTATGGATTTAAAAGAACAAAAATGCCTCAAATTCGGGCACAATTGCCTTAATTTAAGAGATATAATTATACACTATTTTAAGCTTTTTGTCAATAGTTGAAACAAAACGCTTTATTAAGCGATTTTATACACTCAACACCAAGTTCCAAAAACACAAAAAGAAGGAGGAAGGTTACTTGGCAAAACAAGGGAAACACTTTTCTGGAGACGAGTTGAACAATATTCTCACGCTGTTAAGAGAATCCGACATGAGCATCCAGGAGATCGCGGATAGGATGCGTTGCAGTAGAAGTGCCGTGGTGGCCATAAACCGCAAGTTTCAGATACGCCTGTATGGCGGCAGGCGTTCACAGTGGGCTCTAACCAACACCAAAGCGATTGGCACAACAGTCGCTTAAGGAAGAGTTCCCTTGGCAAAAAAAAGCCGGCACACCGTTAATTGTGCCGGCTAAAATATTGTATTTTTAACCCTCTCCTACTACCCTAAATACTTCTTCCACGTCTGTAATGCCATCCAGCGCTTTAAGCAAACCGTCCTGGGTCATAGTCAGCATGCCTTGGGAAACGGCCGTCTTTTTAAATTCCGCCATGGAGGAATTCTCGGCCAAAATTAATTTTTGCACGGCTTCGGTGTTTTCCAAAACTTCGTACACGCCAATTCTGCCTTGGTAGCCCAAATGCGCGCATTTTTCACAGCCCTGGGAGTGGAAAAACTGCAAATCTTTTGGCACATTTATATTTGAACTTTTTGGAATCTGCTTTAATGCATAAACTATTCTTTCAAAAACCTGGGGCGAAAGTGCGGCTGGTTTTTTGCAAAACTGGCAAAGCTTTCTTACCAGGCGCTGTGCTATTACCACTGTTAATGCCGGCGCCACCACAAACGGTTTTATTCCCATATTCAGCAAACGCGGAATAGCGCCGGAGGCGTCGTTGGTATGAAGAGTAGACAGCACCAAATGTCCGGTAAGCGCGGCTTGCATGGCAGTCTCCGCCGTTTCCTGGTCGCGAATTTCACCCACCATAACAATGTCCGGGTCCTGGCGGAGGATAGCGCGCAAGCCTTTGGCAAAATTAAAATCTACATTGTGGTCAATTGGCGTTTGCACAATGCCTTCGAGTTTATATTCCACCGGGTCTTCCAAAGTAATAATTTTAACCCCCGGCTCATTGAGTTCATTTAAAAAAGCGTACAGGGTGGTGGTTTTACCGCTGCCGGTTGGGCCTGTGGTAATTATCATACCATTGGGTTTTTGCAGAGCGCGTTCCACTATTTCCTGCGACTGCGGACGGAAACCCAAATCCGGCAGTTTTAAACTCACGGCTCCGGTACCGAGCAAACGCATAACCAACTCTTCACCGTAAGCAGAAGGCAGGGAAGATACACGGACGTCAATTGGTTTGCCCAAATAATAAAAAGTAATGCGGCCGTCCTGCGCTGAGGTTTCCACGTTGAGTTTTAATTTAGATAAAATTTTCACCCGCATAACCAGCAAGTGCTGCAAGTCTTTGCTTATGCGCAGCATATCCTGCAAAACGCCGTCGACCCTAAAACGTAATTTTACAAAATGCTCTTCGGGCTCTATGTGGATGTCGCTGGACTTATAGGCAACGCCGGCACCAAAAATTATTTCCAAAAGTTCCGTGGCATTGTGTTTTTTTTGTTCATCTTCCGACTGCAAAGTTTTAAGAATGCCGGCAAAATCCTGCTCCTTGTCCACCCGAACCACTTCCTCGGTAGCTCCCTTTGGCCGCAAAACCTTGCTGTAAAACTTCATTGCCTGTTCCAGGCTCCTTTTGGAAATAAAATAAAGGCTGACTTTATTTTTTACAGAAAGCTCCTTAACTTTTTGTAAAAGCAGCGGATGCTTGGGCTGGATAGTGCCAATGCGCAAATCGTTTAAGTCTTTGTAAAAAGGCACAGCGCCCATATCGCGGGCTTCTTCTTCCAAAAACATACCCAAGACGCTTAAGTCTACAGGAAAGCTGTGCAGATCAATATAAGGCAAACCTAAAGTCGAGGCCGCGGCCTGCGCCTCTTTTTCCTGCATTTTTCGGTTAACCTCGTCCATAGATTTTTGCAAATCCTGGGGGGAGGACAAAAAATTGTTGGACATTATAAGGATTGAACAAGACTTAAAAGATTAAATAAGATTGACAAGATTAATTATCGGATACTTTATCCTTCTGGTTTTTTATCGCTGTATTTCTTGACGATGTCATTATCGCGGTTAATTCATCAGCTTCTTTTAACAAGCCTTCCACTAAACTTAATTTCACAACTCCCGATGCTACTAACAACTCCAGCCATCCAAAAGTTTCATCAGCTTCTTCAGCGACTGTACCCATTTTATGAATAAAATCTTTTGCGGATTTGCACCTGCAGGCTGCCCTGTAGTTAGAGTATACCGATGTACCTGACCTTAATATTTGATCTCCTATTTTTCTACCCGTATTCCCATAATTTTTTTCAAGATCTTGGGCGAGCTGAATAATTTTTATTGCGAACTCTTTTGTTCTTTGTTTCAAAGCAGTTGAATCCATAAGCTGATTGCACAAAATTAAGTAAAATTTAAATGCTTGGGCATGGTTTTATTGCAGTTTATTCTTGTCATTCATTTAAATGATGTCAATCTTTTAAATCATATTCATACTATCAAAAATCCCCGCTCTTTGCGAGAGCGGGGATTTTTTTAAAAAAGCTATAGACTTTTAACTACTTCTAAAAGCCTGTTTTCCAAACTTTCCAAAGTGCCTTCCAATAGCTTGGCCTCAATTACCCTGTAATGGCCAAGGTTAATGTCTAAAGTCCTGGCGTTGGAATTCAAATTTTCCAAAAATTTTTCCACAGCCACCTGCTGGTGCACGGCTGCCAAAAGAGTAAAAGAACCCGGTCTGGCTTCGGCAATTAGCCCTACAACTTTATAACCGCCAATGTTGTCTACAAATTCCTTAAGCGCGAGCAAAACTTCGGCTTCGCTACTTTCAGACTTTTCAAAGTCACTAAAATTAAGCAGCGAATAAATAAGGCCGGCAGGCTCGTAAATTTTCATACGAGCCAGCGCTCGCCCCCACAGCTTAAGTAGCGACAGTGATTTAGTTTTAAAAATATTTTTTACAACTTCCTGCTGCCTGCCTCCTAAGGACACCAGCTCGGAAGCTTTTAAAAAAGCTTTAGGCGTAGTATGGACATGCTGGAAGCTGTTGGTTTGGGCAATAATCCCGGTCAACAAACAGGTGGCAATATCCTCGTTGACTAACTGCTGTTCGTACTTTTCAAAAAGAACGGTTAAAATTTCCGCAATGGAAGTTGCAGTAATGTCCACCAAATTCAACTGACCAAAATATTCGTTGCCGGATTTGTTGTCAATATTAATTTTGGGGGTTTCAAAAAATAAATCTGCGTGCTGCTCGTATAAGCTGCCTAAATCTTCCAAAGACCTGGCGCCAAGGCAAATAATTAAATCCAGCGGAAACTTTTCCGTGCTAAAGCTTAAATCCTGCGGCGTAAACTGTTCGGTTTTGGATTTTAGATAAATATTTACACTACCTTCGGTAGTCTGGTAACTGACCTCATCCATTTTTTTGTTTTTAGTATTCACAGTAATTACCAAACTTTTACCGCCCTCTATATTATGTAAAATTGAATTCAGTCCCGGCAAAAACTTTAAATTTTCCTCTACTTTGCCGAAAGTCACCAGGCTGACGTCCTTTTGCAGGCGCTCTAAAAACAACCTTAACGCCAGGCCGGAGGCCAGCGTGTCGGGCCCGGGATTTTGCGGCAACAAAATTAAAATTTTGTTGCTCTTTTTTACCTGCTCAAAAATTTGTTGTTCAATATTTGCTTCCATATATAATAAAACGATTTATTAGTATAGCCGATTTGGCATATTAGGGCAAGGCTCATAAAGGGCCAGTTGATACCTATGCCAATCCAATGTAAAATAAGGTTATGTTACATATAAGTTTGCCGCAAATCCCCAAAGCAGCAGAACAAATTGCAAAGCAGCTTTGGGGCGGAGAAATTTTTGGACTGGTGGGCACTTTGGGCAGCGGCAAAACAACTTTTGTTAAAGCTTTGGGCAAACAGCTTAAAGTTAAGAACAAAATAACCAGCCCTACGTTCATCCTTTTGCAGGGTTTTGAGGCCAAGCTTCCCTTACGGGGCGGGTCAGCCTTAGGCAGAAAATCTAAAAAGAAAGTTATTCTCTACCATTTAGATTTGTACAGGATTAAAAATTTTACAGAAGCCAGGGCGCTTGGCCTTACCGAATTTTGGGGCAAACCGGAAACCGTAACGTTAATTGAATGGGCAGACAGAATAAAAAAACATTTGCCAAAAAAAACTCAAATTATAGAGTTCAGTAATAAATAAGATGAAGAGAATTTTACCCCTAACGCTATTTTTTATCTTTCTAATCCTTGCCCAAACAGGGACGGCTTTTGCCGCGAGTGATGACGCTTTTATTTTTACCATGGGTGAAGAAAAATTTGCGGTTAGCCAACAAGAGTTGAGCCTTTGGAAGGGCAAACAAATTATGGAGGCAGCTAACATTCTAAACCCAAAGCCCGAACCCTTAAAAGCCTCGCTTTTGCAGTATGTGGGGAAAAAGACCGCGGTTGGCAGCCAGCCGCGCGTTTACTCCTATAAACTTCCGGCCGTATACAGTTACATTGGAAATTTGGCAAGCACGACTATTAATATCCCGGTAATAGAACCCAAACTTAAAATTGAAGGCAACCGCGCAATTGAGTTTAGCCCGCCGCAAACCGGGAGGCAGACCAACATTTATAAAAGTGCAATGGACGCGCTGGACGCCCTTGAAAAGAACAACGCTTCTGTAGAGTTAGCCGTCAGCCTGGTAAATCCAAAACAAAACTTGAGTGACACCAACAGCTTAGGCATTAAGGAACTAATTGCCCGGGGAGTTTCCAACTTTTCCGGCAGCCCCAAAAACCGCCGCCACAACATTAGGGTTGGGGTGGAAAAATTTAAGGGCCTGATTATTGCCCAGGGCGAAGAGTTCAGTTTTAACAACTACCTGGGTCCCGTGGAAAAAGAAAACGGTTTTTTGCCCGAGCTGGTAATTAAACGCACCGGCACAGTGCCGGAGCTTGGCGGCGGCTTATGCCAGGTCTCCTCCACCACTTTTAGGGCGGCTATGGACGCGGGTTTGCCTATAACAGCCAGGCGTAACCACGCGTATGCTGTTCAGTACTATTCCCCACAGGGCACCGACGCTACTATATATCCGGGTATCCAAGATTTAAAATTTATAAACGACACTCCGGGCGCAATTTTAGTTTGGCCACATTTTGAAGAAAAAGATACTTTAATTTACGATTTCTACGGCATTAAAGACGGCCGAAAAGTGGTTTTAGACAAACCAAATGTGTACGACAGGAAAACTGACGGCAGTATGAAAGCCACCTGGACTAGGCATATAGTTTCTGCTCAAGGAGTAGAAAAGACAGATGTATTTAAATCTATATACGCCTCCCCGGCGCTTTACCATAAAACTGAGGAATTTGTCACTGCCGCTCCCGGCACTCTGCCGCCCGGCCTCCCACCTCCCGTCCTGGCTCCACCCACGGGTATAAATTAATCAAAAAGAGCAGTTACGAACCTGCTCTTTTTTAAATGGTTAAGCGGGCTAAAAATTGATATAATCTACTTATGATTCAATCAAATCAGGAAAATATTACACCCCTGCAAACCAGTCCTTTGGACGACGAAGAGGTTATTATAGAGCAGACCCTACGGCCGCAAACCCTGGCCGAATATATTGGCCAAGCAGGCGTAAAAAACAATTTAAAGATAATAATCGAGGCGGCAAAAAAACGCGGTGAAATTTTAGAACATCTTTTATTTTACGGCCCGCCCGGGCTTGGCAAAACTACTTTGGCCTTTATTGTGGCAAAGGAAATGGGCGGCAGCATTAAAGTTACCAGCGGCCCGGCCATTGAAAGAGCCGGAGATTTGGCTTCCCTGCTCACCAATTTAAGCGAGGGTGATGTTTTATTCATAGATGAAATCCACCGTTTAAACAAAGCGGTGGAAGAAGTTTTGTATCCGGCCATGGAAGACCATGTTTTAGATATAGTTTTAGGCAAAGGCCCGGGCGCAAGAAGCATTCGCATGGAACTGCCCCAATTTACTTTAATAGGAGCCACCACCAGAATTGGTATGATCTCTTCGCCGCTTCGCGACCGCTTTGGCGCAACCTACCGCTTGGAATATTATCCGGAAGAAGATTTACAGGTCATCATTGACCGCAACAGTAAAATTTTAAAGGCAGACGTAGACCAGCACGCTGCCAAAGAACTTTCCAAGCGCAGCCGCTTTACTCCCCGCATTGCCAACCGGCTGCTTAAGCGCGTGCGCGACTTTGCCCAGGTTTCAGGCCATGATACAATAAGTTTACAAACAGCGCAAAAAGCTTTAGACCTTTTAGAAATAGACGCCCTTGGACTGGACAAAAACGACCGCAGGATTTTAGAAGCACTAATAAATAAATTTTCCGGCGGTCCTGTTGGCTTAAATACTCTAGCCGCAGCCACGGGTGAGGAAGAAGACACAATTACCGACATCCACGAACCATTCTTAATCCGCTTAGGCCTCCTTGCCAAAACCCCCAAAGGCCGGGTTGCTACCGAGTCCGCCTACAAACATATGGACATAACCCCTCCGGGGGAAACTCAAAGAAAGCTTTTGTAAACCGATAATTATTAATTGATAACTAATAACTTTTCTCGGTTATCTATTATAAATTATCAATTATAAGTTAATCCAATGAATCTTTCCAACCCCACAAACCTGCTTATTGCCGGCATATATTACACCCTTACGGCGATTTTAACTTTCTTTTCTTTTTTTGGCGTTTACATTCTTATTCGCTATGGCCGTTCCCAAAGTTTTGGTTTGACTGTTGCCCTGGTTTACAGTTTTCTTTTTTTGAAAATTCTGGCTGAAAGCCACCAAACTTTGCAAGGATTGTTAACTTAATTTGAGATTTCAGAGGATTCCCCTCTTGCAAGAGGGGAATCCTCTGGCCTCTAAGCCTATGCACAAACTTTTTCCCAGCCAACAGGATGACGAAACTATTTATCTGGTGGTAAGAGAACACTGGTTTTATTTATTTTTGAAAATTTTAGTTTGGGGTTTTTTCGCCGCGGTACTAATATTGTTTAACCGCTACGGAAATGCTTATTTGCCTGTTTTGTTTGAGGGCACCTGGGGCCAAATTACCCTGCTCTTTACCCAGGTCTATACCCTGTTTTTATCGTTAAGCCTGTTTTTAATTTTTGTTTTCTACTATTTAAACATTCAGGTCATTACCAACCTAAGAGTGGTTGACGTTGACCAGGTAGGACTTTTTTCCCACGTGGTTTCTGAACTCCACATAGACAAAATAGAAGACGTAACCAGCGAAGTAAACGGGGTATTTGGCACAGTTTTAAACTACGGGCATGTTTTTGTCCAAACCGCTGCCGCAGTAGACAAGTTTGAGTTTAGCAACGTACCCGACCCTGCCAGTATAGAAAAATTGATTTTAGATTTATACGAAAAGAACTCGAATTTTTCCCATAATGCGGGAAAAATTAACAAATAACTACTAATTATCAATTATGTCAAAAACCGTTGCCATTTCAGGCGGATTTGATCCTGTGCACATTGGCCACATCCGCTTAATTAAAGAAGCATCAGAACTTGGCGGCCGACTGGTCGTTATTTTAAACAATGACAACTGGCTCCTGGCCAAAAAGGGGTTTGCTTTTATGCAGCAGGATGAACGTAAAGAAATTTTACTGGCTATGAAGTATGTGGATGAAGTAATTATTACAGAGCACACGCAAAACCCAAAAGATATGTCGGTATGTGATGCGTTAGAAAAACTCAAACCCGATATTTTTGCCAACGGCGGCGACAGAAAGCCGGACGGCGACCCTGTTCCAGAAGTGGACTTATGCAACCGGCTTGGCATTGAACTGGTTTACAACGTGGGCCACGGGGGCAAAGTACAAAGCTCCAGTGAATTGGTAAGAAAAGTGAAAGAAAAAGGCGTTGACCCAAGAACTATTTAAAAAAATCCCAGACAGATGTCTGGGATTTTTTATTTTGACAAACCACTGCATTCCTGTAAAATACACCAACAAATGGAGGATCCAAATGCAAACACCCGTTTTCCACCAAACCTACGAACTTCTGAACTTGAAAAGAAGGAAGACCTTTGCCAAGTACGTTATCGTACGCGTTCCGGATGGCTTTGTGGCCAGAATCAGCAATGATGATGGCTGGATCGCTTTGGCAAAGCGGACCCTCAAAGAATTCGGACAAGACCCGCGCCAAACCCGCAAGATGATCCGCGGCACAGGCTTCGTGCAACACTCCGTGGCAAGAAGGATGTGTGTTTCCGGTTCCAGTGCGCAATTCGGGCCACCGCCTACTAACTTGCTGGAAGCAACTCTCGGACGTTACGCGTTTTACAACGGACTCGTTCTGGTTGACCTGCACCATCATCAGAACGTCAAAATCGAGAACGTCCTCCGTCTTCAGGATGAAGGCATTCCAGTGATGCCATGTTGTTAAACGGCTTGCAAAAAGGACCAACCCTCAACAGGTTGGTCCTTGCTTTTTAATTTAGCATCTTAGCCAGTGAAGCCAAACTTGCGGTTTCAGCACGAAGTAGAATTGGACCAAGGGATACAACTTCCGCGTTAGATAAAGATTTAAATTTAGATAGTTCTTCTTGTGTAAACCCGCCTTCGGGACCAATAATAATTGACAAGATTGACCATGATTGATCACGATTGAAATGATTTATTGGTTGACCTGAAATGTCTGCCAGGAAGACTTTATCAAAAATTTTGGCCGAAGATAGAACCTGATCAACATCCAACAAAAATTCCAGCTCCGGCCACACACCTCTCTCACACTGCTTGGCGCTTTCTATTAAAATTTTATTCCAACGTTCCTGTTTGCTTTTAAATTTGTCGCCTGATAATTTTACCGCCGTATTTTGGGAGTTAAATAAAATAATTTTACTTACTCCAAGCTCCGTGCCTTTTTGAAAAATAAAATCCAGGGCTTTTTCTGAAACCACGGATTGGAACAATGTAATTTTTAAATCCGGCTCTTTAGGTGGCAAAATTTCTTTATCGGCTTTGGCCAAAAGATGAGTTTTTTTTACCTCGACGATTTTACATAAATACCTTTTGCCATCTGGACCCTGAAGTTTTATTTCCTCCCCAATTTTGGGACGGTGAACTAAAATATGCCGGGCTTCATCCCCAACAACCTCAGCTGTTAAACCGGCGGATAAATTTTGATCACACAGAAAGTAAGGCATATTAAACCTCTATATACAGGCCAAACACAACGGTTTTTCCCAAAAGCTGATTTAAAGCCGCTACAATTCTTTGCGCCAGCAGCCTTAACTTAGAAGCCAGCTCCTTAGAAAGGCAGGCAATTACTAAAATACCTTTTTTAAAGTCTACCGCCTGGCTTAAGTTGGCGGCTTCTTCTATAAAAGAGCCGGCAACAGACTGCCAGTGCTTTATGGTTTTTTGCCTGTACAAAACCGTTTCCAGCTTGTAATTTTTTGCGGTTTGCGTTATTAAATTATCTATTTTTGAAAAACCTTTATTTTGGTTTCTAACGAAAGACATTTTTATGGTATTAATTTTGTGATTTGTTTTCCACCTCTTCCTCTTCTTCAAAAGATGGCGTAAGGGTAATGTGCTGCGCGGTCATCTCCAGGGGATGGGTGGTGGTAATGAAAGTTTGGAATTTACCCTGTAAATATTTTAGGAGAAAAGTCCTGCGGGTTTCGTCGAGTTCAGAGAGCACGTCGTCAAGCAGCAAAATGGGCTTCTCGTCTCCCTTGCTCAAATACTCCAGCTCTAAGATCTTTAAGGCCAAAACCTGGCTTCTAAGCTCGCCTCTGGAGGAGAAAGGCGAAAGGTACAGCCCTTCGCTTTTTAAGGAAAAATCGTCCCGGTGTGGGCCGACCAAACTAGTTGCTAAAAGCGCTTCTTTGCTTTCCTGGGCCTCGAGCTGGGCTTTAAAATTATGTTCAATTTCCTCGATTGAGCCGCCCTCCAGCCCTTCATAAGCTACCTCCACCGGACGGTGAAAACCGGAAATGGTGGTGTAGATTTCGGCTATGCTGGTATTTAAAAAGTTTACAAACTTTTTTCTCTCCATTGTTATGTAGCTGCCTAAAATTACCAACTGCTCGTTCCAGGAAGACAAGTCTTCCCTTTGGCGTTTGCCGGCTTTGAAATCTTGCAGCAGCCGGTTTTTCATAATTAACACTTTTTTGTAACTGACTAACGCGTCCAAATATTCTAAATTTCTTTGGCTAAGCACCATGTTTAAATATTTGCGCCTGAACTCCGGGGTTTTGGTAAACATTTCCACGTCGGTCGGGTCAAAAATAACCACGGAAATAAAACCTTGCGCTTCCCTGCGTTTTTTCTTTACGCCGTCAATAAAAAAGTTAGCGTAAATTTTTTCCCGTTTTTCTAAAAATATCTCCAATGCCCTTTCCTGCCCCTCTTTTTCCAAAAGCAATTTTAACTCCAAATTGCCCGAATCTTTTAAAAAAATAAATTCCGTATCGTCGCGAAAAGACTTAAACAATGAAGCAAAGTAAACCGACTCTAAAAGATTGGTCTTGCCCACGGCATTAGGCCCGGTAAGAATAACCGTGTCATTGCTTATTTGGATGTTTAAATCCGGGTAGTTACGAAAGTTTTTAATTTGAATGTTTTTTATGCGCATTTATTTCTCCTTCCGCTGAATGGACGCGGATTAAAACGCCGATTAATCGCTGAATTTTAAAAATCAGCATCACTTCAGCGTGCCAATCTGCGATAAATCAGCGGCTTTAGGACTTGATTGGCATTACTAAATAAATATAATCGGCCCTGCCTTCCGGCACAATAAGCCCGGGCGAACTGTCATCAATTACCTTAAGCATCACATTTTCACCGTCTATACCGCTTAAACCGTCAAGTAGGTAATGGTAGTTTAAAACCAAAGACACATCCTTACCTGCAATTTTACTGGACAGCTCCACCGAACTTTTCCCCAACTCTGAAGACTCCGCGGTAATTACAATCTGTTGTTTTTTTTCGTCAAAATCCACTTTCACACTGTTGCTGCCCTGGCTAAAAACTGCGGCGGTTTTCAAAGCACTCATTAAGGGCAGTTTTTGGGTGGTGGCTGTGGTGCCAAACTCTGAAGGGATAATTTCCCGATAAGCTGGGTACTGGCCGTCAATGAGCCTGCTTATAAGCTGGGTATCGTTGAAGTTTATAGCCACTTGGGTTTCAGAAAAAATTATTTCCACATTTCCTTTTTGGTTGCCAATAATCCTGGAAAGTTCATTGGCGGTTTTTTGCGGGATAATAACTTCCTGGGACAAAGAGGTGTCGTTAACTGCAATTTTTTTCTCCGCCAGCCTGTATCTGTCTGTGGCTGCAAACCTCAAACCTTCAGAATCTTTAACCAAAAGCATGCCGGAAATTTCGGGCTGGGTTTGGTTGGTGGAAGCCGCAAAAGAAACTTGGTCAATGGATGTTTTTAAATCCTGCGCATTTACGGTTAAATTACTTTTTCCCTCAACCGATGGAATTAGCGGAAACTCCTCAACAGGCAGGGTTTTTATTTTGGTATGGTAGTTCTCTGTTTCCACAAAGAGCTCATTTTCTTTTGTTTGCAGGCTTATATTACTGTTTGGCAGGTTGTTTATAAGGTCGGTAAAGGTTTTACTAACCACTGTTACCTCACCATCTTCCTCAACCTTGCACCTTACGCGGGTGGTTATTGCCATTTCCAGGTTTGTGGAAGAAATCCTAAGCAACCCGCTCTCGGTTTTTATTAAAAAATTATTTAGTATTGGAAGGGTGTTGGTGTTGGAAATAATTCTCCCCACAACTGCCAAACCGTTCTTTAAATTTTCCTGGGTACAAATAATTTTCATATATAAGTAGTGTTAATAATAAGCTGTGTTAATTTGTGGATTGGTTAAATGTGTTAATGATATTAAAGAAATGATTGTTTTTGTTTGTTGATGGTTGTGTGGATAGAAGGTGGGAAGGATTTTTAGCAAAAAATAATTTTAGAGAAATAAAAACTTACCACACACTAAACGAACAGTTTATCCATAATTAAATCCACTTCTTGTTTGAAAGATTCTTTGGCGGAAAGAAGGCCGGAAACTTTTTCCACCGCGTGCATAACCGTGGTGTGGTCGCGGCCGCCAAAAAAATCCCCAATTGACGGAAAAGAATTGTCCAATTCTTTTCTAATTAAATACATAGCAATTTGCCGGGGTTTTACATATTCTTTTTTTCTGGACTGCTTTACTAAGTCTTCCATGGTAATGTTGTAAAATTCTGCGACTGATTCCGCAATTTTTTTCGCCGAAGTTATTCGCTTTTTAACCCCAACAATACTGGCTAAAATGGTTTTGGCCTGGTCTAAAACCAGGGCCCGGTTTTGCATTTGCTGGTAGACGGCAAGCCTGTTTAGCGCGCCTTCGAGCTCGCGAATGTTATTTACCACGTTTTCTGCAATATAAAACAAAATATCTTCGCCAATAACCACGCCTTTTTTTTCCATTTTGGTGCGCAAGATTGCCATTCGGGTTTCAAGGTCCGGGGCTTGGATGTCAGCCAGCATCCCGCCTTCAAAACGGGAAACCAGTCTTTGTTCCACTGCCGGAATTTCTTTAGGCGGCCGGTCGGAGGTAATAATTATTTGTTTGCCTTTGTCCCTAAGTTCGTTAAAGGTGTGGAAAAATTCTTCCTGGAAACCTTCTTTGCCGGCCATAAACTGGATGTCGTCAATAAGCAGCGCGTCGACACTGCGGTATTGCTTTTTAAAATCATCCATCCGTTTTTGTTTTATGGCGTCTATATAGTCGTTGGCAAATTTTTCACTGGTTATGTAAATAATATTGCTTTTGGGCGACATGTTAAGCAGCTTGTGGCCCGCGGCATGCATTAAATGGGTTTTGCCCAAACCCACCCCGCCGTAAATAAACAGGGGGTTGTACTGCGTGCCCGGGTTTTTAGCCACAGCCTGGCTGGCGGCATGCGCCAGCTCATTGTGTTTGCCAATAATAAGAGTCTCAAAAGTGTATTTTGAATTTAAGCTCGAGTTGGTTTGAGGCGAGTTTGTAGCCTTGTTGCTTCCGCCTGCGTCCGCAAGCTTTGTGGGGGAGGTTTTTTGTTGGGTGGAAGCAGCTGCCAGGTTGCCTCCGAGCTGGTATTTTATTTCTTTTATTTCCGGCGCCAAAGTTTTTAGTGACTTTAGCATTTCGTGGTGGTACTTGTTGGCTATCCAGTCACGGCTAAAAGTGCTGGGAACGCTAACTAGGATATAGTCCGCTCCCCGCTCGAGTATCCCGGTGTTTTTAAACCAGGTGTTAAAGTTGGCCTTACTTAAAGAAACCTCCAAACTTCCTAAAATTGCCTGCCAGAGTTGTTGGTTATTCATAAAAAAATTAATGGGATTCACTCCGAAAATTATTCCGGAGCCCCGGGTAAATACGGGGCCGAAGACTACAAAAAAGGGAACGAGCGTGTAACGGAAGATTTTTGTCTTTTCGTGCTTTCTGTAGTCTACCAGTTAAGTTATCAACATGTAAATGATGCTGAAAGGGTCGAAGGTAAGCGGGAATTTTATGAGGATGTTAATATGCTGTGGAAAAGGTGTGAGAAAGTTTAAGTTTGGTTTTTGCCGGGCGCGCAAGGTTGACCTAAGGGACAATTTTCTTTATAATTATTCAAGACTTAACGATCACAGATACGCAGATTAAATTAGATGACGCGGATTTATAGATAATTTCTATAAGTTTGGCATCGGTTAAATTTGTTCCCTATTTGTGAATTAACGGAGTATTTATGAAAAGGACATATCAGCCAAAAAAAATAAGAAGAGCGCGCAGGCACGGGTTTTTAAAACGCATGCAGACTAAAACCGGCAGAAATGTTATTGCCAGGCGCAGGGCTAAGGGGCGAAAGAGACTAGCGGTTTAAATTTATGCTCCATAAGAAAAACCGTCTTGCAAAGGAAACGGACCTGAAGGCAGTCTTTGCAAAAGGGCGGGCTTTTTTTAACCCTTTTTTCAGCATAAAATTTTTGAGCAGGCCTCAGGGTAAACGTTTTACCGTAGTGGTTTCCACCAAAATTTTTAAATCGGCGGTCAAGAGAAACCGGCTTAAAAGATTGGTTCGGGAATTTGTAAGGAAAAATTTAAATTTGTTTAAGAACGGCGACTATACAATAATTGCCAGGCAAAAAATTAGCTCGTCTCCGGAAAAACAAATTTTAAACGCATTTTCCGAGCTTTGCAGTAAAGTAAAATAATTTATGAAAAAGTTTTTTAAACAATTAATTAACCTCCCTAAAAACATTATTGTAATGTTAATTAATGTTTATCAATTTTTGCTTTCGCCTGACCACAGCTGGCTTCGGGCACGTTTTCCTTATGGTTACTGCCGCCATTACCCTTCCTGTAGCCAGTATTCTAAAGAAGCTGTAATAAAATTTGGTTTAATTAAAGGACTGTATTTAAGCCTAAAAAGACTAAGCAAATGTCATCCCTGGGCAGAGCCAAGCGTAGATTTAGTCCCTAAATCCTAATCCCTTTATGTCTTTTCTTACCTTAGCGTACAACGAAGTTATTTACCGCCCCCTACTTAACCTGTTGGTGTTTTTTTACAATGTCATTCCCGGGCACGACATAGGCATTGTAATTATTCTTGTCACTTTGCTTATCCGTTTATTGTTGGCGCCAAGCTTCCACAAAAGCCTTAAGAGCCAAAAGGCAATGAACGATTTGCAGCCTAAATTAAATGAGGTCCGCGAAAAACACAAGCACGACAAGGAAGCCCAGGCCAAAGCTATGATGGAACTGTACAAGGAACATAAAATTAATCCGCTTTCCTCGTGTTTGCCCTTGCTCGTCCAGCTGCCAATTTTAATTGCGCTCTACCAGGTTTTCAGCAAAGCTTTGAACAATAATTTAAGCGGTTTGTATAACTTTGTTATGCATCCGGCAAATTTAGACCCTAGATTTTTAAATCTTTTGGACCTAAGCAAACCGAGTATTGTGTTAGGCGTAATTGCCGGTCTTGCCCAATTTTGGCAATCGAAATTAATGATGCCCAAAACTACCGGCCAAGACACTACAATGAGAGCTATGCAATTGCAAACCACTTACGTTTTGCCGGTAATAAGCGTGGTTATTGCTATGAAGCTGCCGGCCGGTTTGCCGCTTTACTGGATAGTTACCACCCTCTTTGCCGTAGCCCAGCAGTACTATATAATAAGAAAACAGCCAAAGGTGAATTAGGAAGTAAGAATTAGGAATTATGGGCGTATCCCCTGATTCATAATTCATAATTCATAATTCCGATCCAATGACTGACTATAATAAGATTGAACAGGTAAAACAAATAATAAATGAAATTTTACAAAAGGCCGGGATTTTGGGAAGTGTGGAATTCGAAGAGAGTCTTACCAAAGGTTTGGTCTTTAACATTTCTTCACCCGACTCTTACCTTTTAATTGGCCGTCAGGGCGCAACTTTGCATTCTCTGCAAATTTTAGCCCAAGCTTTAGCTGCAAAGAAATTTAATGCCAATGACACAACCCAGCCCTTTTGGTTTACATTGGATGTCGATGACTACAAAAGAAAGCGCGAATGGTTTTTAAAAGAAACGGCTAAGGCGGCAGTGGAAAAGTTGAAGATGACGGGCAGGGCGCAGGCGTTAGAACCCATGCCGAACTATGAACGAAGATTAGTCCACGCGTATTTGCAGGAACACCACCCCGAAGTTGAAAGTTCCTCCATAGACAACGAACCTTATAGGAAAGTGGTTATAAGGCTGAAAAGATGACGCTGACAACCCGGCGTCATCCTGAGCGAAGCGAAGGATCCCTTAATAGTTTGTTTTTAAAAACACCCTGGACATAGGGTGTTTTTTTAAAATGCCAGAAGTAGCCAGGATACTAAAGCCAAATCGTTTTTAAAATAAGGACTATCAATCAGACCTTGAGTTATTATTACAATGAGAAAGAGAGCGATGAATAATTTGTAGAAGTCCTACCGATTTTTATGCGGCGATAAATTAAAATAAACCCGAAAACCTTTCCGGGTTTATTTTGTGCGTTACTTCCAGAGATGTCTTCGGACTGAAGGCAGGAATTCCTCCAATTTTTGCCTCATAGAATTTACTGCATTTTCGAAATTCGGTTCCTGAAAATTGTCCAGTGTCAGCGTCAGGTCCGATTTGTCTTTTTTGCCGAAGTCAAAGCGTATCCCGTGCTCCTGTGTCTCTCCGTTGATGGAATACCGAAGTATTGCAAACGGCCAGCCCTCACTCCTGCTTTCGAACCGGAGGGGCTTTAATCCGTGCTCTGAAGGTATTCCAACCAGGTCCACAATTACTTTTTTCATTTGGCCTCCTTATTGCTTTTTAAAACAAAGATAGTACCATCCAAAACACCAAGGCTAAATCGTTTTTAAAATAAGGGTTATCAATTAGTCCTTGAAAAATTAAGCAGATGAGGAAAAGGGCGACGCTTAACTTGATAGTGTCATTCCCGCGAAAGCGAGAATCTAAAATTCTGGATCCCGGATCGGAGTCCGGGATGACAGAGCGACGCAGGCCGCGATAAATTAAAACCGAGGCTAATCCTAAAAAGCTAATTAAGCCCAGAAGTCCGGTCTCCACCCAAAAATTTAAAAATATATTATGCGGGAAGTTGTGGGTGTCCAGGTTGGGGTCGGTATTGAGCCGTTGCCAGTTGTTGTTAAATCCGGTTAATCCCAAACCTAAAATGGGCGATTCTTTTATAGCTTTAGCTCCCGTATTCCATAAACTTAATCTGGAGACGGCTGATTTTTCACCATAGAAAGGTAAAACAAAGCGCCATCGCAAGTTCGGAATTGAGACTATAACAATAACTATAACAATAACAGCTGCAAGAGCAAGTTTGCGAATTTTTTTGTCGCCGGCAATTAGCAGGTAAATACCCATAGCCGCACCTAGTCCCAGCCAGCCTGCACGGGAAAAAGAAAACAGCAGGCCAAGAGCGCCTAAAAGCCAAAAAAAAGATTTAAGATTTAAGATTGAAGATTTAAGATTTTGAAAAAGATCGGGAATCAAAAGCGCAAGCAGGGGCGCAGACCAAAGGGCGTAAAAGTTGGGATGGGCAAAAAAGCTTAATGCGCGTTTGGGTTCGTTGGCGTTGCCCCAGTAGATTTCCGGAAGGCCGATGAGGGTTAGGTATTGCAGAATCGCATATAAGCCGGCAAAGGCAAGTAAACAGTAAACAGTAAACAGTAAACGGGTCTTGGTTTGTGGGGATAGCTCAAAAATATATCGGGCAATAAAAAATAACAAAATCGGCTGCAGGAACAAAACAATGAATTGCCCAAACTTTGCAATGCTAAAGCCGTTTACAAAGAGGCTAATTAATCCTGACAGGAAAAATAATCCGGTAAAAACTAAAATTTTTCTATGACAATTTTTAACGGACTCTAAAAATTGTGATAGCTGATTTTTTACCATTAACCAAATAAAAAAGACAACCCAAACTAAAAACACCCACATCATAAGTAAGTTTGCGGGCATACCAAAAAAGTTAAACCTTACCGTATAGGCCGGGGTTAGTATTAGAGTTGCGAGGAGTATTAGAATAAACATTACTGCGGAGTGGTTGTATTAAAATCACCAGGGAACGGTAAACCGGGGGGAGGGCCGGAATTTATTTCAAAACTTATATTAATGCTGGTGTCAGAACTGTTGCCTAAAGTGTCGACTGCTTTGGCAGCCAAAACGTGGCGACCGTTGCTATAGGTTTTGTTTAAGCTAAAGGTGTAAGGTGCCTGGGTTAGGCTTTTTACAAATTCGCCGTCTACTGACAAATCTACTCTTGCCACCGGGTTGGGCCCGGCCGCAGCCACACTCACGTTTATTGGCAAAGAGAATATTACCGAGCCTTCCACGGGCTGTTCAAAACTTACGTTGGGGCCCTGGCCGGTGTTGGGCGCAGACGGGCTTGCTCCGCCGCCCGAGACTTCCGCACTTGGATAGCTGTAACCATGGGCAAGTGCCCAGGCTATCACCGGCTGTTCCCAGCTTGGATTTTCTGGTTTTTCGCTGTGCAGCACGTTAAAAAGCTGGTAGCTTATTCTCTCCGGTGGGGTGAGGGCGTCTGCGGGCAGCCCGGTTAAAATATCTATAGCGGCTCTAATATGCACATTGTCGTAGCTCTCGGGCACTGAATAGCTGGCAAAAATTTCGGTTTTAGTATTGGGCGTGGCATTGGTGGGAAGTTTTCCTGAAACTTCATCTACAACCACCTGTTGAATGCCGGAAGGCCGGCTAAAGTTTTCTGCCGGGGTGTCTTTGAGGGCGTTTTTCATAAATTCATTCCAAATTGGCGCCGCCACGAACACGCCGTCCGCGCCTTTTTTAAGCAGGGTGCCGTCGTTGTTGCCTGCCCACACGCCGGCAGCCAAAGAGGGCGTAAAGCCTAAGGCCCAGCCGTCGTGCCAGTTTTGTGTGGTGCCGGTTTTGGCAGCCACCACCCACCCGGGCAAAATTAGCGGCGAGTTGGCGCCGAAAACAAAACTTCGGGCGTCGTTGTCTGTCATTATGCTAATTAACTCGTAAGCGGCCTCCGGGTCTAAAACTTCTTTAGGGTCGCTTTTGAATTCTTCAATAATTTTTCCGTCTTTGTCCTCAATTTTTAAAATCGGCGTTTTTTCATTCTTAACTCCCCCATTGGCAATAACCGAAAACGCAGCTACGTGGTCAACCAGCCTTACTTCGCAGCCGCCCAACACCAAGGAAAGGCCGCAGTCAGCAAGCGGGCTGGTAATGCCCAAGTCGTGGGCGGTTTGTGTAGCGCTGCCCACGCCGACTAAGGCTAAAGTTTTTACTGCGGGCACGTTTAAACTTCCCGCCAGGGCTTTTCTCATAGACAGCGGCCCGTAAGATTGTTCATTGTAGTTGCGCGGAATGTAGTCTTTGCCGCCAAAGGTGCCGAAATTGGTAACTACATCCACCAGCATTGAGGCCGGAGAATATTTAAATTCTTTTTTAAATGCAGTGGCGTAAACATACGGCTTAAAACTGGAGCCGGGTTGCCTTTGCGAAACCGCTACATTCACGTTTGGTTCAAACACGCAATTTTTTCCGGGCTTACAGCCTTCGGGCAGGACGTCCCCAAAATAATCTTTGCCTCCAACCATAGCTAAAATTTGTCCGGTTTTGGGGTCTATGGCAACCAGCGCCGCATTGCCCACGTTATATTTGGTCGCGGTTTTTTCTACGCCGTTTTTTACAGCGGCTTCGGCAATTTCCTGCATTTTGAAATTTAAGGTGGTGTAAACTTTTAGCCCGCCTTCTTCTAAGGTTTTTTCGCCATACTTATTGGCCAGGTAGTCCTGGACCCAAAGAGTGAAATGCGGCGCTTTAATGCCGTGGCTTAGCGGCAAAAATTCCACTTTTTCTTCAGAAGCCGTTTTTTGTTCATCTTCAGTAATGTAGCCCTGTTGCTTCATTGCTAAAAGCACAGTATTTTTGCGGTTATCTAAAGCCGCCCTGTTAGGACCAAGCGGATTGTAGCGGGTGGGCGCTTGCGGTATAGAAGCCAAATAAGCGCTTTCGGCTAAGCTTAAATCTTTGGCCTTTTTGCCAAAATAACTTTGGCTGGCCGCTTCAATCCCGTAAGTGTTGCGGCCGTAGGGAATTTCGTTTAAGTAAAGTTTTAAAATTTCGTCTTTGGAAAAACGCGAGTCAATGGAAATTGCCAAAATAATTTCGCGGATTTTTCGGTCCCAGGATTTGTCATCCGTTAAAATTGCTTTTTTTACAAACTGTTGCGTAATGGTGCTGCCGCCTTGGGATTTGTTTAAGTTTCTGACATCCACAATTACTGCCCTGGCCATACCGGTTAACGATATGCCGCCGTGCTTGTAAAAATCTTTATCTTCAATTGCAACCGTGGCGTTTTTTAAATAGGTGGAGATTTCGTCCAAGTTTACCTGGTCGCGCTTGAACTCGCCGTGAATTTCGTAAAGCAATTCGCCGTCCCTGGCAAAAATTTTGGTGGATTCGGGTACAATTCTGTCTATTAATTTGTTTGGATCCGGCAAATCTTTAGCATAGTACAAAAACAAAACCGCCACGAAAAGTACCCCTAAAGCAAAAATCCTGAAAGCCCAGGTAAAAATTTTTCTGCCGTCCCATCTTTTAAACCAGGAATTTTTCCTTAGCTTAAATTTAGAGTTGTTGGAATTGCCTTTTTGGAATTTATAGTTGTAAACGCGCATAGTGCTAGTAATTATAGCGGTTTTTGAGATTAAATAAAAATGCTATAATTAGTCATATTTATGAATAATCCTATTGCAGAACTTTTGGGCCGCGGGGTGGAAGAGGTTATAGATTACCATCATTTAGAGCGGCAGCTGGTTTCAAAGAAGAAACTTAGAGTAAAACTGGGCATAGACCCCACCTCCCAAAACATCCACATTGGCCGGGCGGTTTTGCTTTTAAAATTGCGCGCTTTTCAGGACGCCGGTCACCAGGCGGTGTTTATTGTTGGTGACTCCACAGGCCTTGTGGGTGATACTTCAGACAAAGATTCAGAGCGTCCTATGCTTACAGAAGCAGAAGTTAAAGCAAATATGAAGACATATTTTGAGCAGGCCTACAAAATTTTGGACAAGAAAAAGACCGAGGTTCATTATAATTCCAAATGGCTGAATAAGTTAGGATTTTTTGAACTCGCCAAGCTCGCTAACCTGTTTGGGCTGCATGAAATGGAATCACGTGAAATTATTGCCAGGCGTATGAAGGCCGGGCAAAGGGTATCGCTTCACGAAGCTATGTATCCTTTACTTCAAGGTTACGATTCGGTTGCTGTTAAGGCTGATTTAGAATTAGGCGGTACGGACCAAAGGTTTAATCTTTTGGCCGGCAGGCGCATACAACCCCTGTACAACCAAGAACCCCAAGATATTTTGATGATGGGGATTTTAGAAGGCACGGACGGCCGAAAAATGTCCTCTTCCTGGGGCAATGTTATTAATGTGACAGATGAGCCCAACGATATGTTTGGCAAGGTTATGTCCATTAGCGATGACTTAATAAAAAAGTATTTTATTTTGGCTACCCGCGTGCCACTCGGGGAAATAGACGGCATATTGCGTTCGAACGCAAACCCACGCGACCAAAAATTAGTTTTGGCCCAAAAAATTACAGAGCTGTATTATGGCGGCAAAATAGCAGCCCAAGCTAAAGAAAATTTTGGGAAAAAATTTGGGAAAAATTCATCTTCAGAAATAGAGCCGGATGTGGTTTTAAGCAAGAAAGACGGCGAATATATTTTGCTGGATATTTTAGTTGAAGGCAAGCTGGCTTCGTCTAAATCGGAAGCCAGGCGGAAAATTAAAGAAGGCGCGGTCAACCATAATCAGCAAAAAATTACCGATGAGAATGCCCGTGTAAAAATTGCTTCCGGCGATTTGTTTCGTTTGGGTAAAAGATTTTTAAAAATCAAATAGTTAAAACCCCCGAGAATTTCTCGGGGGTTTTTCATTTTCTGCGAGTAATCAGCGTACACATCCGCGTGCTATCCGCGTTTTTTATACAGTTTCGCCTGAACCTTCGCCTTCTTTTTCCTCTTCAGTAGGAGGGGCTTCGGTTTCGCCTGCAGTGCCGCCGTCCTTTATGTCGTCTTCGTCGTCAAAAAACATACGTTTATTATTTTAATTTTTAAACAAACTGTTTACAGATTATAGCAGGCAGTTATCGAATGCGCAAATTTTTTGCGTAGTGATGCGCTGCGCAAAGCGCTATGGCCAAGGCATCTGCTGCATCGTCGGGTTTGGGCGCGCTTTTTAATTTAAAAGTTTTTTGGACAATGTATTGCACCTGTTTTTTTTCGGCTTTGCCGTAACCGCAAATAAAGCTTTTCACTTGTAGCGGCGTAAATTCAAAAATTGGAAGTTTATTTTTTTGGCAAATGAGCAGAACCACTCCCCTGGCCTGCGACACTGTCATTACGGTTTTTTGGTTGGTGGTTAAAAAAAGTTTTTCCACACCAACGGCATCCGGTCTGTGTTTTTTTATTAGCTGATCAACATCAGTTGCTAAAATTTCCAGCCTTTGGGCGTCGCTTAATTTTTTATCCGTTGATATTACTCCAAAATCCACCAGCTCGGGCTGGTTTTTAGTGTGCTCAATTATTCCAAATCCGGTAGTCGCTGTGCCGGGGTCAATGCCGAGGATGATCATAAGTTTGCGCTAGTATGTACGGCTAAAACGTCTTCATCATTCTCTAAGGCCGCAAAAAGCGCATCAACTTTGGGCTTTTGCTCTTCAGTAAGGTCCGTGCCTTGCGAAGACTCTTTTATAATATCCGCCTGCGCTATTTTAGCCCCCGCTTTTGCCAGAATTTCTTTAATTTTATTTAAATCCTGCGCCTGGGTGTAAACTTCCAAACCTTCTGCAGATTCGCGCACGTCTTCTGCGCCGGCATCAATGGCCGCCATTTCAATATTGGCCAGATTATTATCCCGCTCTACTAAAATTTGGCCTTTGGTCGAAAATTGCCAGGCTACACTGCCTTGCGCGCCAATACTACCTCCGGCTTGGGAGAAAATTAATTTTATGTTGTTGTAAGTGCGGTTGCTGTTGTCCGTTGCCGCTTCTACTAAAAAAGCTGTGCCAAACGGCCCATAGCCTTCGTAGATGACTTCTTTAATTTCTTTGGCGTCTTTGCCTGTGGCGCTCTTAATTGCCCTCTCTACGTTGTCATTGGGCATGCCTTGGGCTTTGGCATATTCAATAACGCTTTTTAATTTAAAATTAGAACCCGGGTCCCCGCTCCCGCCTTCTTTTACTGCAATGGAGATTTTTTTGCCTAAGCGGGAAAATAGCAGTCCCCGTTTTTGGTCTAAGACCCCTTTGGTGCGTTTAATTTGTGACCATTTGCTATGCCCGGACATAGAGTAGGATTTAGGAAATAGGAATTAGGATTTGAAACTGACCAGAACAGTGAGCTCGCCTTTTATAGACGCTCGTTTTTTTAAATCTGCCATCACCGAGTCCGGAGTCCCGCGAATAAATTCTTCGTGGATTTTAGTAAGCTCGCGCCCAATTACCACCTGCGACGTAGGGAAAGCATTATTTATATAGCCCAAAGTTTTAAAAATTCTTTCGGGTGATTCGTAAAATATTGCAGTTGCCTCTGCATCGGCTGCAGATTGTAACGCTTCCACTGTCTTGGCCGCGGTTTTTTGCAAAAAGCCTAAAAATAAAAATTTGTCAGTCGGAAGTCCGGAGGCAGAAAGCGCGACCGTGGCAGCATTGGCTCCCGGGATGGGAATAACCTGGATATTTTCTTTAACGCATTCACGTACTAGCCTAAAGCCCGGGTCGGAAATTCCCGGAGTGCCGGCGTCGGTAATTAAAGCCCCGTCTGCTTTTCCCAATCGGCGTGTTAAATCTTTAACAACCTGCTGTTCGTTGTGTTCTGCAAATTGGACTATCTCTTTATTGGCTAATTTGTTTTCCATCCCCGACCTGATCGGGGATCCAGACATCGACATCTGGATTCCCGCTTTCGCGGGAATGGTATTGGAAGAAAGGCTGTCTATATGTTGTAACAACCTTCTGCTGTATCCCGGATTTTCAGCAATAACAAAAGCGCAGGCCTTTAAAGTTTCAATGGCCCGCAAAGTAATGTCTCCCAGGTTTCCAATTGGGGTGGCTACGATGTATAACATATAACAATTAATTTATAACTAGTAACCGTTATAAGTTATTAATTACCAGTTATTAGTTAATCTGCTACCAATTCTTATCCGGCGCTTCCAGTCCGAAAGCGCCTTCTATAAAGTCGTATTCAGCTTTTAGTTTATCCCGATAGTCTTCTAATTCTGCCTTAGTATCACCTTCAGCCTCAAACCATTCATCGTAAGAGCCTTTAAGCTCGTCATCTATTTCCTGCATCCTGGCGTAGGCTTCGGTTTCGTTTTGCGGACCCTGCTCGCTCCATTCCTCATACGACATACCTAAAAGTTTGCGATATTTGTCGTCGAACAGTGATTTTATATCTTCTTGATCCATAAACCCCAGTAAATTAATATTTTTATTTTCTAAGTATACAACAATAACTGGGTATCAGCCAAGTCCAAAAAGGAAAAAACCCCTTATTTTGCCTGACCGTCGGGTCTTGTGGCAAAAGGGGTTTTTCGGAAAAGTTAAAAGAAGTTTTAAAAGGCCGGAAAATTTTGCTTTGCGGCCCATCGCCTAAAAAATAAAGACGATATGTGTCCCGAAGAGTCGGGACCGCTTAAAACCTATTTAATTGGTTTTTATTTTGGTTTCTTCGAGTGAAGAACTAACTTTTCTATAGTTATTATAGCACATCTAAATTTTTTTTGCAAGAGGTATTAACCTTTTAAAATTCTTCTCGCTCCGTACATAAATGGAATATCGATAATTCCAATGAGCCATTTAATTGTTGTCTGTCCAATAATTAATCCCATTAGAGGAACCGGTCCGCCGTAAAAAGCAATGGTAATAAAAATTGCGCTATCGATTAACATGGAAGGAAGGGATGAAAAAGCGTTGCGCATCCATAAATATTTGCCGGAAGTTTTGTTTTTAAACCAGGCAAAAATATATGCATCCGCGTTTTCGCTAATTAAAAAGGCAGTAAGGCTGGCAAATACAATTCTCGGCACATAACCAAACACTGCTTCAAAAGCGGATTGGTTTTGGAAAAACGGGGCAGGGGTGGTTTTAACAATTAGGTAAGAAAAAATGCTTAATACAATCTGGGAAGCAAAAGCTATAAATATCATTCTTTGTGTCTCTTTGCGGCCGAATTTTTCGTTAACAATGTCGGTAAGCAAAAAGGTAACGGCAAAAATTAACACTGCGGCGGGCGCAAAAATTTGAGTAAAGCCCAAATCAAAACTCACTATTTTAGATGCGGTTAGGTTGGCAAATAAAATAAGCACTACATAAAGAACAATCAGTGCATCTGACCGTTCGTACCGACGGGCATAAAAAGCCGCTACTGAAGTGAGCAGCGAAATTAAAACTCCCCAAAACACAAATAAAGATAATGTCATAATGTGCGTAGTTTAACATAAAATAATATTTCTGCAAATAAACCAGATTTGTAATAAATGAACCTTTATTATATAATGGGTATATAGTAGCACTCAATATTTATGGCTAAATTGGAATTAAAAAATCAAGCATTGGAGCTGAGAAAACAAGGTAAAAGTTATAGCCAAATAAAATCTGTGCTGAGAGTCAGCAAGAGCAGTTTGAGTCTATGGTTAAGAAAGTACCCGCTTAGTAAACAGCAAATAAGGCTCTTGAGAGATGTAAATGAAGTCAGGATAGAGAGATTTAGGCAGACTATGCAGGCCAAAAGAGAAAAGCGTTTTGACGATTTTTATATTCAAGAAAAAGCAAAGCATTTGCCGCTTTCAAAAAAAGAATTATTCATTGCCGGCCTGTTTCTATATTGGGGTGAAGGTGTAAAGGATTTAAAATATCCTCTAGGTCTTTATAACACAAACCCTCAGTTGGTGAAGTTTGGTTTGTCTTGGTATAAAAACATCCTTGGTGTCCCAGTCAAACAAATTAAAGTGCACTTGCATTTGTACAATGATATGGATATAGACGAGGAAATAAAATTTTGGAGCAAGGAATTGAAAATGCCATTAAGCCAGTTCCGTAACCCTTATGTTAAGAAAACTAATAAAGCAGCAATAACAAATAAAGGCACCTTTGGCCACGGGACTTGCGGTTTATTAGTCAACAATAGCAGGCTTAAAGAAAGAGTTATGGCCGCGCTTAAGGCTATTGCAGATTATTATGGAAATAGAATATAATATATGGGATTTATGGGCGTGTAGCTCAGTTGGTTAGAGCATCTTGCTTATACCAAGAGGGTCCTAGGTTCGAGTCCTAGCACGCCCACCAGAAAATTTTATTTTATGAATTCAGAAAAATAATCGTAGTTTATTAAAAAACTCCGGCGGGTTGCCGGAGTTTTAGTTTATATGATTGTCGCACTTGCTACTTTGTCGCCTTCATCTAATCTCATTACCCTTACACCCTGTGTGGCGCGGCCTAAGGTAGAGACGTTGTTAAGCGGGGTGCGGATGGTTTGGCCCATTTTGGAAATTATTACCAGGTCGTGCTCTTCAGCGTTGTTGAGTATATACATTGCCACAATTTTTCCGGTTTTAGGTGTGACTTTTAAGGTTTTTATTCCGCTGCCGCCGCGGTTTTGGACTTTGTAAAAGCCGGCTTCGGTTTTTTTGCCAAGGCCGTTTTCGGTTATGACCAAAACTTCTAAAGCTTTAACGTCTACCTCTTTGCGAATAATGTCCATGGAAATAATTTGGTCATCGCCCCTCATACGCATACCGGTAACACCCGCAGCAGACCTGCCCATAGGACGGACATCTTTTTCACTAAATCTAATTGCCTGGCCGCCGGAAGTTGAAAGCATAACCTGGTCATCGCCGCCGGAAGATTCCACCCACTTTAGTTCATCGCCATCGCGTAAAGTAATGGCTATCATCCCGCTTCTGCGGACTTTTTGGAATTCCTCGCGCGAAGTTTTTTTAATAAGGCCTTTTTTAGTGGCCATAACTAAGAATTTAGTTTCGTCCTTTTTGGAAAGGGTTAAAATCGCTTGGGCGGTTTCGTTTGCCTGCAGCTGTAAAAAGTTAACTAAGGCCTGGCCTTTGGCTGTGCGGCTGCCTTCGGGAAGCTCATAAACTTTGGTTTGGAAAACCCTGCCTTTATTGGTAAAGAATAAAATGTCGTCGTGGGTATTTGAGCTAATAAGCTTGTCGACAACGTCCTCTTCCTTTAACGACTGACCAATAATGCCTTTGCCTCCGCGGGCCTGCGCTTTGTAAGTGTCAGGCGCCAGGCGTTTTACGTAACCACTCTTTGTGACGGTAATTATTACGTTGCTTTCGGGAATTAGGTCTTCGGCGCTAAACGAACCAATGGCGTTTTTAACCACCTGTGTGCGGCGCTCGTCGCCAAATTTTTCTTTAAGCTCCAAAACTTCTTTTCTAATAATGGCCAGGATTTTTTTGGTAGATTGTAAAATGCCTTCCAGCTCTTCTATTAAAACCTTTTTTTCTTTAAGTTCGTCGTCAATTTTCTTGCGTTCCAGTCCGGCCAAAGTTTGCAAACGCATTTCCAAAATTGCGGCAGACTGAATGTCCGTCAGCTTAAACTTTTTCATTAAGTTGGCATGCGCTTCTTCTTTGGTCGGGCTTTTGCGGATGGTGTTTATAACGTCGTCAATATGGTCGAGGGCTTTTTTCAGGCCTTCTAAAATATGCGCGCGTTCTTTGGCTTTTTTAAGTTCAAAAGCCGTGCGTCTTTTTATAACCACCTGGCGGTGCTCTAAATATTTTTCAAGTACCGTTTTTAAATTTAAAACGTGCGGCTCAATCCCGTCTACTAACGCCAGCATATTTAAGTGAAAAGTTTCCTGTAGTTGGGTGTAGGAAAAAAGTTGGTTTAAAATTTTATTCGGCAGCCCGTCTTTTTTAACATCAACCACAATCCTAACGCCGTCTTTGTCACTTTCATCCCTAACGTCTTTAATGCCTTCAATTTTTTTGTCGCGCACAAGCTCCGCAATTTTTTCAAGCATTGTGGCCTTGTTAACACGGTACGGAATTTCGTGAATTAAAATTTGGAAAGCGCCGGTTTTGGTTTCGGTAATTTCAGTTTTGCCCCGCATTACAATGCCGCCTTTACCCGTGGCATAGGCGTTTTTAATGGCGGCTACGTCGTAAATAATGCCGCCTGTGGGGAAATCCGGGCCTTTAATAAATTCCAGCAAGTCCTCGGTGGTTGCTTCGGGGTCGTCAATCAGTTTAATTATGGCGTCTGCCACTTCGGTTAAATTGTGCGGCGGAATGTCAGTTGCCATACCCACAGCAATACCCAAGATGCCGTTTAAAAGCAGGTTAGGCATTTTGCCGGGCAAAACAATTGGCTCTTTTCTGGTGGCATCGTAGTTATCTCTCCAGTCCACTGTCTCTTTATCCAGGTCAACCAGCAACTCTTCTGCTAAGGCTGACATTCTGGCTTCGGTGTAACGCATGGCCGCAGCGCCGTCCCCGTCCATAGAGCCAAAGTTTCCCTGGCCGTCTATTAACGGGTAGCGCATGGCAAATTCTTGCGCCATATGCACCATAGAGTCGTAAACCGCAATGTCGCCGTGCGGATGGTATTTACCAAGCACATCTCCAACTACGGCTGCCGATTTGCGGAATTTAACGTTGTGCCTAAGGCCCAGTTCGTGCATAACGTACAGAATGCGCCTGTGCACAGGTTTAAGACCATCACGCACGTCGGGCAGGGCGCGGCTGACAATTACGCTCATGGCGTAGTCTAAATACGACTCCTGCATTTCGGTTTGGATGTCGCGGGCTTTGACTACACCAATGTCACTTGATAATGGCTGCGATGAATCTTTGGGCATAAGGGATTGACAAGATTGACCATGATTGATCAAGAATGACAAGAATTATAAATCATGTTCAATCTTTTAAATCTTATTTAATCCTGGTCAATTTTTTTTGTAGTTATCTTTTACTTCTTTTACTCCGTTGCCTATGCTTTCAAAAAACGTAGTGTCTTTATCCGTATTCTTGTAATATTTTGCGCTTATAATCCAGATCCCAACCAACAAAATCGCCGCGATAATTACCACAATCCAAATAATTCGCATTTTTTCAGCCGTGGTTTTATTTTGGATTTTTTGGATGAAATTCATAAATACAAATTAACAAATGCACAAATGAAACAAATAACTACGGATTTATGGATTTAGATTTGTTGTTATCAGCATCATTTGTCCATTTGTATATTTGTATGGTTTACCTTAATGGTTCAAGCACCACTAATTTTGTTCCCTCTTCTGTCAGCTCTTTCTTTTTTATGCTCAACTTGTCCATATCTTCTTTTTTACCGCCCATTTCTTTTACAAACTTTTCAGGCGCATCTAAATCGAGTATTAAATCTGTCATTTTATAGTGGGACGGAATAACAATTTTTGGTTCAATTTCATTTACAACCTTGGCAGCGGCTGCCGCCGACATAACCGTGTTGCCGCCTACAGGCAAAATTAAAATATCAATCTCCCCCAAACTTTCCACTTCGTCTTCCTTCATATTAAACTCGTGGATGTGGGTAAGGTTGAGCACGCGAATATCTTCGCTTTCAATTAAAAAAACGGTTACGTACTTGTCGTCCTGCTTGAGCGGGATGCCGGTTACAGTTACGCCTTTTATGTCGTATTCGCCTGGGTCAGTTATGTCAAAATGTTCCCCTGAAATGCCGGAATCTGCGCTGTAAAGCTTGCTGTTTTTTTGGGCCAAAATTAAAATATCGGCGGCTCCCCTGGGGGCAACTAGGCCGCTGTCTTTATGGAAGGGATCGGTGATAATTGTGGCTTCTTTAGTGGTGATTTTGAAGCTGGAAAGCCCGAAATACTGGATTTGCATATAGATGAATTATAGCGGTTTTAGGGCAAAAAGAAAAGGGGTTTTGGGCTAGATTTTTGGCTATTTTTTGGTATTATGGTAGCTTTAAATTTCCTTAAGCAGGAGGGGTGGTGTAAATGACTCGGGTTCAGGCATTCGTGCCGTATTCTTTTTTCGACTGGTTTCAGACACGCCTGCCTCAAATCTCCCGTCGACTTTTAGTAAGGTTTGACGATCTGTTTTAGAGTGAGTATAATGCATTTAAATTAATAATCAGAAAATTATGGATGAAACAAAACTGGAACATGATCAAGGTTGGTTTAGCCAGCTAATTAGGAGCGGAACAGAGCAGTGGATGTCAGAAGTTAAAAAGGGGGCAGTAACTTCGACAGTTCCTAAGTATATAGAAGATACTTTAAAAGAAATGAAACAGAGAGGAATGCCCACAGAAGATGCTGAACGACTTATCCAAGATTGTAAAGAGCGTATAGAAAATATGGGAAAATAAGGGAAAAGCAGGGGCGTGAAGCCCTTGCTTTTTTTATACAAAATGCTATAATCCTAATGCTTATTTGCGTAAGTGCTAAAGAATATAAATAAAATTATTAACCCCAAATAAGCCATTGATTTAGCACTATTTAACAATTAACCAAAGTAATATTGTTTTTAATTTACCCAACGAATTAAAACGTTGGTTTTTTATTTAGAAACATTGGATGAACACAGATGAAAAACCGATTAACACGGATCCGTGTTAATCGTTGACTAAACGGTGTTAACCTAAAAATTGGTTTAGAAAAGGAAAATATGTCAGAAGAAAATCAAGTTACCCCGGCACAAACTTTTTCGGCTGCGGCAGCCAGCGCCAAGACCATGACCGAACTCATTGGCAGCGGCGTGGATATAAAAGTTTTAAAGGCCGCGGACATGGTTGAGGGCACACTTATTAGTGTCGGGAAAAATGAGGTTTACGTAGATTTAGAGGGCTACGGTATTGGCGTAGTCCGCGGACGCGAACTTTACGACGACGAAGCCACTTTGTCCGCACTCAAACCGGGCGACAAAATTTTTGTCTCCGTAGTTGAACCGGAAAACAAAGAAGGCATTGTAGAACTTTCCTTAAGGCAAGCCGGCCAGGAAAGAGTTTGGCAGACGCTTAAAGAAAAGTTGGAGAGCAAAGAAGTCATCTGCACCAAAATTTTGGAAGCCAACAAGGGCGGGCTTATGGTGGAAATTAACAATGTTACCGGTTTCCTTCCCGTATCCCAGCTTTCCCTGGAGCATTATCCCCGCGTGGAAGACGGCGACAAGAACCGTATTTTGGAAGTCTTAAACAGTTATATTGGCCAACCGTTCGATGTGCAAATAATTACCGCAGACAGCGGCGAGGAAAAGTTAATTGTCTCTGAAAAAGCGGTTTTTGAAAAAGAGATGGAAAACCGGCTTGGCATACTCAAAATTGGCCAAGTGGTAGAAGGCACTATTACCGGCGTGGTAGATTTTGGAGCTTTTGTAAAGTTTGGCGACTTGGAAGGTTTGGTCCACATTAGTGAGCTTGCCTGGCAGAGAATTGAAAACCCCAAAGATATTGTTAGGGTTGGCCAGAAAGTTACGGCTAAAGTCATTTCTATAGACAAAGGCCGTGTATCTTTATCCATTAAACAACTCCAGGAAGACCCCTGGCTGGAAGCGGTAAAGAAATACCAAATCGGCCAGGTAGTTAAAGGTAAAGTTGCAAAGGTTATGCCCTTTGGGGTTTTTGTAGAACTCGACAAAGACATTCAGGGCTTGGCGCACGTAATGGAACTGTCCCACGAAACGGGCAAGACCGCGGACGAAATACTTAAAAGTGGCGAGGAAAAAGAGTTTAAAATTATTTCAATTGAGCCGGCTGAACACAGGTTAGGGCTTTCGCTTAAAGCTTTAACCGAGGCGCCTGCTTCCGCTAAAGCTTCGGCGGACGAGTCTAAAAAGGCAGAAGAAAAACCCGCTGTTGAGCAGGTTGAAGTTAAAACCGAATAATATAAAAGATCCTCCTTAAACGGAGGATCTTTTTTTACATTGGAGGTTTGGTCGCCATATCGCCGGGGTTGCACTGCCTGCAGTTGTGTTTGTGCCTGGCAATTTCAACTACGGCCGACACGCCGACTAAAATATAAACAATTCTAGCGCCCATGTCGCCCAAATAGGTTACAACGTTGTAATTGAACAATCCAATAAGTAGCCAATTAAGACCGCCAATCACCAGCAAGGTAAAAGCTATCGTATGCAGAATTTTCATTTTGCTCACCGCCTCTCAAATGTTATTTCTCTAATAATTATAGCAAATTTGAGCCCAAAGGAGTTAAAAAAATTAAAAAACCCCCGGATTTAGGGGGTTTTAAAGTTTAAATTATGAGACTAGGCGGCTGGACATTTTAGACAAAGGATTGTCTACAACTACGAATTCTTTTGGCGGCTCCCCTTCCTTAATTGGTTGTCGGTTAGTGTTTATGTGGACTATGCGGGCTTCAGGAAAGCCGTTAAAGTCAGTTGCGGAAGCAAGCGTATAAGCGCCAATATTTTCAGCGTAAAGCAAATCGTCAATTTGCAAATCTTCCGGCAGCTCGTCTGAAAGCGAAATTGTGTCAAAAGCGTCGCAAGTCGGGCCAAAGGTGGAGCAAACTTTTAACTCGCCTTCTTTAAAGGCGTGAAGCGGATACTGCTGGTGGTCGTAAACTTGCCCAGAAAATGTATGGTAGACACCGTCGTCCAGGTAGTAGCAGGTTTTTCCGTCCCGTACAGATTTTCCAATAATTTTAGTCACCAAAGTCGCGGAGGTGGCAACAATAAATCTTCCGGGTTCAGCAATAACATCAATTCCATTTTTGCCGAACAGCCGCTTAATTTCCGAATTGATTTTTTTTGCCAGCGAGCTAAACGGTTTTCCGCCGCCGTTGTATTTTACCGGGAAGCCTCCGCCAATGTCCAAGGTTTTTACTCTTATGCCTTCCGGGTTTAAAAAACCCATTTCATAATTTCTAAGCTCCGCCTCTTTAAATATGGAAGAGCAAAGGTTTAAGGCCTGGACATAGTTTTCAAAATTTTGGCACTGGCTGCCCACATGGAAGCTTATGCCTTCCACACTTAGGCCCATATTTACGGCTTCGCCAATTAAATCCACGGCTTCTCCCGGATGCGCGCCGAATTTAGAAGACAGCTCAACCATGGAGCCCGTGTTAGGCACCCGGATGCGCAGGACTAAACGCACATTGGGCGCATGTTCTTTAATCTTTTTTAATTCTTCAATATTGTCGAAGGTGACTAAAATTTTATAGGGGTCGAGTTTTTTTAAAACTTTCGCCGGCTTAATTGTGTTGGCGTAAATTACTTTGTCCCAAACAAAATCCTGTTTTTCTTTTTCACCCCAGTCTTTAATGTTTTCGTAAACCTGCTTAAATTCCCAAATTGAAGCCACGTCGAAACTTGAGCCCATGTCGAACATGGTTTTAATAATTTCGGGGTTGCAGTTTGCCTTTACGGCAAAGTAAGCCTGGACGTCCGGAAGGTTTTCACGGAATTCCTGGTAATTTTTGCGCAAGATTTCATGGTCAACCACAAACAGCGGCGTGCCGTGTTTTTGTGCCAATTCCTGTAAAAATTTTTTTCGTTCTTGGGATATCATTTATGTTTTTTATTATGGAATAAATTTAAAATTTTCATACTGCCATACGTCGGAAGCAGCTTGGCTGGCCGGGTTTTCTTTAAAATAGATTTTGCGGTTTTTGGTCGGCGTCCAGTCTGAAGGCGTGGAAATAAATTTGCCTAAGTAAGGTTTGGAAATATTCAGCACAAAATCGTGGGGAAGATCGTCCGGCAGACAAATGCCCTGGTTTGGGTTTTCAAACATCCATAAGACCGCGGAAATTACGCCTAATGCCACCTGTAAAGTGGTCGCGTTTTGGCCCGGAGCCAAGCGCCGTGCTTCTTCAATGCTCAAGTCGCTGCCCGTCCACCAGGAATTGTAAGCATGCCCCATTAAGAGAGCTCCTAAAATGTCGTTGCCTGAAGTAACCTCGTCCTGCATAATTCTGACCTTTGGCTGCATTTCGTAATTTCTAGCCCTTAGCTCCACTAAACTGGATAAAGTTTCGTGACAAGGCATATAGGCATAGTGAACGGTGGGCCTGAAAATCGCCTTCTCCCCTTCCCAAACCGTTAAACGGTCAGAGAGTCCGAATGCTTCGCCGTGGCGGATGACCATACCAATTATTTCTTCATTTGGAATCCACGACCTTACCCAGGTGTTAATACCCATTTGTGCTAAGAAGATCTGATTTTTTGGCCCAATGGGCGGAACATGTGCGAGATCGGGCAATTTTTGTTCATGTGTTCCCCAGCCCATTTCCGCCGGCGCCGTGCCTTCTTCGCGTAAGCCCTCCACGCTCCAAGTGCCTACAAATTCGTCTACCTCTTTTGGCCGGTTGGTAATTTGTGTGTCACGTTCGCTGCAGTGAATAACTTTAACGCTTAATTTTTGCGCCAGTTTGTTAAATTGGCGGTCTTTTATAAATTGTTCCAGTTGTTCTTTATCAGACCCGGTGGCTTTGCCATCTGCAATCATTTTATTGGCAATATCCACTAAGCCCTGTTTAACAAAATGGGAAATAAGTCCGGGGTTGGCGCCGTGGTCTACCACGGCTGTGGTGGCGTCTTTCCAGTCTTTAGTCATCTCCCGAAGCTTCATCTGCCTAAAGTAGAGGGATTTTTCGTACGGGCTGTCTTTGAATAAACCTTCAATTGAGTCCCAAACTTCCACAGAAGTATTTACATAAAAAACATTGTTGTCGTGGCACCAGCCAATTATGTCATTTGCGCCAATGTTCCAGGCCAAATCTATAACTAACCCGCCCTTGTCCGTGTATTTGGCCAGTTCACTGCCTAAATTTTCTTTGGTAATGCGGTTGCGGACGAAATTTATGCCTTTGTCAGTAAAAGGTTTAAGCATTGTCGCCTTGTCTTCAAAATCCATTATGGTGACATTGTTAAGCGGCACGTCTATCATTTCTAAAAGAATGGGCAGCGTGCACTGTGAAACCGAGCCGTAGCCTATAATTAAAATTTTGTGGTCAAATTTTTTCTTCATATTTTGTTGATTTAAAATTTTTATAATAAAAAAACAAACTCATTAGGAATTTGTTAACGTTGAACTAAGCCATTGACTTGACTTTGTCGGTTTTGGTTAAAAAGGGACGAGTGTTCTATTCTTTCCAACTCCTTAAAAAATTAATATTAAACATAATTTACAGTAAAGCTAATTGTTTGTCAAATATTTTTTCCTTAAATTTTATTAGCAGAGAAGGTTTTTTAGCAGGATGGGAGGAAAGAGTGTTTGTGGATGTCCAAACACTCTTTTCCTTGGTGGTCACTTCGGGAGTGTTTCGGGGCTTTTGCCAAAAACGACAAGCATTGCGTATTTTTCGTTGAACAGGGTTCTGAGTCCTAATTTTTGGAACATTGCTTTAGCTTTCTTGTTGGCAATGGTGAAGAGTTCGATGATTCCTCTCTCTTTAGCTCTGAACATGCAAGCTTTTCCCAGCGCTGGCCCGATCCCATTCCCTTGATAATCCGGGTGGACTGCAAAGCTCCTAATTTCGCAAATCCTTTTAGAATAGATCTGCAAGGCGCCGCAGCCCACTACCTTTCCTCCAACAACAGCCACGAAGAAGGACTTGTAGGTCGGCAAATTTGTCTGAAATAGTTTTTTTGGCCCCATCATCCTGATGAGTGCCAAAATAGCCGGCCGATCCTTTTTTGTAGCTTCTCTGATTTTGAAGTTCTTCACTTTTTCCCTCCGCCACCAGTCACCAAAAATTGATGAACATTGGCGGAAGAAAAAAGTCTAACCGCTTATTTTATAGATTTTTTGAATTTTTGTCAATGCTTTTGGCCAGCCTGTGTGGCAAATAAAAAAACAAACCCTTAAAGAATTTGTTTACGCCAAACTGAGCCATTGAGTTGACTTGCTTGTTTTTGGTTGTAGATGTCGTGTGGGTCTTTTTTTCTATCCAACTCCTTCAAAAATTAATAGTACACATAATTTACGACAAAGCTTTTAGCTTGTCAAATGGTTTTTGTAAAGCTTTAGGACATTTATTTACTTATACTTAAAATGACTAGCGAGATCACGCCAAATAAAACGCCAACTATTTCCACAGTTGATAAAGTTTCTTTAAAAATAAGCAGGCCAATTACTAGGAACCCCACAATGCTCAAAACGCTCCATATGACCGAAGTTACAATTAATCCTTCCCGCAGCAGGGTAGGAATATAAAAAAATCCGGACAGCATATAGCTGGCAATTGCGAGGAAATAAAAGACACTACGCAAATGGATTGACCAATATTTTGCAAAAAAATCTCCAGCAATGACCGAGGAGGCGCTCAAAATTAGCAGCAGCCAGACCGGAAGTTTTTGGAGTAGTTCAACAACAGGATTCATTAGTTGTATATTATTTGGTGCCTGGGGAGGGAGTCGAACCCTCAATCCCTTGCGGGCGACAGATCTTAAGTCTGTAGTGTATGCCAGTTCCACCACCCAGGCTCGTCGTTCGTGCCTGTGAGCTTGCATTCCGACTAACGTCGGAATTTACGCTCTGCGTCACGAACTCCTCTTTCCCAAAAATGCATTGCATTTTTGAGAGCCCTTTTTTGAGCTGAGGATTTGTTATATAGACCTCCCAAAAACGTGGAGCGCATCCCGACTTTTGTCGGGAGAGCACGCGTTTTTGGGATGAAGGGGCAACGTCCTGAACATAATGAATTTTTTGACTTCAGTCAAAAATGAATGAGTGAAGGACGATTGACCCGTGGAGGCGCAGGTGGGATTTGCACCCACGAATAGCGGTTTTGCAGACCGCAGTGTTAGACTACTTCACCACTGCGCCATTTGTATAACTAATACATTTTAATCAAAAAGCACTATTAATTCAATAGCCAAACTAAAACCCCTCCACGGGTCATTCATCCCGCACTGTGTTCGTCTCGACAAGTCGGGACTCACTTCGTTTGGGATGCTGCCCCTCTTTCCCAAAAATGCATTGCATTTTTGGGAGCCCTATTAATGCAAATCAAAACCCCCTCTTTGCAGAGGGGGTTTTAAAATTTAGTCTATATTTTCCGGAAAAGTAACTAAGGCTGCTACTAATTGCGCCTTTTTCTGTCTGTCTAACGAGGCTTGTTCAGTTAATGAAACTAACTGACCATATTTTTGTGTAGCTCCGTTTACCCACGCATCACTTCCCGGGACCACGTACACTCCCCTCATTTGTTTGAAGGTGGTGTACTTTTCTTTATAGATAGGTTTTTCCATTAGCTTACACATGTCTATAAACCAGTCCAGCTTGGTTTTATATTTTCTCCAAGCCGGGTGGCCGGGTTTTACCCCAATACCGCTACAGTTGTTGTCGTAGCAGTGTTTACCCATGTTGCTTTCCACCCAGGAAATAGCCAAAGCTCTTTGCCATTGCGGCTGCTTAACTATATCTGCGGCGTAAATGCTTAAAGGTGAACCTAACTTTTCAAGATATTGTCTTAAGGCAACAACCAACGGGTCGTTGTCCTCAAGCTCTTTCATTGTTAAAGAATTGTTGTCGTTTTGTTTTGGAGACTGATCCAACACCGTTGAACCAGTAATTTTGATTTCAAAAATTTGACCCTGTGAACCTAAAGTGGCAAGTTCAGAAGCCAATGCTAATTCCGGAAAAATTACCGGGATCAGCAAGAGCAAGGCAATAACATTTAAGTTAAAGCTTTTAGAAACGGCTGACTTTAGGCTGATTAGAGTTTTCATTTTTTGAATCAAACTCCTTTCTGCGGGCCAACGATTCCTCACTCTGTTCGTCCCGATTAAAATCGTACTCACAACGTTCGGAATGTTGTCCCTTTCCCCAAATTTTCGAGTGAAAATTCGGGGGCCCCTAAAAGGCATTAAGTTGTTAAGGAAATTGAAAAAGCGCTTGTTAGCACTTTTACACCTAAGTATACTCTTTTTTTAGCCCTTTTTCAAGACCTTTTTGCTGCTTTTTGGCTTAAATATGAGTAAAAACATAATTTCATTCTAAGGTTTGGCCGTTTTGGGGAATTTAAAAACCCCTTATTTTAAGGGGTTTTTAAGGTGCTTAAATAAGCAGTTTTAGGGCCTGGTTGCTTTTAGATGTTTGTATAATTGGTACCCGTAAACAACGGTCAGAGGAGTCCAAAGTATAGATATAATGTTTGTGACAAAACTTGCAGGATTGCCCTCCTTACTCCCAAACGGTGAAATAATGAGGCCAACAGCAATATAAACCGCCAGAGTAATTATGCCTATAAAGAAGAACTTGCCGAATACTTCGCCAAGCCTGCCTGTTATATAGTACTTGCTTCTTTTTAAGGCCGCGGAATTTTGCAAATTTTCCTCAACTACAACATAGGAAGACTGGCTAAACCAGAGGGCAAAAATAATTCCAGGAATTATTAACAATAGGAACCCTCCAATGGTCGCCAGGCCTGAAAGTAAATTAGTGGAAAAGAACTCGTTTACTTTGGGTTTCGATCTTTTGTAAGCTTCTATCCAGGAAAGGCTTTCGGCCGGGTCTTTAACAGCAAATAGAAGAGCGACAGCTGACCAAATGCTAAGGTAAATTAAAAAAATTATTGCAACCAGGGCAACTAGCAAACCTAATATTCCCAAAGCCTGAATGTTAAGCTTGAGCGCTGTCCCTGCTACGGCTCCGCCGGCAAACATCAAGCCAACGATTGCAAAAGAGATGGTGGGTATGGCGCTTAGTATGATTAAGGTTTTAAAATGGCTTTTGTAAATTCTCCAGGAATCACTAAATATTTGCTTGGCCTTGGGAAGCGCCTGACCCATGGGCATGGGTGTGGCGGGGGCTCCTGACGCTGCCGAGGCAAAGCCCTGGTCAATGTCTGCTTGCTGCCAGCCCTGACTATGCAAAGCCGAAACAATATCTTCGCGGCTTTTGCCCTGTTGTTGTTCGTGTTTAATGTAGTCTATTAATTGTTGGTTTACCATATATTTTTGTTTCTTAAAATTTGAATTACCTATATTTTACCGCAAATCTTTTAAAAAGCCAATATTAGTAAAAAATGGCGGAATTGCTTCCGCCAATTTTGCAAAGCTTTACCTAAGCACATATTTCTACAAGAACCCTTTCGTAGATTCGCCGGCGCTGCTTATGACGCTTGTGACAGCTTGACGCCTAACCACAGCCGCGGTTGTAACCATGGAAAAACATAAACCGAGCGCCCCGCAGCCAATTACGCCGTAAACCCAGCTGCCTTCAGAACCGCTTTTGCCTCTTAAGCTTTGGATAAAAATTGCAAGCGAAAGCGCGCCAACTACGATTACCAAAGCTAAGTTCAAAAAATACCCAAGGGCAACCCCTAAAACCGCACCTATTAAAAACGCCAAAAAGAAAATTATGAGCATTTGTAAACTCCTCCTTTTGGCTAAATTTATATAAAAAATCATCCTTAGTCAAACTCTTTTTGTGGGTCCTTCGACTTTGCTTTTTGGGTTTTAAGGATCGGCTAACCCCGACGAGAAGGTCGGGGTCTCGCTGCGCTCGAGGGAAAAGGTCCCAAGCTTATCCTAACCAAAGAAAAAACTACCACATAAAGTGATAGTTTTTTCTTTGGAGCGGCTAAGGGGAATTTCGTCCTCGCTCGCCTGCAGGCTCGCTCGTAGCCCGGGGTTGCGGGAATGCTGCGCCAGCTCGCATTCCCGATCGCTCGGCTGCTACCGCTTCTGCTGAAGCGGTCTGGCCTCACTTCAACCCGTTCGATTCCCCTCGTGCCTTCTTAAAAAAGAAACCGCCCCACCCACAAGGGGTGAGGCGTTTTCTTTTGGAGCGGCTAAGGGGAATCGAACCCCTATCCTCTCCATGGCAAGGAGAAGTTCTACCATTGAACCATAGCCGCGTCACAACTTGCTCCGGGCTTTCGTCCCGATCTTCAATCGGGACTCTCGCCCTCCGCAGTTGTTCCTCTTCCACAAAAACGCGTGCTCGCTCCGACTGAAACGTCGGAGCTGCGCTACTCGTTTTTGCGGTTTGGATTTCATTGAGGGTTCCCAAAAATGCTATTAGCATTTTTGGGAAAGAGGCACATTATCCTGAAGGCTGAAGTGGGCAAAATATTTTTTTGCACACGTAAGCCGTAAGGATAAATGGGCCGATGGTGCCTCGGGTCAGAATCGAACTGACTACGCCTGCCTCTTCAGGGCAGCGCTCTACCAATGAGCTACCGAGGCTAGTCGTTCGTGTTTCCGAGCTTTCATCCCGATTAATATCGGGATTCTCGCTCTCCATCACGAACTCCTCTTCCACAAAAACGCGTGCTCGCTCCGACTGAAACGTCGGAGCTGCGCTACTCGTTTTTGCGGTTTGGATTTCATTGAGGGTTCCCGAAAATGCCGGAGGCATTTTTGGGATAAGGGGCAGCACCTTGAACGTAATGAGAGGTGGTTGACCCGTGCCCTGAACCACTCGCTTCGTTCGGGTGTCAGGGCATGAACACTCGCTCTATTTTCCATGTCACGCTTATGGCGTGCCATGAACCTGAGCGGAGCGAATGGTTCATGGTGGACGATAAAGGATTCGAACCTTTGGCCTCCTCGGTGTAAACGAGGCGCTCTAACCAACTGAGCTAATCGTCCTCGTCGCACTTTTCTCCGCGCGTTAAATTTTGACTGCATCAAAATTTCAGCTGCTCCGTAAAATGTTCCTCTCAATTTAAACCTGCTATTTTGTAGCATTGCTCAAGTTTAAATTGTAACTGAAGCCAGACCGAGAATAACTTGCCTGGATACTATATCAAAATAGTGCCTTTTTTGCAAGAGTTTCAGACAGCTTTGTAAGTGCATCTATATTATCACTTTCCACTGTATGGTTCCTTCTTTCGGCTCCGCACTTTTCGCATTTATGCGTTAAAATGTAAGAAGTTTTTTTGATTTCCAGGCCCACGGGTTCCATCATCCCCCCGCATTTTTCCTGTCGGTCGCCCGGGTTTACATCTACATGCCTGCTCCATAAGCATTTGGGGCAATGGTTGGTGTAGCCATCCCCTTTTACGCTGGTTTTGCAATGCCTGCAGATGAAGTTTTCAACTTTTCTTTGGAATTTTTTCATGATTCTACGGAGTACGGAACCTTATACGGATTTACTGAATTTCAACTTCCGTATTTCCGCGAGTATCCGTAATCCGTAGAGTAAATAGTAGCATAATCCTTGAATTTTTGTTATGATACAGCCAGAATTGATTGACAGGATTTAAAAGATTTACCTGCCTGCCGGCAGGCAGGAATGATTGAACACGATTTTACTTAATCTTGTCAATCTTGTTCAATCATGTCATTCTTGTCAATTACTCTATGCCTCAATCCGTGCATCTTGTTTCCCCCAATTTTGCCGATATTTTTGAACCAAATATTGAAATTGGCAAATTCCCGGATGGTGACAGCCACGTTAAAATCAACTCTATTGAGCAATGCCAGGGTCGTGAAGTAATTGTTTTTCATAGATTATATCCAAAGCAGAACACCTCGTTGGTGACTCTGCTTTTAATTTTGGATTCTTTGCGGGAAATTGGCGCGCAAAAAATTACCGTGGTCTCTCCCTACCTGCCTTATTCAAGGCAGGATAAAAAAAAGTTAAATGGCGAAGTGGCCAGCGCATTCGTAGTTTGTAATTTACTCTCGCGTGCCGGCTGCGACAAGTTAATTACTTTTGACTGCCATTTTTTAAACAAGGAAGGCCCGGCCAAATTTGGGGAACTACAAATAGAAAATATTTCTTTGGGCAGGGAGCTGGCAGCTTACGCCAAAAATGACAGCTTTGGAGGTGAAAGTTTTGAAGTAATTTCTCCGGATATGGGCGCGAATTATTTAGTTGCAGAACACGGCGGGCAGTCTTACAAAAAAGTGCGCAAGGAATACGAAGGGGACAAAATCCATTACCGCGAAATAGGTGAAATGGAAGGTGAGTTCGACGTAAAAGACAAAAATGTTTTAATTTTAGACGATATGATTAGCACGGGGGGCACTATGCTTCGCGCTTTGGAAAAATTAACCGAAGCCGGCGCGAAAAAAGTTTGCTGCGCTGCCACCCACGGCCTCTTTTTGTACAATTGCATAGACAAAATAAAAAAATTCACGGACTGTATTTATTCCACAGATACCATATTAAACGAACACGCCAAAGTTTCCATAAAGCAAAAATTATTGGACGCTGTGGATAGTAACCTTAAATTATTTTAATCAATTTGTGTCATCCCGGACTTGATCCGGGATCCAGAAAATAGATTCCGGATAAATTTTATGTCAACAAAAATTTTCCGGAATGACAATAAATATGAGCAATATTTTAGAAATTTTAAAAAAAACCGAGGCGGTGCTTACGGATAGCCATTTTGTCGGGACATCGGGCAGGCATATGTCTATTTATGTAAATAAAGACAGGCTGCTCACCCATCCGAGCGAAACAGAAGAAATAGCTAAACTTTTGGCCCAGACAAATAAAGATTTGGATGTTGAGGTTGTCGCCGCTCCGGTAGTTGGTGCTGTAATTTTAGGCCATTTAACCGCACAACATCTTTCTAAAATGCAGGGTAAAGAAGTATTGAGTGTTTATGCGGACAAGACCGACGAAGGCCCTTTGGTTTTCAAGCGCGGCTATGATGAGTTGATTAAAGGGAAAAAGGTCCTAATTATTGAGGACACAATTGCCACAGGACTGTCTATACACAAAATGATAGACGCAGTAAAAGAATTTGGCGGACATATCCAGGGGCTTAGCGTTATAGTTAACCGTGTGCCTAAGGAGATAACCTCCCAAACCTTAGGCTTTCATTTTAACGCTTTGTGTGAGATTCCGGCTGAAACTTATGAAGAGAAAGATTGTCCTTTGTGCGCTTCGGGGATACCAATTAATGTTAAGGTTGGCCACGGTAAGAAATATTTACAAGCAAAGGGCCTTATATGAACCCAATTGACAAATACAACCAGCGCGCGGAAAAAATAAACTCTTTGGTTTGCGTGGGGCTTGATCCCGATTTTTCAAAATTGCCGGAGAAATTTAAGGCAATGGAATTCCCGCAGTTTGAATTTAACAAATGGATAATTGATGAGACTGCGGAATTCGCAGCGGCTTTTAAACCAAATTCAGCTTTTTACGAAGCCCGCGGGGATAAGGGACTTTCGGAGTTAAAGTTAACTATGGATTATTTGCGGGAGAAGCAGCCGGATATTTTTACGATTTGTGATGCCAAGCGCGCGGACATTGGTAATACGAATAACGGTTATGTGTTCTCAATTTTTGATTATTTCGGGTTTGACGCCGTAACCTTGCATCCGTACCTGGGTAAGGAAGCTTTAAAGCCCTTTTTAGACCGGGCTGATAAAGGCTCGATTATTCTTTGCCGGACGTCTAATCCCGGTGCAGGCGAATTGCAAGATTTAGAATCCGGCGGTAAAAAAGTTTGGCAGGTTGTTGCGGAAAGAGTCAGCAAAGAATGGAATAAAAATAACAACTGTATGTTGGTGGTGGGTGCAACTTACCCAGAGGAGATGCAAATAATTAGATCGCTTGTCGGCGATATGACATTTTTAGTGCCAGGACTTGGCGTGCAAGGCGGCGATGTTGAAGCTGCGGTTAAGGCCGGACTTAATAGTAAAAAATTGGGAATGATCATCAACTCCTCCCGGGGAATTATTTTTGCAGAAAATCCTAAAGAAGAAGCTAAGAAGCTTAGAGATGAGATAAATAAATATCGTTAGCCATTCCATCCCCGCGTAGGCGGGAATCCAGTTAATAGATTCCCGCTTTCGCGGGAATGGATAAAAACTATGTATAAATTAATCCGCCCTTTATTATTTAAGTTTGACGCCGAGACGACCCATAACCAAATGTTGGCTTTGGGTGTTTTTTTATCATCAATAGGAGCACAGCATCTAATTAAGTCATTTTTCAATTTTGAGCATCCAACGCTTGAGAGTGAAGTTTTTGGCATTAAGTTTAAAAATTCCTTAGGCACTTCTGCCGGTTTTGATAAGGCAGGTAAACTTTTAAATTTGTTACCGGCTTTAGGTTTTAGCCATATGCAGGTAGGCGATGTTTCAGCGCTTCCCCATTCCGGCAACCCAAGACCCCGCTTATTCCGCCTGCCAAAAGACAAGGCTATAATTAATCGCTTAGGTCAAAATAACAAGGGCGCTGATTTTATTGCTGCTTTATTGAAGGACCGTAAATTTGGAAGCCCTGTTTTTGTTAGCTTGGTTAAAACCCCCGACCCTCGAATAGTTGGAGAAAAAGCAGTGGAAGATTTTGTTACCTGTTTTAGGAAGTTGTCCCCGCATGCCGATATAAGTGTAATAAACATCAGTTGCCCCAACACTGCCGAAGGTAAGACTTTTGAAGAGCCGGAAAGTTTAAACGTTCTGCTTGACGAAATTATTAGAGCGAAGATGGCTTTGAATTTACAGAAGCCAATTTTAGTAAAAATTTCACCCGATTTAAGTTTGGAAAAATTAGATAAAATTTTGGAAATCTGTGAGGGTAAAAAAATCGACGGTTATATTTTAACAAATACTTCAACAGCCAGAGAAAATTTGAATACCAATGCTTCGGTAGTCGCGCAAATAGGCAGAGGCGGGCTTTCGGGGCAGCCAATTAGGGAAAAATCTACGAATTTAATTAGGCACGCGTACAAACAGCTTAAACGACCATGTATAATTGGTCTTGGCGGTGTTGATAGTGCAGAGGCTGCTTACGAAAAAATAAAAGCCGGGGCATCATTAGTCCAGCTTTATACTGGACTTATTTACGAAGGCCCAGGATTGGTTAAGAAAATTAATCAGGGTTTGGTTGAATTGTTAAAAAGAGACGGGTTTAAAAATATTTCGGAAGCCGTAGGAAAGGATGCTTAATCTTTTGTCATTCCCGCGAAGGCGGGAATCCAATTAAATAGATTCCGGATAAATTTAATAACAATGTAAATTTTCCCTGCCTACCGCAGGCAGGCGGAATGACACATAATTTTATGAAAATGTTTTCAATCGAAGGAAAAATTATAAACCACGATTCTGAATCGGTTGCGAGAGTCGAAATTAACAGCGAAACTGGTTTAATTGAGAGCGTTGGTCCGGCTACTGGCGCGGCGGATTTAGTTTTAAATAATGAACTTATTTTCCCGGGTTTTGGCGACATCCACGTGCACGCCAGGCAAGATGCTAGTGGCACGCAAAATTACAAAGAAGATTTTAAAAGCGCATCGGAGGCAGCAGTTTCAGGCGGTGTTACATTTTTTGCCGATATGCCTAACAATCCGGTTGCGCCGACGGATGATAAAAAATACGTAGAAAAGGCCAAGCTTGGTAGTGAATCTAAAGTGCACATAATTTTGTATGCCGGAATTGGCCCTAATACCAATCCTTTAAAGAAAAAAGTGCCATACAAAGTTTATATGGGCCCGTCTGTGGGAGATTTATTTTTTTCGTCATCCGCAGAACTTGAAAAAGTTATTTCTAAGTACGCCGGTCAAAATGTAAGTTTCCATTGTGAGGATCCGGAAATTTTGGAAGCTAATAAATCAGCGCCAACGCACGAACAGCAAAGGCCGGCTGCCGCTGAAATTACAGCTACGGATTTTGCACTGCATTTGATAGAAAAATATAATCTTGTAGGCAAGCTTTGCCACTATTCTACCAAAGAAGGTTTGCCTAAGATCGTCGAAGCAAAAAAAAGAGGCGTAAAAGTTACTTGTGAAGTAACGCCCCACCATTTGTATTTTGACGACTCAATGTTAAATGATGGGAATCATAAGTTGCTGCAAATGAATCCCCCGCTTAGGAACAAAGAGGATCGTCTGGAAATGATAGCGGCTTTAAAGCGTGGCGATATAGATTATTTAGCCACTGACCACGCACCACATACGCGCGAAGAAAAGCTAAAAGGCATTTCGGGTGTGCCGCATTTGGACACTTACGGGTCTTTTACGACTTGGCTTATGCAGGAGCACGCTTTTATGCCTCAAGATATTGCGCGCGTTTGTGCTTATAATCCGGGAAAATTTGTAAATGAATTTTTACCGCCGCTATGCGGTAAAGGTTTTGGGAAAATTGAAAAAGGTTATATTGGATCCCTTACAGTAATCAATCCCAACGAACCAATTACGATCACCGCCGACAAATTAAAAACCAAATGCGCTTGGTCGCCATTTGAAGGCATGGCTTTTCCGGGAAGGGTGAAATACACCATTATTGCCGGGAAGGTTTATAGCCATTAATTTGTCATTGCGAGGAGGCCAGTCCGCCTAAGGCGGACGGCCGACGTGGCAATCTTTTATTGCTTGGATTAGATTGCTTCGGCTGCACTCGCAATGACAAGGACTATTGAAAAAAAAGATCGTTTTCGGTATAATTGGTAGACAAATTTAAAAAATAAGCCCAGGTGGCGGAATTGGTATACGCACTACCTTGAGGTGGTAGCGGGAGCAATCCCGTGCAGGTTCGAGTCCTGTCCTGGGCACCAAAATTAATAAAGAATTATTATATGCAAGAAAATAAGTTAGACCAAGGCTTTAGGGCCGCGGGTGAGCCGAAGGACGAAAAAGGTCTTAGTGATATTTCAGAAGCAAATATGCCTGTTTACCAACAAGCAGCTTCGGAGGTAAGGGAAGCAATGTACAATGCCTTATCCGTCGAACAGCAAAAGATGTTGGAAAAGTCGAAACTAAAACTGATAGTTGACGAGGTTAAAGTCAACTCGAGTTTGCCCGGCGACCATAGGCAAAAAATGGAAGAAATTGCCGGCGAGGTTGAAATAGACAGCTCTCCGGTTTTGGTAAGACTAACCAAGTACTCAACAACTCAAGACGGAGAAGTAAAAAAAGTATTATTCAGTGCTGACGTCGATCACAGGAAACTTGAAGAAGATTCCGCCAAGGAGCTTTTTGAATTTTATTTCCCCGTTGCCAACGCCATTGATCAAAGCAGGGTCTATCCTACACCTGAGACAGAAAAAGTTTTGATAAAAAAATTAACCACGAAGTTGTTGGGAAAATAATTAATGTTAAACATCCCCGTAATTTTAGGCAGTGTACGCGAAGGCAGGCATAGTGAAAAGCCGGCTAGGTTTTTAGTTGAAAAAATTAAAGCCTTAGGGCATACATCCCAATTGGTTGATTTTACAGAGTTGCCCTTGCCATTTATAGATACTCCAAAAGAGCCTTCGGATTATGAGAGACAATATCCCAACGAAAATGTGCGTAAGTGGAGTAAAATAGCCGATGCGGCGGACGCTTTTGTTTTAGTGGTTCCCGAATACAACCACGGTTATTCTGGGGTGTTAAAGAATGCGCTGGACTGGCTGTTTCCGGAATATGAGCATAAAGTAGTGGGGCTCGCCGGGGTTTCAACCGGAATTTTAGGAGGGGCCAGGGCAATAGAAAATATTCGCCCGGTAATTGAAGCTTTTAAGATGTTTGCAATAAGAGAAACTGTAATGTTTGGAAAAATAGAAAATATTTTTGATGCCGAGGGTAAACTTTTGGACGAATCTTATAATAAGAAAGTTGACGGGCTTTTAAAAAGTTTGGTTTGGTCAGCAGAAGCGCTTAAGAAGGCAAGAGATGAATCTACTAAATACTAAATAATCTAAAATACGAAAAGGCTCCGCAGGGAAGCCTTTTAATTTAGTATTTAGGCACTTTCGTATTTAGTAGAAGAGTGGCTAAATGACTCTCCATTTGCCACTCTCGTCCTTCATTAATTTCCCGGCCACGGAAAATCCGGATGCCAGCTTATGTCCCCCGCCGCCAAAAATGTGGGCAATTTTACTGACGTCCACATCTTTGAAAATATCACTTCTCAAACTGCCTTTTATAATTGGTCCGTCCTGCCTTAAAAACATGGCAAGCTTAGCTTCGGGCACGGTGTTTAAGGTTTCGGCAAAACCTTCAAAAGCAGCCAGGGGTAATTTTTCAAATTCCTGTAAATCTGTTTCCGTCATTACAGAATAAATAATTTTATTTTTTTCGTCGTAAAAAGAATTTTCCAAAGCCCTGCCCCAGGCTTTAAGCACCGAAAGCGATTTGCTTTTGTAAGTGTGCTTTATAATTTTACTTACGTGCGCGCCTTTTTTCATAAGCTCTGCGGCGGTTTTAAGTGTGGAACTTTGGGTGTTGGAATGCATAAAACTGCCGGTGTCAGTAATAATGCCGGTGAGTAAACAGGTGGCTACTTCTTTAGTTATTGGCCAGTTATGGAACATAAAAAAATCGTAAATTAGTTCAGCGACCGAAGATTTAGTGTGGTCTACTACGTTTACATTTCCAAAATGGCTGTTGTCAGGGTGGTGGTCAATATTTATGATTGAAGTTCCCGATTTTCCGCCGGAGGCGGATCCGCCTTGGGCGGAAAGGTTTAAGATTTTAGCGCTGCCGCATCTGTCGAGAGTGGAGCAACCGAAAGTTATGAGCAAATCAAAGTTGTGGTGGTCTATGTCATCCGCAATTTTCTCCGAGCCGGGTAAAAAAGCCAAAGCTGGCGGAACGCCTTTCTTGATGGCATAAGTTACGACCTTGCCCATTTTTTCCAAATGGTGGCCCATAGCTAAAAGCGCTCCTCCGTCGTCCCCGTCCATGCGTTCGTGCATGGTCAGCAGAATTCGGTAGGAGTCGTCAATCAGTGATTTAGCTTTTTTAAAATTCTGTTCCATCTTTAAAATAAATTTCAAAATTCAAGATCCAAGTACCAAACAAATTTTAATATTAAAATTTTAAATTTAATCCTTGTTTGGTTCTTATAATTTGGTGTTTGGTTCTTCATGAATTGTTTTAATCAATTCATCTATATGCTGAGCGTAGCGCGGTGAGACGTCTAAATGAAAACTAATCCGCGGAATTATTTTGGTGTGGAAATGTTTGTTAACTTCGCCCTGGATGTCGTAAATATTTTTGGCTAAAAAATCCAGGATTTTTTTGTCCAAAACGGAAAATTCTTTTTCTTTTTTTCCCGAGGGCTTTTCAATTTGTGGCTCAGGCTGCAGGCCTGTAGGTACAATAGAAATCCATATTTTTGCCCATTTCATATCTTTGGAAGTATCAACTTTTGTAATAGTAACTAAGGCATTAAATTCCCCTAAAAATTCAAGCAAAATCGGCCCTAATTCATGCTGGATAAGGGAGTTAACCTTGGCAATTCTATTGGTGTCTTTTTTTACAGGTTTCATAGATTTTAATCTTTATTATTCTCTCCAATTCATGGAGAGATGTCCCGAAGGGACAGAGAGGTTAAAAATGAGGTTAGAAAATTTATCCGGAATCTATTATTTGGATCCCCGCCTCCGCGGGGATAAAAAGTAATGAATTACTTTTTAATTATAACAGCTAACCAGTATAGCCAAATTTTTAGTTTTTATCAAGGGTGATTAAAAAACCTCTCCAGATGGAGAGGTTTTTTAGGTGCTTAACGTTTTCTGTTTGATTTTTTCCTCAAAACTTTCCAGGACATCCCCTTCCAAAATTTTGACAGGGGTTTTGAGTTTGATCCCAAATTCTTCACCTTTGCCAATGGAGCGGGCGGCGACTTTGCTTTGCTGCAGCTCGGTTATTTCCGCGCGGCCGAGTTCGGCTCCCTCACGGAAAACCATAATCTTGCTGTTCTTTTTTAACTCCCCTTGTTCCACTCTTCCGCCGACAATCATTAAACCTTTTTCTGTTCTAAAAATTGCCAGGACTTTTGCTGTGCCAAAGGCAACTTTTTCCAGTTCCGGCGTGAACATTTTTATAACCGCCGAGGTTATGTCTTCCACCAGTTCGTAAATAACTTCGTAAGAGTCCACCACAACCTTTTTTTGCTTGGCTAAATTTATGGCTTTGGGGTTAACTTTGGTGTGGAAACCAATTATGGTTGCATTCGAGCTGGAAGCAAGCAACACATCGCTCTCGTTTATTTCACCCACGCCTTCAGCCAAGATAGAAATTTTAACTTCGTCGTTTTTGAGTTTGCCAATAGACTGTTTAATGGCTTCTAGCGATCCCGCAACATCTGTTTTTACAATTAAGTTTAAAGTCTTATTTTTAATGTCGCCTACAATTGCCTGCTTGCTGGACAGACTATGGCTGCGGTTTTTCTTTTGCACGCTCATAGCAATTTGTTTGGCAGTATCTAAATCTGCTGTGGTTTGCAAAATATCTCCGGCTTGCGGGACTTCGGAAAGTCCTGAAATTTGCGCCGGCGTGGAAGGCATGGCTTCTTTTAATTTTTTTCCGGTTTCATCTTCCAGACTTCGGATGCGCCCGAAAACCGCCCCGGCCGCAATAATGTCGCCGACTTTAAGACTGCCATTTTGGACAATAACTGTGGCTGTTGCACCTTTTCCCTGGGTGACTTTGCTTTCAATAATAGTACCCACGGTTTTGCCATGTGGATTGGCGCGGAAATTTTCCACTTCCGCAGTTAAAAGGATCATTTCTAGCAAATTGTCTATGCCAATGTTTTGTTTGGCGGAAATTTCTACTGCAACAGTTTTGCCGCCCCACTCTTCGGTAAGCACGCCTTGACCGGCTAATTCCTGTTTAACTTTCATTACATTAGCCTCGGGTTTATCAATCTTGTTTATTGCCACAATCATTGGCGTGTTGGTAAACTTTGCGCGGTTTATAACTTCCACGGTTTGCGGGCGTATGCCGTCGTCAGCTGCAACTACAAGCACTATCATATCTGTAACATTAGCCCCGCGTGCGCGCATTTCAGTAAAAGCTTCGTGGCCGGGCGTGTCTAAAAAGGTGACCATTTTGCCGTTTTTCTTAACAGTGTAAGCGCCAATGTGCTGGGTAATGCCGCCGGACTCGCCTTCGGCAACTTTGGCTTTGCGGATGGTATCAAGCAGCGTGGTTTTTCCGTGGTCAACGTGTCCCATAATTGCCACAATGGGCGGGCGGAGTTTAAGGTTTTCTTCTTTTTCTGCTTTTAAAACTTCCTGCAAAAAGCCAATGCCAAACTCGGCTATGGCTGTATCTACTTCGCTGGAAACTTCAAAGCCCAAATCGCTGGCGACAATGGAGGCAGTGTCAAAATCCACCTCTTCGTTAATTGTAGCCATAACGCCGTTTTGGATTAGAACAGTAATGACTTTAGTCACCGGCAATTTTAAAACATCGGCAAAATCTCGGACTTTAATAAACGCCGGTAATTTTATTTTTTTAATTTCTTTTGGACCCGCGTCAGCCGTTTTAACCGGCTGGCCAAATGCCTCCATAAGTTTTCTGGCTACATAGTTGTCTACTTTGTTGGCTTTGGGCGAAATAAAATAACCCTTCTCCTTGGCTTTTTGGCGAAGGTCCTGGATGGACATATTTAGCTGTGAAGATAGAGAAGATAGGTTCAAGTTAGTTTTTCCTTATTGATTTCCCCTCTCCAATTCCTGGAGAGGGGTCGGGGGAGAGGTTAACCTTGGGACTAACCTCTCTGTCTCAAACTGAAGTTTGAGACATCTCTCCAGGCATTGGAGAGAATAAATTAGGTTGAAAGCTATTTAACTTATTTACCTTACCAGAAAACCCTAATAAAATCAAGCAAAAAGCAGGCGTGTGAGCCTGCTTGAAAATTGTTTTGAGTAGTTAAAATGTTCGGTTTTTTCCAACTATCAGCCTAAGCCTTTGCGGGATAATTTCAACTACGGACGGAAATTTTGCCACAACTCTGCCGAGCATGGTTAACGGCAGGCCACGGGGTTCAAGGAATTCAATTTTTTTGCATTTTATAATTGTAGTCTTAGGAAGTTTTTCTAAGCTTCCTTCGGCAATATCCTGTTTGTGGGTTAGTATTTGCATTTTACCCAAGCGTTCAATAATTATTAAATCTAAGTTGCCGTCCGTGGGGTTGGCAATTTTTTCATTTCGGTCGGAAGTCAGACGGATGTTGGCAACAAGCCCCCCAAGTCCGCTAATGGTCACATTGTAAGAATCGTCTATGCGAATTTGGAAAGCCTTAGCTTCCGTAGAGAGCAGCTTTAAAATTTGCCAGGTGGAAGCGTCTTTAAGCTGCTGCGACATAACGCCAAATTCTAAAAAGCTAATAAAATAGTTGCCGGAAATTTTTGCCAGGTCAATTTTTTCAACGCGCCTTCCGGCAATGGTTTTAATGCCGACAAAAACATCACTGATGCCTAAAATTTTTGCCAGAGTGGAGTTGTCGTCAAAGGGAATAAAACCTAAAGTGAAATCGCGTCCTTTAAGCGCAGCTAGCATTAAATTAAAAGTGTCGTCACTGCCGCAGGCTATTAAAGTTTTGGCGCCTCTTTGGCTGGCTGTGTCTACGAGTTCAGCAACAGTACGCAGCGGAGTGACACGCGCAATTTCGCCTGAAATTTTAAATTCAGCCAGCAGGCCTGAAAGTTCGGTCTGTAGCTTTTCAAATTTTTCAACAGGCAAATTGCCTTGGTCAATTATGTAGTAATGCATAACTTTACGGATTACGAAAATTTACGGATATACGGATACGATTTATTCCGTAAATCCGTATTCATCCGTACTCCGTAAAGAATTTATTCTTCCGGTTCCAGCTCGGGTTTTCTTTTGCCTGTGCCGTTGCTAACCGGCGCAGTGCCTCCGTTACCCATAGTGCATTTGCCGGAAAATTGCGCGCCGTCCTCTACCCTTAGCACACTGCAGGTAATATCACCGGAAATTTTTGCAGTGCCCTGCAGCACCAAATGGCCGGAAATTTTTATGTTGCCCAGTATTTCACCGCCAATTACCGCATTGCCTGCCAAAACGTCGGCCGTAATTTTAGCGCCGGGAACTATAAATACGCTTTGGCTGGTTTTAACCTTGCCGTTTACCATGCCTTCAATTTTTATGTTGCCTTCGCTGTTTAAATCGCCCTGGATTTTTACACTGGGGCCGACTACAGTTTCGGCCGGGGCGTTAAGGTCACTGTCTAACATTTTTTCCATAAGATGGGTATTTCCGATAGTTAAGACTATCTAAATAATAGTAAATTGTTTTTAAAATTTCCCACGAGGGGTTTATAAAAGTACCAAGGACCAAATTACAAGTACCAAACAAATGTAAGTTTTAAAATTTGGATTTTTATTTTTGTTTGAGTTTTGGTTCTTGAAATTTGGAATTTGCCAGTTCTATGGCCTGTATCTCTTCGTCCGTGAGCTGGTTTTCACATTCGCCCTCCACAATTTTTTTGGTATATACGCGGTTTTGCTCCCGTCCGTACATAGAAGTAATTATAACCCCGGTGTTGTGCGCGTCGAGCAGGGCTAGCGCGAAACTAAAATTGCCGCCGCCGTCATTAAAAGGATTAAACCGGATTAGGCCAACCTTTTGGACAGCAAACCCGAAGTCCGACTTTAACTGGCTAAGCGTGGTTTGCAACAAATCCAAATGCTGACGGCTGTCTTTTATTTCACTGCCCAGGGAATAAATTACTTCTTCTAAATCTATGCCCTTGCTCCCCCCAAAAAAAATGGAGCGCAGCTTGGAAAGCGAGCGGATTTGCCAGAAACAGTAAGCGCCTAACAAAACCGCCAAAATACTTAAAATTAGGCTTAAATTTTGAATATTACCCTGCATCTTATTAAATTAATTGGTCTTAATTTTACTATAAAAAGTATAATTGCCCCAAAATTATGCATCTTTTTGGATGAAAAAATAATTTAACGGCGGCGTGTAGCTAAACCATTGTAGCACCCGAAGGCAGTTGCTTTCAAATGGTAATTATGATACAAATATACTGATGTACAAATGAAACTGATAGTCACCAATTTGTTGTTATTGGTTTCATTTGTACATTTGTTAATTTGTATATTTATTTATGTCGAAAAAGCACAAAAAACACTTTGGCCAAATGTTCCAAACATCGGCCGGCCAGCCTGCAGCTTCCCAACACCAAGCTGAATACAACATAATTAAAGTGGATTTAATTAAGGTGGTAATTTTAAATGTTGTATACTTAGTCGCTCTTTTAGGGCTGTATTATGCAAACAAGAGTTCGCACGTGGTAGATAATTTTTTTGCAAAAATATTTCATTTCTAGCTGCGATGTCAGATAGTATGGAAAAATCCGGTTTGCATTTTAGTAAAGAGTTTGAACCACAGCTTCCTATACTCGCGATTCTTGGAGCGCAAGGAAAGTTTGGGGGCGCGTTAAAAGACCGTTTGCTTGCAGGCAGTGAAAAAAAGTTTAATACGCTGGCCACCGTAGATAAACTACATAATCGAGAGGTCGTTGAAAATTCTGATTTGATTGTAGTATCAGTACAACCAAATAACACTGAGCAGTTATTGAGAGAAATTACCCCTGTTTTAAAAAAAGATGCTCAAATTGTTTCTTTTGCGGGGTTCTATCCTTTAAGTTCCATCCATGAAATTACCGGGCGTCCCGCAGCAAGAGGCATGGCGGACCCGTGGTGGAAAATTTCAGCAGCAGTTGCTACTCCCGATTTTTCGAAAGAAAATTTCGAAAGATTTTTTGGGGGTCTAACGGTTCATCCGACTTTGTCGGTCGAAACTGATAAGCAGGTAGACGAGTTTACTGCTACTATGAGCTATATGTTTGTCACTCTATTGATGAAGAAGCTCAAAACTATTAAAGAACCGGACCGGCATTTGGAAGCAATAAGTCCTCTTTTAGGAATAAAGCCCGAAGAAGCTGAAGATCTTTGCCCGCCTGGAAATCCTGAGGAGATGCTAAAATTGATGCAGACTAAGGGCGGAATTACTGAGCATATTGTGGCCCAAATTCAAGCCAATCCCGATATAACTCCAGATGAACTGTTAGAGTCAGCATTTGAGAAAATTTATAGCATGGCTTCGAGTTTATCTAAGTAGAAATATTAATGGGGAAAACGAGCCGCCCCAAGGGCGGTTTTGTCATATGTGATATAAATAGTTGCAAAACTGCCAATTATCTGTTAAAATACAATCACTATATATCATGTTATGAAAGACCAGCAAAAAATCGGACAGTTTATTGCAGAAGTCAGGGAACAAAAGGGTTTTACCCAAAGCGGTTTTGCCAAAGCCTTAAAGACCAGCCAGTCGGCCGTAGCCAGAATGGAAAAAGGCCAGCAGAACTTAACCACGGAAATGCTGGCTAAAATAAGTTCGGTGTTAAACCAGGAAATTATTACTCTGGCCGACAAGTCGGTTAACTTTAAAATTGAGGGCGGGCATAAACTTTCCGGTAAAGTTTCAATAAACACCTCAAAGAATGCGGCTGTGGCCTTACTCTGCGCCACTTTGCTAAATGAAGGTAAAACGGTTTTAAAAAATGTGCCTAAAATAGAGGAAGTTCATAGAGTCATTGAGGTTTTAAGCAGCATTGGCGTAAACGTAAAGTGGCAAGGCAGCGACGTGGAGGTAGTGCCGGGTAGGAAAATTAATTTAAACAATATAGATAAAGAAGCTGCGGTTAAAACCCGAAGCGTGCTTATGCTCTTAGGGCCGCTTGCTCATATTTTGAGCAATTTTCGCTTACCTTTGGCCGGCGGCTGCAAGTTGGGCGAGCGAACTGTCAGGCCTCATTTATTTGCTTTAGAAAAATTGGGCGTAAAAATTAAAACTTTCCACGACCATTACCAAGTAAGCTCCCCCAAATTGAAACCGGCAGAAATTGTTTTGTATGAAATGGGTGACACAGTAACGGAAAATACGCTTATGGCAGCAGCCAAAACTTCCGGCGCCACTACAATAAAATTGGCATCCGCAAATTATATGGTGCAAGATTTGTGCCATTTTCTGCAGGTTTTAGGCGTGAAAATTGAAGGTATTGGCACATCCACCTTAAAAATTTACGGCAAACCCCAAATTAATAAACGCGCGGTTTTTTATTTGAGTGAAGATCCAATTGAGGCTATGTTGTTTTTGTCTTTGGCCGCAACTACCAATTCTTCCATTATTATTGAGCGCTGCCCAATAGATTTTCTTGAATTGGAACTTTTAAAATTAGAAAAGATGGGTTTTAAATATTCAATTATAAAAAAATACAAAAGTCACAACGGCGTAACTAATTTGGTGGATATTAAAACCTATTCTTCCAAACTTTCTGCTTTGGAAGAAAAAATTCACCCGCTTACTTCTGCCGCCGGAATAAATATAGACAATCTCCCCTTCTTTGTGCCCGTGGCCACGCAGGCCAAAGGCACCACACTTATTCACGATTGGGTTTACGAAAACCGCGCAATTTACTATATGGAATTAAATAAACTTCGCGCTAACATTATTTTGGCAGATGCGCACCGCGTGTATGTGGAAGGGCCAACAGAACTTAGGGGCGCGGAAGTTATTTGTCCGCCGGCTTTGCGTCCGGCTGCGATTATTTTAATTGCCATGCTCGCCGCCCGCGGCACATCTGTGCTCCGCAATGTTTATTCTATAAACCGCGGCTATGAAAATTTAGTCGCCAGGTTAAAATCTTTGGGCGCAAAAATAGAAATGATACATAGTATATAAAAACAAAACCCTCCTAAACGGAGGGTTTTGTTTTTATTAAAGCAATTTTTTGTAATCTAGATAATTTTTTTACTTTCGCTTCACGGCTTAAAGTTTTGCCCCAAGATTTGAATCTCTCGCTGTAAACAATCCTCCCGCCCCCGCGGCTTCTGACATATTTAGAACCAATCCCGTCATTGTGCTTTTTTAATCTTTCGTTAAGATCCTTTGCGCTGCCGCAGTACAGTGTGCCGTCTTTGCATTTTAAAATGTAGAAATAAAACATTTGTTAGCGTCTTTACCTTAACTTCATTATAAGCTAAAATGTTTAGGATTTAAACGGGCCTATAGTCAAGTGGTATGACGCGGCATTCGCATTGCTGAGGCGGGAGTTCGATTCTCCCTAGGTCCACCAGAGAATTAACATAAAAAGTATGGGTTTTATAAAAAAAGTTTTAAAGTGGTTTGTTATTTTTTTCGCCGGGCTTTTTGTGCTGGCATTAATTATTAATGTTTTGGGTGGCAACAAAGAAAAAGATCCTTCGCCCGAACCTGTGAGCCCCTCGCCTGTCTTAGGCGGCACCACGGAATTTGGCAGTTATTTTGCGCCGCGTAATTTTCCCGCTTCATTTTTAAATATGCAGCAACAGGAAATTGATGAGTATTTTGCGCGTGCTTTGGAAATTGGCGACCATACCAGTGTTCTTATGCGCTGGGATGAACAAGAACTCCAAGGGTTGACCAAACAGGTGCTAGACCAGGCGAAAAAGAAAGGACTTAAAGTCCATATCCATTTAGATCCGCTTACCGGTTGGTCCCACGCGGAAGCTGCGCCGCCAGATCCTTTAAAAGGCAGGCATTTTTCTGACGCCGAGGTTAGACAGGCTTTTATTAATGAAACTTTAAAAATTGCAGCGTGGAAACCTGACGTGCTGGGCATTGGCACAGAAGTGAACTTAATGTTGCATGAGAAAAATGAACAGGAATTTTCGGACTACGTCTCACTTAGTAAAGAAACTTATGCTGCAGTAAAAAAGAAGTACCCAAACCAAACGGTAACTTTAAGTTTTGCCTGGGATGTAATGCGTATGGATAAACAGTATGAAATTTTGTCCCAATTCAAAGACAGCTCGGATATTTTTTCCTTTACCACCTACCCAAATATTTTAAGCGCTCCCACGCCTTCTAAATTACCGAAGAATTTTTTTGGGGAGATTCGCAAATACTTGCCCACCCAACGAATTGCTATTTCGGAAATTGCTTTTTATTCCGGCGCAGGCGGTTCTGAAGAAATTCAGTCACAATTTTATGCCGCATTGCCTGAACTTTTAAAAGAGGTTAAGCCTGAATACGTTACTCAATTCGGCTTGTACGACATTCCTTCAAATACCGGCGTTGACGAAAGATTTCAAACTTTTGGCCTGCTTAAAGCCGACGGGACTCAAAAAAAAGCCTGGGAAGTTGTGCGCGCATTAAAATGGTAGGTGAAGTTATTGCATTTTGAATAATTTTTTGTAATTAAATAAAAACGCCCCGATGGTCACCGGGGCGTTTTTTGCATCAGCTCAAGTTATTGGGCGAACGCAAAATTTACAGTAATTGTGGTTACCACGGCAACCGGTTCGCTGTTAAGCAAAGTTGGTTTGTAACGCCATTGCTTGACGGCGTCAATGGCCGCTTGGATAAGCAGCGGATGGCCCGTGATGACCTTGAGGTTTTCAATGCTCCCCTCCTTGTTTATTTCCGCCTCAAGCACAACCACGCCCGAAATGCGGGCCTGTCTGGCCAGTTGCGGATATGCCGGCTTAACCTGAGAGATTAGGTTTGCCGCAATTACATTACCGCCCACACGGGCTCGCGGAGCCGGCGCTGGAACAACCGGTGGAGGCGGGGGCGGAGGAGGCGGAACAGGCAAGGCTTCCGGTTCTCTCGAGAAAAACTCAAAATTCGGAATCTTGGAAATTTCACCGCCCGGAACTCCGTTAGGGACACCAAACGTGTTTGGTATTTCTGTAAACGGGATGTTCGGAATGCCCTTTGGAATTTCCCGGGGTGAAGTGAATTGGAGTTCAGGAATGTTGGTGGTTCTTCTGTTAGGCTGGGTTCTCCTTTCCTTGCCTGCTGGGAACAGCACAGTGATATGTGGTATTCCGACAGGCGGTGACGGGTACAAACGTCCGGCCAATTGGTCTGCCGACAGAGTTTGAATGTGCCACGTTTGGTAAACAGTTAGCGATACCGTAGTGCAGAGAAGAATTGCTAACCCTCTCAGCAACAACACAGTAACGCGCCTTGAATTTCCGCCATCGTTCACTAATTGGAACATGGATCCTCCTAGTTTTTTGATGGCGGCATCGCTACTTGCATAGCACGTATCCCCTAAGGCATTTTCAGCTAATGGGAACCGGCACACAAGCGGGCCACGGCCGCGAACAACATTCTCCTGCGGAGAATTACGGCTATTTTAATTGTAGACCCGCTCAAAATTTTGAGTCAAATTGTTTATCCACCACGATAAAGAAAAAAGGCGTACCGATGACATCGGTACGCCTTTTTAGGTTTTGGACCGCATTATTTCTTTAATTGCAATTTCCACAATCTCGTCCGCTTTTTTTGCTTTCAACCCCAATTGCCCGAGCTTGCTTATGAGAGTTTTTCTTATTGAGCCTTTTGTTTTGGGATTGGCGAGTAAGGTTTGTAGACGTTTTAAGTCGCCGTCGGACATTAGTGCCTTTAGCAGGTGTGGTTGTTTTTTCACCTAAACCTCCTTTAAAACCGAGCTGGTCTAATTTTACCTTACAGGCTATAGTGAGTAAAGAACCTATGTTTAAAATAAAGATTATTGCTTTAGGAAAATTTAAGGAGCAGGCGTTTTTGGAATTGGAAAAAGAATATTTAAAAAGGATGTCATCGTATGCAAAGATTAAAATTGTGGAACTACCCGAAGTGCCCTACCACGGCAACCAAGATTTAGATAAAGTAAAAGAAAAAGAAGCGGAAAAAATAATAAAACAATTACCTGATGACGGAATTATTATTTTGCTGGAAGAAAAAGGCACTTTAAGAAATTCGCAGGATTTTGCGCAGTTTTTACAAAGAACCGGCGGACTGGGAAAAGAATTGGTGTTTGTAATTGGCAGCGGCATTGGCCTTCACGGCAGCCTTAAGGCTTATAGTAACTATTCGATTTCGCTCTCCCCTCTTACCTTTCCGCATAATCTTGCCCGCCTAATTTTAATTGAACAGATTTATCGCGCCGGAACAATTCTTGCCGGTAAAGAGTACCACAAATGATAAAAAATCATTGTAAAAATTTCGGGCAAAAAAGTCACCATAAAAAAAGGGCGCTGTTTACAAGACAGCGCCTTTTAAGTGCGGTTACTTAGCTGAATTTTGTGTTTATCCGCAAGACCTATTAGTATCTTGCGTATTTTAGGGCAGTCCCCATAGGAATTTTCCAGCAGAAGCAGGCAGGTGCTAAGGGTTTCAGTTTGAGCAAGGTTAATTAAATCCCATTGGAGCAAAATTTCATTGAGTACCTTTATTACTGCCTCCTCGATTTCCGTGTCTTCGTCTTTCCTAAGGCGTTTTGTTAAAGTGGCGCACGCCTTTGAAAATTGTGTCAGAACAACACCTAAATTATTTTTTGCCATCAATCCCCCTTTGATTGTTTTAACTATTGTTTTTCATTCATCTCAGCGCTTATTATCCCTAAAATCATCCAAAGAAGCAATTGAGTTTGCTGTAAAGTATAAAAATAATGGTCGAATTGCATTAGAAGCAAAAAAGTGGCAAGGACAGTGACAAGTAACAAGTGAAAAGTGACAAGTCCGGGATTAACCTCGGATTTTATTTTTTTAATCAGCCCCCAAAAATGAGACAGAAATATCCAAAGCAAAATAAGCGCTCCGCCAATGCCAAGTTCAGCGGCGGCGATGATGAAATAATTGTGAGGCGGTTGTTTTTCCCAAGGTTCCAGCCTTAAACCCGAGTACTGTTCCATATGAAGCACACTCTCCCCCATCCCAACCCCAAAAATGGGATTATTTTTAGCCATTTTTAAGCCGGTCTCGTTATAAAATTTTCTTTCAATAAATGAGCTGTCGGAAAACTCTGCGCGAGAAATGAGGAAGGGTTTAAAGATTAAAAACGAGACGGCGATTGATAAAAGGGAAAAAATTAGTAACTTTGCAAGAGGGGAATCCTCTTTAGAGGATTCCCCTCTTGAGGAAAACAAAAATCCGAAGAAAATTATCAATCCTAATGCCAAAGCTAAATATGCTCCACGTGAGAAAGTAACGGTTAATCCTAGGGTATTTACGAAAAGTATGGTAGCATAGGTGATTTTTGATCTGGTTTTAGCCGAATTAAGTAAAAGATATATAGAAATTAAAATTCCTACCACCAAAAAAGCAGAAAGAGCGTTTGGATGCGGAAATGTGCCATATCCTCGAATATAGGTTGTTCCACCTGAAACAATTTTAGCTACTCCCAATATTAATGGGCTTAAATGTGACTCCCCTAGTTTATAGATTCCGACAGAGGTTTGGGTGCAGAATTGTATGATTGCTAAAACTGACTGGATGCCACAAAACCAGGCGAAAAGCTTAAAAAAGCTCATTTTTAAGCCTGTTTCTCGGAAAATTAGCCTAAATGTTTCATATGCAACAATTAATTCCAGCCATTTAAAGAGAAAATAAGTGTTTAAGCCTTTATAAAGTCCAAAATTTATTAAAAAACCCAAAAAAACCCATAAAATAAGCAATTTTATAGGTCTTCCCACGTGGTGGGAAGCTCTACCACGTGGTAAAATTAACAAAAACCACGTGGTAAATAACAAAATATCGCTTAAATATAAGGAGATCGATGTAAAGTCAGAATAATCACCAGTCAGGTAGGACTGGGAACTTAAAAAAACATTCCTAATGGGTATGAAAATAGACAAAACCAGCAAAAATAAAAGGATTTTAGTAAATTTTTGACTATTTCTTAAATTTATGATATAATTATACATATAGTGTCAAAATCTCAAAAAATCGGCCCCTAATGATTCTATCATAAGGGGCGTTTTTTATGGTATAATTTTTTGGTGTCTTTGGCCTTCGTAGCCTGCCTGCTGGCAGGCAGGCTCAACCCCGACGCGCAAGCGGTCGGGGCTCCGACTTCAACTTTGTTGAACGTCGGAGTGGATACCCGCCCGACTCGCCTGACGACCTCGTAGCTCAACGGATAGAGCAGTAGCGTCCTAAGCTATTGATGTTGGTTCAATTCCAGCCGAGGTCACCAGACAAGTCAGGCGGGCGGGGAGCAAAAATAAAAACTTATTTGGTATAATTACACCATGGATCCCGTTAGAAGTTTGTTACAAACCACTAGCGGCGTCCAAATAAAATAGACTTTGATAAAATTTTAATCTTTCGTAAAAAAAATTAAGACTTCTAACGGGATGGATCCGGATTTACAAAAAAAGTTAGACGAAATAAACACCAATTTAGTAAATATAAAAAAAGGCCACGGGATTGGACGCGCGTTTTTTAACGGGATATTCGGAGCTTTTGGTTACGCGGTAGGTTTAATTATTGTAATTTTAATTTTGGGCTGGATATTGGACAAGAGCGGAGTATTACCGCAGCTTAGAGACCAAATGAAAAATTTTCAAATTATGATGGGCAAAGCTTCGGCAATTTTGGGCGGCAATGGTGATCAGAATCAGGAAGGGCAGGGGAGTGAGCTAAAAGGGAATTATCAAATTACTTTACCCGACGGACAGGTTGTAAATGTGAACCGGTAGGCCTTGATTTATAGTAGAAAATTAGATAAAATGTCTAGACGAATAAAAGTTTCCTACACTTTCTTTATTGGGCCAATAGTATAGTGGTAATACACATCCATGGCATGGATGAGTGCCGGGTCCGATTCCCGGTTGGTCCACCAAAAAATACCTCCAGATTGGAGGTATTTTTGTGATATAATTTATTTATGGTGAACGAACAGCGAAATTTATTTGAATATATTTGTGTGTCAGCCTTTTTTATTGTTATTGCTCTAGGTGGAATTGCTACTTTTTCTAGACCACAATACTGGAAATATGGAATTTATAAAACAAAGGAATTTAACAAACAGGTTTTTGCAGTTTGTATTGGGTTATTGTTCATGTTAGCAGTGTATTTATTTTTCGCTCAACAAGCCTTAATCTCCATTTTGTTATTTACAATAATTTGTTTAGGTGTTTATTGTTTGTTTAAGCAGATTTATAAAAAATTTCCAAAGATCGATAAGTTATTTAATGCGATGGCTTAAATATTCCTGTCAACAAAAACCACCAATCTAATGATTGGTGGTTTTTGGTCGGGATGCTGGGAATCGAACCCAGTCTCCACGCACCCGAAGCGTGTGTACTACCGGTATACTACATCCCGTCCTCGCGCCTTGCTCCGAGCTCACGTCCCGATTTAAAAATCGGGACTTTCGCTCTCCGCGGGCGCTCGTCTTTCCCAAAAATACCTTTGTGAATGCTCATCAGTATTTTTGGGAGCCCTTATGTTTATTTCGGGTCAAAAATCCAATATATTATAGCCTTTTAATTTGCTTTGAGCAATGGTATTATACGTTTATGAATGGCCAGATAATTATAAAAAATTTGTTAGTTAATTACTCGGTTTTAAATCAGGAAAATCAAGCAAGTAAAAGCTTGCTTTTTTTGCATGGCTGGCGGTCGAACAAAGAAATTTGGTTGCCAGTAATCAGCCAGCTGCAGGAAAAATCTTACGCAATTGATTTCCCAGGTTTTGGAGGATCGCAGACCCCATCCACACCAATGACCGTAGGGGATTATGCGGAAGTGGTTAAAGAATTTATAGAAAAGTTGGATTTAAAAAATACCATCATCGTTGGCCATTCTTTTGGCGGGCGAGTGGGGATTAAACTGGCCGCGCATCATAGGGAATTAATTAACAAACTAATTTTAGTAGACAGTGCGGGATTTGCTATGGATTTCAATAAAAAAAGTTTAATTGGCACGGCGGCAAAAATTGTAAGTCCCTTTTTTAAACCAAAATTTATGCAGCCGCTGCGAAAAAAAATTTATGAAAAACTCGGCGCCGAAGATTATGTGGCAACTCCCGAGCTTCAAAAAACTTTTGTTAACATTATAGGCGAGGATTTAACAGAAGACATGAAAAAAATTACCTGCCCAACCCTCATAGTTACCGGGGAGAACGATATAGATACGCCAGTAGTGTTTGGCAAAAAAATGAATTCTTTAATTCCAAACTCCCAACTTGAAATTTTAAAAGACGCAGGACATTTTAGTTTTGTAGACAAACCCATGGAGTTTAATCAGATTTTGAATAATTTTATAAAATAATATTGTTCGAGTGGAATCGAGAACAATACCTTGTGAAAGAAAATATCTTCTCCACAAGGTCGAAGAATATTTTTATGACCTTTGACCCATACGTTTTAATTAAATATCACCTTTATCTTCTCCAGCTGGAAAATTACGAACTCCCGCGCTTTTGGGCATTGCTTTTAAAAAAAGGCTGGTTTCCAAAGGGGGAGCAGAGAAAAAATTTAGTTTGGACCACTAAAGCCAAACTGCTTTTTGGCCTGGCTGAAATTTTAATTTTGGCGCTCGCGGCCTTTTTGTTTTATAAAGGATTTTTTATGCCGTTTGCTTATTGGTGGCAAAAAGCCCTGACTTTTTTGGTTACAGTCTATGTTTTAGATTTTTTTGCCCCCATATTTTTATCGGCCGCAACAATTTTAATTTGGCCGGCAGATTTTTTTACAAAAGAAATTTTAATTTTAAGGGCGAGGTTTAAAATAAAAGGTTTGCGTGATATAAAAGTAATTGGCATTGCGGGCAGTTACGGCAAGACCACAATGAAAGAAGTATTGAAGTCAGTACTCAGTACACAGTATACAGTACTCAGTACGCCGGAAAGTGTAAATGTGCCTATTGGGGTAGCGAGATGGATTTTGGAAAAGGTTGACGCCTCTACAGAAATTTTAATAGTGGAAATGGGAGAGCACTATTTAGGTGATGTAAAGCAGCTTTGTAAAATTACCCCGCCGGACATTGCCGTAGTTACGGGTATTAACCAGGCGCATTTGGAAAGAATGCAAACTATGGAAAGTGTAGTTGCTACTATTTTTGAAATTGTTTCCAACGCAAAGCCACGGGCACATATACTTTTGAATGCGGACAATGCCCTAGTAACGGAAAATTATGAAAAATTTGTTTGGCCGGACAACCAAGTGCAGCAGTATACGGCAGAAAGCATACAAAATAGAATTTTTGACCCCGAAAGACTAATTTGGAAAGGGGGATTTGAGGAAATTGGAGAATTGGAAATTAAATTGTTGGGAGAATACGCGCTTGGCGACATTGATGCAGCAATTAAGGCGGCTAAAATTTTGGGTTTGAGCAATGAAGACATAAAAAAAGGCACAGCCGAAATAAAACCGGTTGAGCACAGGCTCCAGCCAATTAAATCGGGGGGTAATATTTTAGTAATAGACGACAGTTACAACGGCAACCCAAACGGCGCTGCCGAGGCAATTGCGTTGTTGCGCCGTTTTCCGCACCGCAGGAAAATTTACATTACCCCGGGGCTCGTGGAAATGGGGGACCAGGAGGCGGAAATTCACCGCGAAATTGGCAGAAGATTAGTTGGGGCGGTTGATATTGTCATTTTAATAAAAAACAGCGTATCACCTTATATTGAAGAAGGGATCAAGAGTCTGGAATTAGGAGATGGCGGGAGAAAACCAAAAGTAGTTTGGTTTAATACAGCTTTGCAGGCGCATCAAGAGTTAAAAAATATTTTACAGCCGTACGATGTGGTTTTATTCCAGAACGACTGGGGAGACCAGTATCTTTAATTTATGATAAAATAATCGTATGAAAAACATTGGTGTGTTCTTTGGAAGCAAGAGTAGTGAGCACGATATTTCCATTATCACTGCCCAGCTTATAATAAGCGGACTTAAAGGACTTAATTACCAAGTCACGCCGGTTTACATTACCAAAGCGGGCAAGTGGATGATTTCAGAAGAATTGGGAAACTTAAAAAGTTTTACAGACCCCGGTAAAAAAATTGAGGATGAAAAAAGTTTTACTGAATATTATTTGGACTTAGAAGAATCCAGCGGCAAACTGGTTTTTAAGAAAAAGGGGATTATGGGAAAATCCATCACTGTGGACTTGGCTTTCCCGGCGCTTCATGGAACTTTTGGCGAAGACGGTACTATGCAAGGCTGGTTTGAGCTTTTAGGCATACCTTATGTTGGCTGCAATGTACCGGCATCGGCCGTTTCCATGGACAAAGCACTGACTAAAATTGTAATGCAGCAGGCAGGAATCCCAACAACCAAATTTATTTATTTTTACAGAAAAGATTGGCAGGAGAATAGAGAGAGTATTATCAGCCAAATAAAAAAATTAAAGTGGCCGGTGTTTGTTAAACCCGTGCACTTGGGTTCATCTATCGGCATTTCCAAAGTTAAAGACCAAAATATTAAAGAGTTAGAGCAAAAAATTGAAGTGGCGCTGCACTACGACGAAAAAGTTTTGGTGGAAGAAGGCGTGGAAAATTTAATGGACGTTACCTGCTGCCTTATTGGCAACGAAAATCCGCGCGCATCGCTACTCCAGGAATCCGTATTTAAAGATGATCTTTTTAACTTTGAAGACAAATATATTAGCGAAGGCGGAGCGCAAACCGGCAAAGCGCTAAACAATTTGGTTATTCCGGCAAGGTTAGATGATGCTACAACATCGGCCATTCAGGAAAGCGCCAAAAAAGTTTATAAAACATTAGGACTTTCGGGAATATCTAGAGTAGATTTCCTCTATAATAAACAAACTAAAGAATTTTTTGCCAATGAAATAAACCCGCTGCCGGGAACTTTGTACCATCATTTGTGGAAGGCTTCGGGGGTTGAACTCGATCAATTATTGAAAGAATTAATAAAATTTGCCCAAGAAAAGCACGAGCAGTCCAAGCAGACCAACTTTACTTTTGAATCCAGTGTGCTTAAACAGTTAAATGGATCTAAGTTAAAATCGGCAAAACTAAAAGAGTAATGTTTCTCGAGTTTTCCACTTTACTTCGTGGAACCGGTATGTTAGCATAGGTCGTTTTACATTGAACAAAATATTCTGATTCCCCTCCCTTGATGGGAGGGGTTAGGGGAGGGTGAAAATTATTGTCGATCTTACCCCCTCCCTAGCCCTCCCCACCTGCCTGCGGTAGGCAGGCAAGGGGGAGGGAAGCTAAAAACATGAACAACAAATACGAAAACAAAAAAATATCACAAGGTTTTTCCCACATCATCGGCTGTGACGAAGTCGGCAGGGGATGTTTGGCCGGGCCTGTCGTCGCATCCGCGGTGATTTTGCCTATATCGGATGCAAACGACAAGTTAAAAGTAGAAAGTTATAAAGTTATAAAGTCTTGTGGAATTAAGGACAGCAAACTGCTTTCGGCTGAAAAAAGAGAAGAATTAGCGCCAATTATAAAAGAGAATGCAATTGCCTGGAGCATTGCGGAAGTTTCACCTGAAGAGATTGACAGAATAAATATTCACAACGCAAGCTTGCTTGCAATGAGAAAAGCCGTTGAGAATCTGCTATCTTTTTATGTCATCCCCGACCCGATCGGGGATCTTAAAAAAGATTCCCGCTTTCGCGGGAATGACAAAGTCATGGTAGTTGTTGACGGCAAGTTTAAAATTCCCGGCTTAACAATTGAACAAGAAGCAGTTGTAGACGGTGACAATAAAATTCTTTCAATCGCCTCTGCATCAATTATCGCAAAAGTTTATAGAGATAGTTTAATGCAAAAGTTGCATGAAACTTATCCAATCTACAATCTCAAACAGCACAAAGGTTATGCTACACAGCAGCATCGAAAACTCATTTTGCAAAACGGCCTTTCCGCTATTCACCGTTTAAGTTTTTGCCAAAATTTATCAGTTTAAAAAAACCGCCGAGATCAACGGATCTCGGCGGTTCGCTTAGCAGCGCTTGTCACCCTAAAAGTTGGGGGATTCGCGTATGAAAAAGGCGTAGTTTCCATGCACATCGGCTTTTAGCCTGTCTAACGCCGACTTGGCATACGGCTCGTTCATTTCCCGTAGTTGCCTGGCAATGTCGACGAGGTTTATAGAGCGGATATTTTCCCGAAAGACAAGTTCAGGAATCAGGCTTTCAAGCAGGGCTTCTCTGTCAGGGAAATCAACTTCCTTGTTTAGAAATTTCAGTGCGTCCAGTCCGTGCCCCTTTTCAACTGAAGTTTCAATGGACTGTTTAAGCAAGGACATTAGGCCTGGGATGCGGCTTTCGTACCAAGCAGGCGGGTGGCTATTTCCGTACTTGCCGTTATAACTGATGCGCTCAGTGAAGAAATGGAATACACCGACAGGGTCTAGCTTTACGGCTTTTAAAAACATCTGCGGCGCCCAGGGTTCTTTTTCGTACTGGTAGTAAAATACAAGTGCCCAGTACCCTCCGGTGCCATTCCATCCTTTTTTTTCCACCGTTTTCATGAGTGTTCCATAAAGCCACGGCTTGTCGGTATACATACCGCCGCAGCGGAAAGCTTCACGTTCATCGTTGAAAAATTCAGGGATCTGTTTGGCCGGCTTTTTGAGGTGGTCCCGGCAGTTGTCTGGTACGCCGAGCTTCTCCAACCGAGTGAGATCCGCGTAGCTTGGCGTGGGTTCGTATAACGGCGCTTGTGTAACGGTTTTGAAACCTTCTTTTTTTACGCATCCACTGCTTAAGGCCGCCATGATAATTGTCATGAAAGCCAATGTCTTTCTCATTGTTTTCCTCCCTTGTGTGTGGTTGGTACCCTATTTAGATTGGCTGAATATAACATATATTAGGGTGATCTATCAAGAGTTCCGTATTGAGAATAGGCGGTTTTTAATTTATAATAAGGGGAGCCACTTAGGGTTCCCAAAAATTAGGAGCGCAGTCCAGGGCTTTGTCTGGACGAGCACGGATTTTTGGGATAAGGAGCAACTGCGGAGAGTTTGAGGAATTAACTTTAGTTAATTCCGATGGCTCGTAGCAAGTTGCGACGCGGAGAGGTGCGAGAGTGGTTGAATCGGGCAGTCTCGAAAACTGCTATGTCCGCAAGGGCATCGAGGGTTCGAATCCCTCCCTCTCCGCCACGGGTCAATCGTCCTCACTTCGTTCGCTTTGGACGCTGCTCTTTTGTCCCAAAAATCCCTGATCTTTGGGAACCCTAGGAACCTATATATCAAACATGAAAAATTTTGCTGTAATTTTTGACATGGACGGGGTTATAGTCAACAATACTAAGTATCACGTGTTGAATTGGATTAGGTTTGCTAAAAGGTTTGGCATTAAGCTTTCGTCTAAAACTGTCAGGACAAAATTTTTGGGTAAATTTGCGCGCGAAACTATTCGGCAAATGCTGGGACAGGGGCTGACAAATAAAGAAATAGAAAAGTTAGATATAAAAAGAGAAGCCTATTACCGCAAAATTTACGCTCCGTATATTAAACCGCTTAGTGGTTTGAAAGAATTTTTAGAAAGTTTAAAACAGCATAAAGTAAAAATTGCGCTGGCAACTGCTGCGCCAACTGTGAATGTGAATTTTGTTTTAGGCCGCACGGGGGTAAGAAAATATTTTCATACTATTGTTGATTCAAAAGGCGTAAAACACGGAAAACCTGACCCGGAAATTTTTTTAAAGGCTGCTAAAAAACTTAAAGTCAGTCCGAAAAAATGCGTAGTGTTCGAAGACAGCTTAAACGGCATAAAAGCCGGGCAAAGAGCTAAAATGAAAGTAATTGCTGTTGCAACTTCTCACCATCCCAAAGAACTCTCGCATGCAAATTTGGTAATAAAAGATTTTAGAAAGATTACAATTAACAAACTTTTAAAATTTATTTAATTTATGGAGAAAGATGACTATAAAAACAGGTTGGATGCAGATGGCCCTTATAGCGCAGGCGCTTTGCAAGACGGGGAGTTAGTAGATAAATTTCCCTGGGTAAGGCGTTACGGTAAAGCTATAGATGAGGCAGAGGGGGAGAGAAAATTAGGACAAAAGGATAATTAATGCATATGCAATTTATCAAGCAGCACAAATGGATAATTCTTTCTTGCGTACTGGTTTTTGTAATTGTAGCGGCGGCAGAATTTTTTATGGGCAGGTCGGGCTTTGGTCCTGACGGCAGGTTTGGCTGGTGGGACGGGAATATTTACGGAAGCGAAAATTCCCAGCGAGTTTTTGACGCTTATTCTTTAACCCATGTAATCCACGGTTTTTTGTTTTATTTTTTTCTTTGGCTGGTGGCAAGAAAGCTGTCGCCAAAGCATCGCCTAATTGCCGCAATTGTTTTAGAAGGCGCGTGGGAAATTTTGGAAAACTCGCCTTTTATAATAGACCGTTACCGCAATATGACCGTGAATTACGGCTATGTGGGTGATAGTGTTTTAAATTCCTTAAGCGACATTGTAATGATGGCTATTGGTTTTTGGGTGGCGTGGCGGGCCAAAGTCTGGCAAAGTGTTTTGGCTATAGTTGGCATTGAATTGCTTTTGCTCTGGTGGGTGAGGGATAACCTAACGCTGAATATTATTATGCTAATCCATCCCGTGGATGCCATAAAAAATTGGCAGGCAGGCGGACAAGCTTTGCTTAAGTTGAAATAGCTATGCAAAAAAAGTATTTTGGCGAGCAAACACAAAAAGCATTAAAAAATTTTCCCTTTGATACGAGCCCGTTTCATAGGGAATTTATTATTGCGCTGGCGCAAATAAAAAAAGCGGCAGCGATTGCAAATTTTACCGCGGGAAATTTTAACCGCAACGTAAAGAATGCAATTGTAAAGGCGGCGGATGAAATAATAGAGCATGGAACCCTCACCCGGCCTTCGGCCACCCTCTCCCAAAGGGAGAGGGTAAAAAGGAAATTTTTTGATTATCAATTTCCCTTGCCTTCACTTATGGGTGGAGCCGGCACGTCCATTCACATGAACGTCAATGAAGTGATAGCGAGTCGGGCGAATGAGATATTAAATAAACCCCTCACCCCAACCCTCTCCCGCAAGGGGAGAGGGAGTGAAGTAGTAAATGCTAACGACCACGTTAACCGAAGCCAATCTACAAACGATGTAAACCCTACTGCGATTAAGGTTGCGTCCGCAAATTTGCTTGACCAATTATCATCAGTTTTAGAAAATTTATCAGCTGCACTGGAAAGCAAAGGTAAACAGTTTAAAAATATTTTAAAATTAGCCCGAACTCATTTGCAGGACGCAGTGCCAATTACTTTGGGAGAAGAATTTTTCGCTTACGCAGAAATTATCCGTGGTCACCAAAAAGAAATCACCCGGGTAAAATCTCTCGCATTAACCTTGCATCTAGGCGGAACTGCGGTGGGTAATTCTGTTAATGCGAGCCCTAGATACATAAAGAGTGTGTATAAAGAGTTAAATAAAATTACCAAACAAAATTTTATACCGGCTAAAAATTTTGTTGCCCACACTTCCAGCTCCTCTGATTTTTTACAAATTTCGCAAGCCATTACTGCTCTATGTTTGGATTGCTCGAAGATCGCATCCGATTTGAGACTTATGTCGAGCGGCCCGCGAGGGGGATTTGGCGAAATTACTTTAGCCGAACTTCAAAACGGTTCTTCCATAATGCCGGGTAAAGTAAACCCAATTTTACCTGAAACAGTAAATGTTTTGTATTACACAGTTTCTGGAAATAATTTAACTATAGAGCACGCAGCTCACGGCGCGCAGTTAAATTTAGCTGTTATGGTTCCGCCTGTGGCTGACAAACTCATCCATTCAATAAAAATGGCTTCGCAGGTTTTACAGATTTTTACCGATCGCTGCATCAAAACCATCAAAGCCAACCCAAAACGCTGCCGTGAACTTTTGGAAAAATCCACTGCCTACGCAACCCTACTCACGCCAAAATTCGGTTACGAGACTATGAAGCAGGTGGTAAAAGAAGCGGTGTCATCGGGAAAAACTTTGCGCGATGTGGTTGTGGGAAAAAAGTTACTTACAAATAAGGAGTTTAATAAAGCAGTAAACTTTAGGGATGTCTAAAAAAATCTTAATTTTCCATACTTCGGTTGGTCTGGGCCACAAAACCATGGCCGAGAATATTGGCTGGCATCTCGCCCGGGCCGGCTTTGAGGTCCGCTTAGAAGATATTGGCAAAGTTGAGGAAGGAAAATTTTCCCACACAACTTTTGTCATACACCAATTTATAAACAAGCATTTACCCTTTGTGTGGGGCTGGATATATAGATGGGGTTACTTGGCCGGTATGCCCTTTAGGCTCTTTATTGCAAGTTTTAACCATAAGCAGGCGTTAAATCTTATTAACAACTTTAAGCCCGATATGGTAATTAGCGTGCAAACAGCCGCCTCCGGCGTTATTGCTTATCTTAAACGTAAAAAACTTTACACCAAACCTTTTGGCATAGGCTTTAGCGATTACCACTTGCATCCGTTTTGGCTTTACGAGCAAGCCGATTTTTATTTGGCCAATATTGAAGAGCAAAAACAGGCATTAGTGGCTCGCGGTTTTCCAGCGGACAAAATTTTTGTTTGCGGCATGGCGCTTAAACCAAAATTAGAAATTGATCCGTCATTAGTCAGGCAAAAATTGGGCATATCGCAAAATGAAAAAGTGGTGCTAATAGGCACAGGGTCTTTGGGCATTGGTTTTAAGCTGGAAGATTTAGAAAAATTGGTAAATTTACCCAATACCAAAATAATTTTTGCCTGTGGAAAAAATAAGCAGCTTTTTAATTCTATACATAGCTTAGGCTATAAAAACGTAATCCCGCTTTCTTTCTACTCTCCCATGGCCGAGCTTTACTCAATTGCTGACATTTTTGTGGGCAAACCGGGCGGGCTTAGTACTGCCGAATCTTTGCAGTGGAGACTGCCTCTTTTAATAACTTTTACCCTGCCCGGGCAGGAGGAAGACAACGTGGACTACCTGGTAGAGCGCAAATTAATTCTGCTGGGCGGAAAAAATTTGTTCAACGAAGTAAAAACGGAGTTGGAAAGCGGCGAGTTTAGAAAGCAACTGCAAAACAATCAATACATCAGCGCGATTACAGATAGAGGAGAGGTAGTTTTTGGGGCCGTTAAAAACTATCTTTAAATTGCGCTGTTTCACTGCTTTCCATCAAGATTTAGAGGGTTTGACCCCATTGCAGTTTGTGTAATGAAAGATTGCTGATTTTATTACAATTGCTCCACAGATTTTATCATCAAAAATATCACAATTTAGGGAAACTGCAACGGGGTTGACGCCCTATTCTTAATTGTTTATCATACTACAGCAGAGAAAGAATTAAATTTTAGAGTTATGGCTAAGAAAGAACGAGCATCATTTTTTGGAAAAATTATGGGGGGAAGCGTTACCGACGAAGCTCCGCAGCCTGTTAGTGTTTCACAAGTCAGCCAACAGGATTTAGAACCGGAAGAGCTTGCTCCGGACGTTGTTGAAGAGCAGGATCAAGATTTGGAAATTGTAGAAGAGGCGGAAAGCCAGCCAGTAAGGCAGACAGCTAAGGAAAGCAACGAGGAATGGCTTAGTGATTTTGAAGGCCAGCTTAACATAGATATGTACCAGACTAAGGATAACGTGATTATCAAATCTACAATCGCGGGAGTTAAGCCCGAAGACATAGATATTACGGTTGCCAACGATATGCTTACCGTAAAAGGCAGCCGCAGAAAGGAAGAAAGCGTAACGACTGACGATTATTTTTACCAGGAATGCTACTGGGGAAATTTTTCCCGCTCGGTAATTATCCCAATAGATATAGACAGCGAAAACATAGAAGCAGACCTGAAAGACGGAATTCTGACAATTGTTGTACCCAAAGCAGCCAAAGCCAAGACCAAGAAGGTCAGAGTAAAAGGAATGTAGACCACAGATACACAGATAACTGACAGATTACGCAGATACAAAAACCCCGCCAAAAAGCGGGGTTTTAGTTTGGATAAAAAAATGTTAAAATAAGGCAGCGAGAATTAGAGGGATCAATCAACCCCTCCCCGGCCCTCCCCAAACTTGGGGAGGGAAACTATAAGGAAATTATTCATGGACAGATACAAAAAAAAGCTGCAAAAATTGGAAAAATTAGAAAAGCTGGAAAAAGCTGAGAAGAAAAGGAACAAGCCCAAACTCGACCTCTCCCCTGAAACCAAACGCGGCATAATGGTGGTGGTGTTTACTGCTTTGGCTTTAGTTTCACTTTTAAGTTTGGCAGGGCTGGCGGGCTCACTCGGCCGGCAATTTTTCCAAGGCCTCTCCTGGGCGTCCGGGCTAATGGCCTACTTAGTGCCTTTAATTTTGTTAAGCGTTGCTGTGTCGTTGTACAAACAGGATTTAAATGAAGAGAGCAAGCACCACAGTTTTTATTTAAGGATTTATTTGGGCGCGGTTTTGCTTTGCGTCGGCCTGGGCGGACTTATTCATATTTTTTATTTAAATTCGGGCTTAAGCGCTTTTGAAATTGCATCAGAAGGCCGGGGTGGCGGCTATTTAGGCGCCGCAGTTTCCAGTCCGCTGTTTTCGTTTTTGGGTTTTTGGGCGGGCAGCTTAATTTTAGTGGCGCTCATTGTAATTAGCCTGTTAATTATTTTTGACGTGTCGCTTAAGTCACTCTGGGAGAAGAAAGAAGACGGACAAGAAAAGCCGAAAGAAGCAGAGGCGCCGGTTGTCCATAATTTGGAGCAGCCGGTTTTGAAAATTAACGCTATGGGCCAAAGCGGGTTTTTGGAAGAAAAGGTGTTAGAGAAAAATCCAAAAGTTGCTAATGAAGCGGAAAGTAAAACCAGTTCGCAAACCATACAGACAAAAACCATTAAGTCTCCGCAGTTAGATGCCATGACAGTGCAAGACCGCAAAGACTGGAAGCTGCCGCAGTTTGATTTGCTCGACGACAACCAAACCGCCGTGGACAGCGGCAACATAGAAGTGAATGTCGCGGTTATAAAAAAGACTTTGGCGGATTTTGGGATAGAGGTGGAAATGGGGGAAGTTAACGTGGGACCAACAGTTACCCAGTACACTTTGCGCCCGGCAGTGGGAGTTAAGCTTTCGCAAATTGCGGCTTTGCAAAACGACCTTGCGCTTGCCCTTGCCGCTCACAGCATCCGTATGGAGCTGCCAATTCCGGGTAAAGCCTTAGTCGGCATAGAAGTGCCTAACAAATCTACGGCTATTGTGCGCTTACGCGAGGTTATGCAAACAGCTGAATTTGTGGATTACAAAAGCAAACTGGCTTTGGCTTTGGGCAGGGACGTGGCCGGACATCCAATTATAGTAGATTTGGCCAGAATGCCGCATATGCTTATTGCCGGCGCCACCGGCACGGGCAAAAGCGTGGCTATTAACAGCTTGTTCATTGGCTTGCTTTACAGGAACACGCCGCAGGACGTTAAGTTTATTGTTATTGACCCAAAGCGCGTGGAAATGACACCGTATAACGGCATTCCGCATTTGCTTACGCCTGTGGTAACGGAAAATGAAAAAGCAGTTAATGCGCTCAAATGGGCAGTGGCGGAAATGGACCGCCGCTATAAGCTTTTGTCCGAAGTCGGTAAAAGGAATATTGTGGAGTACAACGAAGCATCCGGTTTGTCTATGCCTTACATTGTAATTTTGGTAGACGAACTTGCAGACCTTATGTCCGTGGCCCAGGCAGAAGTGGAAGCCGCAATTGTGCGTTTGGCCCAAATGGCGCGCGCTGTGGGCATCCATTTAGTGCTGGCCACCCAAAGGCCGTCTGTAGATATTATTACCGGACTTATTAAAGCCAACATCACTTCCAGAATTGCATTTGCCGTCGCCAGCCAAATAGACAGCCGCACAATTTTAGACTCCTCGGGAGCTGAAAAACTTTTGGGCAACGGCGATATGCTTTACACCTCGGCAGAATTTAACAAACCCAAAAGAGTCCAGGGCGCTTACATTGGTGAAAAGGAAGTTAAAAAAGTTGTGGATTTCTTTAAGCAGCAGACCGGCGCAGTCATTTACAACGAAGAAATTTTAGAAAAACCAAAGCGGGCCCTGGGAATCCCGGGGTTAGAAGGGGACAGCGGTGACGGCGATGACGATCCGCTCCTGCAAGAAGCTATGGAAGAAGTTAAGCGCGCGGGCAAGGCTTCGGCTTCGTTGCTTCAAAGGCGCTTGCGGGTGGGTTACGCCCGCGCGGCAAGGCTGCTGGATATTTTGGAAGCCAAAGGGGTAATTGGCCCGGGTGAAGGCGCAAAACCCAGGGAGGTGTATGGTGTGGTGCCGCCCGACGAGAAGGCGGAATATGGAATACAGGAAGACGAATCGTAAACTTCAAATTACAAATACCAAAACCAAAAACAAATAAAAATTCCAATTTTCAATTTCGATTATTGGAATTTGTTTGTAATTTGATAATTGGTTATCGGAATTTATTTTAATGTCATTTGAAAGAAAAAAAATCCAGACCGAAACTTTAAGCGAATATTTAGCCGGAGTCAGGCAGAATTTAAACCTTTCTTTAAACGAAGTCAGCAGCCAAACCGGGATTCAGCCAAAGTTTTTAGCCGCCTTAGAAAGCGGTGACTTTGCTGTTTTACCCGCAGACGTTTATGTTTTGGGTTTTTTAGCCCAGCTGGCCAGAATGTATTCGGTAAATTCAGAAGAACTTATTGAGCAGTACAAAAAAGAAAAGGGCATTCACAAAAATTTGGTTAAACAGGGTTTTGCTTCCAAAATTTTGCCCAGGCAAATTTTTGGCAAAGTTGTTATTACTCCCAAAATTTTAAGCTTGGCTGTTGGGGTGGCTTTTGTGGTGATGACCGTGAGCTATATTGTCTGGCAGGTATGGTCAATTAACAGAGCACCGTCTTTAAAAATTGAATCGCCCGAAAATTTTTCTATTATAGCCGGGGCAGCTGTGGAAATTACGGGTCTTACCGAGCCGGGTATGAGCGTAGCTATAAACGGACAAAATGTTTTTGTGGACAGCGAGGGCCGGTTTAAAACCCAGTTGGGCCTGGCTCCCGGGCCAAAAGAAATTTCCGTGGTTGCTAAAAATAGGTTCGGCAAGTCAGTGGGCAAAGTTATTACGGTTACCGCAACCAGCCAGGCCGAGATTGTAAAAGCCGGCCTGGAACTTAGGGTTAATTTTACAGATTCGGTGGAGTTTAGTTTTACTATAGACGACGAAAGTATGCAAACCATAAATTTCAGCGCAGGCGACAGTAAAATTTTTGCCGGCAGGGAGAAAATTGTGCTTTCCACTTCCAATGCCGGAGCCACTGTGGTTAATTTAAACGGAGAAAATTTAGGGCCTCTTGGCAGCGTAGGGGAGATGCTTAACAACATCCCTTTTTTGGCTTCCTTTCACAGCGGAAATTAGTTATCCACAAATAATATTTGACATTAGGTGAACGTTCGTATAATATACAGGGACAATAGGGATTTTAGTGTTTGCATAAAAGGACAAACAAACTAAAAAGCCCAGTTTATCCGGTAATGTTTGTTGTTGTTTATTGACAACAATATTAATTGAAATAAAATAAAAAAAATTAATATATTTAATATATGAGCAAATCTGCAACCAAAACCCCTGTGGATTCCGGCAAGTGGAAAGCCATAGAGTCGGCGCTTGATCAAATTAAAGACAAGTTTGGCGACGGCAGCATAATGAAGCTGTCTGACACTAAAGCCTTAAACGTGGAAACTGTGCCTACCGGCTCCATTTCATTAGATTTAGCCTTGGGCGTGGGCGGCATTCCCAAAGGCCGGGTAATTGAAATTTACGGGCCGGAGAGTTCGGGAAAAACCACTTTAACCCTCCATATGATAGCCGAAGCGCAAAAGCGCGGGGGACTGGCTGCATTTATAGATGCCGAGCACGCGCTTGACCCGGAATACGCTAAAAGGATCGGCGTTAAATTGGAGGACTTGCTTATTTCCCAGCCGGACAACGGCGAGCAGGCTTTGGATATTTGCGAAACTTTGGTCAGGAGCAATGGTGTGGATTTAATTGTTATAGACTCCGTTGCTGCGCTTACTCCTAGAAATGAAATTGAAGGCGAAATGGGCGACAGTCATATGGGACTTCACGCCAGGCTTATGTCGCAGGCTTTGCGGAAGCTTACTGCAATTATTAGTAAAACTTCTACCACAGTTATTTTTATAAACCAAATTCGAATGAAAATTGGGGTAATGTTCGGCAACCCCGAAACCACCACCGGCGGCAACGCGCTTAAATTTTACGCCAGTGTGAGAATTGAAGTGCGCAGAAACGCGCAAATAAAAAATGGCGATAAAATTATCGGCAACCGGGTTAAGGCAAAAATTGTAAAAAATAAAGTCGCGCCGCCGTTTAAAGTGGCGGAGTTCGACATTATGTATAACGAGGGTATTTCTGCGGCCGGAGATTTGCTGGACACGGGCGTGTTAATTGGGGTAATAGAAAAAAGCGGCAACACTCACAGTTTTGGAGATATAAAATTGGGAGTGGGCAAAGAGGCAGCCAAAAACTTTTTGCGGGAGAATCCCAAAGTTTTTAAAGACGTGGACAAAGCGGTTCGCGACAAAGTAAAGGCAGACGGAGCCATACCTATGAAAATAGAATCGGGCGACGAGGAAAAAAGCGAAGGCGCAGAATAATCCACAGATTGACCAAAAATATTCCGAGAGTTAGAATGAGTGAACCCGTTCTTAATCGAGATTTATATTCGTAACGAAATGCGATATTTGTAAAAAGGAAATAAAAGATTATCAAAATGAGATCAAAGTCTCTCCGCCGGGTAAACTTTCTAGCTTTGCTTTTTGTGTAAGATGCGGCGATCCAATTGTTAAGTTTTTGTTAAAAAAGAAACTTATCCAAAAAAATAGTTAATAAAATAACGTCAATTTATGTTAACAGATGCAGACATCAAGAAAATAATTCAGGCACAAGAGGATGTTTTTCCTACTAAAACAGACTTCGATGATCTGCGGGAAGATTTTTCCAAACTTCAGACATCAGTAGAATCTTTTGCAACTATGACCAAAAAACATGAAGAAGAGATTTCAATAATCAATCAGCGTGTTGGTAACCATGAAGATTGGATCAAAGGAGCGGGTCCAAAAATTGGTCTGGATTTTAAACCTTAAATCTTACTAAAAAAACCGCTCTGTCTGGGCGGTTTTAAAATTGTTATAAAGAGTGTAAGATAATAGTTATGGAATCCAAACAAGACCAAATCTTTTGCAGTTTAGATATAGAAACCTCGGGTTTTGACCCTAACACTTCCGAAATTTTGGAAGTGGGTTTTGCGTTTTTCAAAGTTGAGGGCAAAAAGTTAAAAATTACGGAAGAATGGACACAAGTTTTTAAGCCCCTCAAACCCGTGTCCCCGCAAATTTTTGGTCTAACCGGCATTACCCAAAAGGAATTAGACGAAGCGCCCGGTTTTGAGGAGCACAGGGAATTTATTGAGCAAAAATTAAAAAATGCCGTTATTGTCGGGCACAATGTAATTTTTGACATAAATTTTTTACAAAAATTTGGGGTTAAAGTTTCCGGGGAAATTGTAGACACCTTAGATTTAGTACAATGGCTATTGCCAACCCACCACAGCTATAACCTGGAAAATTTAATGCATACCTTTGGCATTGCCCATAAAGAAGCTCACCGCGCACTTGCCGACAGCAAAGCGGCAATTGCCTTGCTTTCCAGGCTTTTGCAAATTTATAGCGGTTTTCCTGAAGTTTTAAAAGCAAAAATCCAAAAGCTAATTTTGCCGCAAAACTTTGCCTGGCAGGGTTTATTTGAAAATCAATTAGAGCCTTTAGTTTTTAAAAGCGCGGGTTTGGCAGGCATGGAGCAGGCAAAAATAAAAGCCAGGCCTTTTAGCCCCCAAACAAATACTGTTTACAATTTTTCTTTGGACGAGAACTATTTACCGGCCGTAGTCTCTGCTAAGGACAAAATTTTATTGGTTGTCCCCAAAGCGACCGAAGTTTTGAAAATGCTCCAAAATAAAATTGCCGACGCGGTTGTGTTTATGCCCCAGCAGAAATTTGACGCAAATAAATTAAAAGAATTTTTAAACAGAAAAGATTTAAAGGCGGAAGAAGTGAAATTTCTGCTGAAAGTTTTGGTTTGGCAACACACCAATTGGCAAACCGACACTCTTTTGGACTTAAACCTTTCTTTTTTTGGCGGGCAGTTTAAAAATTTAATTTCCGGAGGGGAAATTAAGGAAAATAAAACAGCGCATACCGTTGCCTGTGATTTGTCCGCATTTTTATATTTAAGCGAGAATCAATTGTACAAAAACCGGAAAGTTGTAATTTGCGGTTTGAGCGAATTTGAAACTGCGGTTACAACAAATATTGCCGCTAAAAGTTCGTGGGGTTATATAAATTATATGCTCAAATCATTTTATAACCCGGAATTAAACTTGGGGGAGCAAAAGTATAAAGAGACTACAGAAGCCGCGCTTTTGGCAGGCGACCTGTTTTTTGGTTTGACCAATGCGCTGTTCCAAACAACGCCCGCAAGTTTTCAGTATGTAAAAATAAACGATTACATCAGGAGTGAAGAAAAGTACTTAAAAATAGCGGCCGCGGCGGAAACGTACATTGAAAAACTAAGTGCCTCAAACCAAATTTTGTTGTCCAAAGAGGTGGAAAAATTTGTTTATGATTTAAAAAATTTTTTTGCCCAAGAAGAGAATCGCGTAAAATGGATAGAGCTCGCCGAAAACCGCTGCGCTTTTATAAGTATGCCTTTAGAAATTACCGGCTTAGTGGCTAAAGCATTTAAACCTTTTGCTTCCATAAGTTTTGCTGACAGCATAGAGGAAAAGCATCTCGTTAAATTTTTCCTAAAACGTTTAGGCTTAGAGGCTTATAAAGTAGAATCTCAAAACAAACAAAACGGCACAAAGACTAAAACAGTGCTGCAAGGGGACTTATTTGAAAAAGTCAAAAAAGTTTTGGGCGCAAAACCAAAGGCTGTTGAATACCACTGTTTGGAAAAACCTGTAAATGCTTCTGACATTTTAGATATTGTAACTAAAGCAAAAAATTTGCCGGCTGCGGTTTTATTTAGCGGCCCTTTGCAGGTTAAAGATTTTTATGAGCAGAACTACGAACAGTTAAAACAAAAGGCAGCCTTGCTCACCCAAACCGCATATGGCGGCAGCAACAAAATTTTCAGGAATTTTAGCATTCATAAAAATGCTTTGCTTTTAGCAACAGACAAATTTGTTTTAAAGGCTTTGACTTCGCCAAACCCGGTGGAGCCGGTAAGTAAATTGCCTGTACAGACTTTAATTTTATGCCGCCTGCCTTTTGACCAGTTCACTCACCCTTACCAAGAGGCGGTCTCGGCCTCCTTTCCCAACGCCTTTGAGGACTATTCACTGCCCCGCGCGCTCTACAACTTCCAAAGTTTAATAAAGTTCTTTTATACTCCGGCTTTGCGGGACATTTATATAATAGATTCTAAGCTGTCCAAGCCGTATGCCAGGGTTTTTAAGGATTTTTGGCAAGTTATACCCAATGCCACATCAAAAACTTGATATTTAACACCTTATCCACAACTTGTACATAAGCCCTGTGGAAGGTAATTTTTGTAAATTTAAGACCAAAGGGCGCATAAATAAAAGAAGTTTATCTCTTTTTTGGTCTGATTATTGACAAAACTAAATAGCCCTGTTATGATAAATATACATTGAGTTGTGGAAAACATCTGGAACCAAAGCACCTTAAAAATTAGTCAAAACTGAACTTCAGGGGCCTGCTTTTTTAGGGTCAATCAACCTTCACTCCATTTCGCATTCGGAAAAACCGAATGCTCAATTCCATTCAGGTTGTTGTCCCTTTATTCCAAAAATGCTCAAGCATTTTTGGAATATTAATTATTTTGCTCAAAAATTGAGAGCAGACCCCTTCTAACTTCTCGTCATAGCCTTTAATACCCAATCTTTTAGGCTGCTTGCAAAACAAAAACAAAAATTTATGAAGGTTATCTGCCAGTCGGCCGATAATAAATTATATTTCAAAATAAAATATAATTCGTTTTAAGGTAATTTATTACCATAAGAGAAGTTTGAAGTGCAGTTTGAACATTTACATGGATTGGGTTCAGACGCTCGTTTTTGGCCTAGTGCCGAAGACAGGCTTGAATTGCCAGAGTGATGATTTTTGTCTCGCCTTTTGGTGGGACGAAGTTCATCCGAGCAATTCGGGTTACAGCGCCTCGTGACGGTCGATATTATTTATTTAATTGCGACCCCAGTCCGGGGCGCTTTTGCATTTCTAAAGGGCTGATCACCCGGGAGATTATCAGTTTTGACGATTATGGGCCATCCTGTATAATAAGTTAAAAGATTATTTACATTTTTTATGTTATCAAAAACCTTTATAGAAGAAATGAAGCAAAAACTTTTAGCCCAAAAGCAAAAGCTTATTGATGATTTGGCCGACCTGCATACTCACACCGAAATGGGCGACGACGAGGAGGCTAATTCTGACGAGGTGAATGTAGACGAAGCTTCGCAGGACGTAATTGCCGTTATGAAAGCGGATTTGGAAAAAATAGACAAAGCTTTGGTGAAGATTGCAAATGGCAGCTATGGCATAGGCGACGACGGTAAAGAAATTCCGGAGGAGCGTTTAAGAGCGCTGCCTTGGGCAGACAAAGCTATATAGGGTAATTATGATGTTTGAACATAAAAGCGGAAGCAATAAATTTTTGGCTTTCGTTTTTTTGTTTGTAAGTCTAATTTTAATCGACCAGGGTTTTAAACAACTGGCATCTAATGTTTTTTTCAACCAGAATTTCGCTTTTAGCCTGCCGCTGCCAACCTGGCTAATGTACATAATTTATACTGTTATACTGGTTTGGCTAATTTATTATTTGGGAAAAAATTTTTACAAAATCAGCCTGGGCAGCAAGCTGGCTTTTACTTTAATTTTGGCCGGTGCTTTTTCCAATGTCAGCGAAAGGCTTATTTTAGGCGGTGTTCGTGATTTTATTTTCATCTCTTTAGCCGGGTTAACCGGAGTCTATAATCTTGCGGACGGCTACATAATTTTAGGAGTCGGTTTACTTTTGTGTTATGGGTTGACAACAAAAGACCAAAACCTACAATAGTTGCAAAACAATTATTGATCTTTTGTTTATATGATTTCTAAAGTTTTTTCCGCGGCAGTAATGGGCCTGGATGCGGAATTAATAGAAGTGGAGGCAGACGTAACCAACGGTCTGCCGGCAACGGTCGTTGTGGGTCTGCCTGACACTGCAGTGCAGGAGAGCCGGGAGCGCGTAAAGACGGCAATAAAAAATTCCGGCTCTTCCTACCCGCAGACGCGGGTGTCGGTAAATTTGGCGCCGGCAGATGTGCCTAAGCTGGGCACGCATTTCGATTTGCCCATTGCTTTGGCAATTTTATTGGCTTCAGACCAGGTTAGTTTTGATCCAAAAGGCAAACTATTTTTAGGCGAGCTTTCTTTGGACGGAAAGCTTAGGGGCGTGCACGGGGTTTTGGCTGTGGCAATGAAAGCTAAGGCCGCGGGTTTTAAAGAATTATATTTACCCAAAAGCAATTCCAAGGAAGCGGCTTTGGTCGACGGCATCCAAATTTATCCGGTTGAAGATTTAGCCCAGCTTTTGGGCGTTTTATTAAAGTTCAAAACTTTGAAAGCCGAGCCGGCGGTTTTGGCCGAAGAAATTTTGAAAAATTTTGCGCCTTCCTTAGATATGAAAGACGTAGCCGGACAAGAGTTGGCTAAAAGGGCTTTGGAAATTGCAGCCAGCGGTTCTCACAATATACTATTGCGGTGGTCTCAATCCGTCCGTGACCGGAGCTGCTCGGCGATTCTGGTACGGCCGGCTTGTCAGGCCGGGAGCTGATGGGAATCAGCCCTCGAATCCGAACAGATTTCCCCTCGAAAACAATCGCTTTGATCAGAGTTCTCAAAAATTCTTGCCGCTGCTCGAAATTCAGGGATCGAATGTTGGCAGCGGCGAGTTCGCAGTACTCTCGAATGGAGCGTTGGACAACCGGTAGAGGCGGTCTCGCCAGATTGACCGCCAACTTGGCTTGGCGATCTAATAACGGAGTCTTGCGGGGATTCAGCTTCTCCAGTTCCTGGTTGAGTTGAGCCGCCGAGATGATTTCCAGCCGATAGGCTTCAAGCAACCGTGCCTCTTCATTCTGTAGCTGTTTAAGTCCCGCATCGATTTCTTTCTGTTCGGTCTCCCCGGGAGGCTTCTCCTGTTGCCGTTCGTGTTGGAGTTTTTCAACCTGCGTCGCTATCAGATCGGGATCCAGGATTGCAGTGACAACAGCATCCCAAACAACCCGATTCAGAGTTTCATCCCGAATAGCGATTATCGGAGTGAGCAGAGCAGACGATAGTTGGACCCAATAGAAAATCATTCCGGAACTCCCAAACACTGGAGGTTGACAGCGATTGTACGAATATTCCGTGAGAATCCCGTCTCAGAAACGGCTTCCATCTCTGGCCGAGCGCGATGCCGTCTCGGCTCTGACATAGCGGCCCTTCGGCCCCCTTCCTTGCTTGAGCCACCACTCCTCAATCTGTGGAGTATTTGCGTTCAATTCAAATGATGTGACGAAGTTTTCCAGTGTTGTATTGCGACCACAATGCCTTATCTCCGTGCCCTCCCGGCAATCCGAAAAGCCCCCGAGCATTTTTCAGCTAAGGTAAAACGCATTTGCCGTTTAAGTTCTGAGCCGGCAAATGAGTTTTTCCACCGTACCAATTATTGTTGCGGTTGCACAGAAGGGAAAACCGAGCGCCGCCGCCTTGGTACTGTGGATATTTGCCCGCTATTCTTCCTCTATGGGAAAGAGGAAGAAACAACAACCAAATATCGAAGTCATTTGGGAATATGACGAGGTTCCGAATGCCGAGGAGCGGCTAAGGCGGGTCTTTCGTATTCTATTGGCCGACAATGGCGACACTTCGAGAGATGACTCCGAGTGTTCCGGTCAACTGCGTCTTTATTAAGCCTGCCGCGCTGAGTTTGACAAAAGCTGAGTAGACTTCATAATGAAGTCATTATTCTTGCCACACCCATGCGGATATCTCGTCTTCATATTGAAAATTTCCGATCGATTCAAGGTCCCCTCGACCTTGATGTTCCTCAAATTGCAGCCATCGTCGGCGCAAACAATACCGGTAAGAGCAACCTGCTGGCGGCATTGGAGAAGGTGTTCAATTCTCGTTGGTTGACGGTGAACGTCTTCGATGACGCCTTTCGTCGGACTGACAACGTTATCGAATGCGTCGACCCTAGTGGGCAGTCGGTTAGTAGATCTAGAAAACAGCAATTCGACATTCTTATGCAGAGCATGATGGACTTATTGCACACCGACGAATTTAGCCGTTTAGAGAAGAGTATTAAAGATAATGCGCTATCACAGCTGGGGTTTGATCCTGTCCAACATGCCGACAAGCTTGATTTCTATTTCGCACCATTCACATCGCTGGATTTTTATAGGGCGATCAAATTGTTTATCCGCGAGGGTGAATTCACAATCGATGCTACACAGTTGGGAGGCGGCGTACAGAATTCTTTAGTGATTGCCATTTTGCGCGCCTTCGAGGAACGACGGAAGCATGGAGCCATCTTTCTCATCGAAGAACCTGAGATGTACATGCATCCGCAGATGCAGAGGTCGCTGTACCGAACACTGCGCGATATCGGAACCACCAATCAGGTCATTTACACTACGCACTCTCCGCACTTTGTAACGATTCCTGAATACAACGAAGTCGTATTGGTCACGAAAGACAACGATGGAACAAAAACACGGACGTCTAGTCTCCCGATCACGGCGCAGCGTAAAGAGAAACTCCGAAAAGAATTGGATCCTGAGCGTAATGAGCTGTTTTTTGCAAAGAAGCTGGTGTTGGTAGAAGGTGACACCGAGAAGTTGGCGTTTCCTGAGTATGCGATGAAGTTGAAAATCGATCTGGACCGTGAGGGTGTAACCGTCGTGGAAGTCGGAGGCAAGCGCAACTTACCTGAGTTCGTCAATATCGCGAAATCATTCGGCATCAAAACGGCCGTTTGCTACGACGAGGATTCTTCTGATTTCAATAAGGATGACAAGAACGCGGGCAAGGAAGCGGCCTTCAACGCTGACCTAGAGAATCTGAAGGACGGTGCCACGACCATATGGAAATTTAGCAAGCGGTTTGAAGATGAATTGCGAGCAGCGTTGGGCGAGAAAAAATATCAAGAACTCTGTCAGCGTTATCCGAGCCAGAGCAAACCCATCCGCCAACGTCTTATAGCAAACGACTTGGAGAGTGGCGTTCCTGATTTCGTGAAGAACATTCTTGAGTGGTCAGTTGCTAATTAACTTAAAACAAATGACAAACTATATTTACAAGAGCAATGGCGTGGCAGTGGGATTCTGGCGTGATCGGTTCATTTACACAATGAACGGTTCAGCTGTGGGCCAGATTCGAGGAACGCACGTGCACAAGTTATCGGGGCCTTACGTCGGCGAACTCTATAAAGATATGGTCGTCGATCGGCACATGGGCAATTACGGCAACATCGGCCATCCGGGCAATCCTGGAAACGCGGGAAACCCCGGCAATCCAGGCAATCGTGGGGCAGTGAACTACGGATATCCTGACGTATTCGACAAGCTTCTGGAATAGCTGCTCGATGACAATGTTCGCCGTCGGCCTTCTAACAAACTGATTAATCGCGTTACAAGCGTTTTCCTGCTTACAAACTTCCCATCTGATCCTTTGGGATTAATCGTCAATGTCTGAGTCAGACATCTATCGATCTCAAATTCGCAGGTCCGTGCTGGATCTCTGTGGATACGTCGGTCAGTCTCGGGCACATGCGCTCGGCTTTCCCTACCCGAATTGCGACCATCAAATGCTTCTTTCCGGACCGCCGGGCAGCGGAAAAACTTTACTGGCCAGGGCCATGTCCGGTATTTTGCCGGATTTAACGCTTGAGGAAGCTTTGGAACTGACAAAAATTTACAGCATTTCGGGCAAACTAAAAGACAGTTTTATTTCCAGCCGCCCTGTGCGCAGCCCGCATCATACTACTTCAAACATCGCTTTAGTCGGCGGCGGCACTAACCCCCGTCCCGGAGAAATAACTTTGTCCCACCGCGGCATTTTATTTTTAGACGAATTTCCGGAATTCCCCAGGAATGTTTTGGAAGCTTTAAGGCAGCCGCTGGAAGACGGCATTGTAACTGTGGCCAGGGCCTCGGGCAGTTTTACCTTTCCGGCAAAATTTACTTTGGTAGCCGCGCAGAACCCCTGCCCCTGCGGCTATTTGGGCGACTTAAACAAAGCCTGCATTTGCAGTCCCGGCCAGGTTTTTAAATATCAGAAAAAAATTTCCGGCCCGCTTTTGGACCGAATTGACCTGCACGTGGAAGTCCCCAGGCTGCCTTATGAAAAAATGTCAGCAGAAAATACGGCTGAAAATTCTGAAAGTATCAAGATGCGGGTGCAAAAGGCGCGGGGTGTGCAGCAAAAAAGATTTGGGGGTAGCAAAACTAACAGTGAAATGTCGATTATAGAACTTAAACAGTTTTGCAGGTTAGGGGAGAAGGAGCAGCAGATTGTCAGGCAGGCAATGAAACAGTATAATTTTTCCGGCCGCTCCCTGCACCGGATTTTAAAAGTTGCCCGCACCATTGCAGATTTGAACGAAAGTGAAAATTTGAACGTTGAGCATTTGGCCGAGGCAATTATGTATAGGCCAAAAAGTGAATGAGTTATATTTCGTACTTTAGTAGGGATATTGTATAATACCTTTATGTCTCAAAAAATTCGCAAAGCTATTATTCCAGCCGCAGGTTTTGGTACAAGGTTTTTGCCCGCAACCAAAGCTATGCCTAAGGAAATGTTACCCATTGTAGACAAACCCATTATTCAATATGTGGTGGAAGAAGCGGTCGCTTCGGGCATCGAGGATATTATTATAGTGACCGGTTGGCACAAGCGCAGCATAGAGGACCATTTCGATTATCCTTTTGAATTGGAAAAAAGATTGCTGGAAGCCGGCAAGGAAAAACAGGCAGAGGAAGTCAGGCGCATTGCAGAAATGGCTAATTTTATTTATGTGCGCCAAAAAGGCACTTATGGCAACGGGACACCCGTGCTTAATGCCCAGCGCGTAATTGGCGACGAGCCCTTTGCAGTTTTGTGGGGCGATGAGTTCATTTATTCCAAACCTCCCAGACTCAAGCAAATGATAGATGCCTGGAATAAATACGGCGTGCCAAATGTTTCAGCTGTGAGGGTTGAGCCTGAAGCGGTAAGCCGTTATGGGATTGCAGAAGTCAGCGATGTAGCCCAAGGGGTTTTTAAAATTAAAAGAATTGTAGAAAAGCCCACGGTCAAAGCCGCCCCTTCGAATTTAGCCACTCACGGCGCTTATATACTTCCCCCGAGAATTTTTGAAATTTTGGCCGAAGCCAAACCCGGCAAAGGCGGGGAAATTTGGCTTCCCGAAGCTGTAGATAAATTGGCCAAAGAGACGGATGTTTACGCAATAGAAATTAAAGACGGCAAATATTTTGACACCGGCAATAAACTGGAATACCTAAAAGCAGTTGTGGAGTTTGGTTTAAGGCATGAGGAATTAAAAGAGGATTTTAGCAAATATTTAAAAAGTTTAAATTAAAATTTTTACAAAAACCCCGCCGGGCATTGTTTGTGTGCTTAGTCGGACGGGACATTAGAAAGCAGCTTTAAAAAAAATAATTTAAAATCAAAAATATGTCTAACGCGCTGAAATCCAAAACAAAACTTTTACCAAAAAAAATCTTATTATCCCTGCTTTGCATAAGCTTTTTGGCCGCGCTCTGCGGGGGCGGGGGCGGCGCGCCGCAGCCCAAGGCGGTTACTCTAAATTTTTGGGACCCATTTGAAAGCAGCGAAAATTTCCAGCCGCTAATTTCCGCTTACCAGCAAAAATATCCGCATGTAAAAATTATTTATACAAAAAAAGACATAACCACCTACCCGCAAGACTTGTTAAACGCCCTGGCTGCAGGCACGGGCCCGGACATTTTTGCAATTAATAATTCCTGGTTGCCCCAACACATAGACAAGTTGGCGCCGGCGTCAGAAGTTTTGTGGTCGTTTAGGGACTATAAAGATACTTTTGTAGACGCAGCGGTCAACGACTTAACCAAGGCACAAAAAATTTACGGCGCGCCTTTGTATGTAGACTCCCTTGCCCTTTACTATAATAAAGACATTTTAGGGACTGCCGGCATTCCTACCCCGCCGAAAACCTGGGCTGAACTTGCCGGTGATGTTCAAAAAATTAGGCGCGGGGACAGGACCGGTTATTTCACCTTAAGCGGAGTGGCCGCAGGCACGACTATTAACGTTAACCGCGCTGTCGACATTTTGTATCTTTATATGTTGCAAAAAGGGGCGATGCCCGCTTCTCCGGACAACAGCACTATCACTTTTAACAAAACTGTAAGCAAAAACGGCAACACTACAAATCCCGGACTGGAAGGGCTGCAATTTTACACTTCCTTTGCCACCCCTTCGCACGCAAACTACAACTGGAACAGCCGCAGCGATTATTCCATAGACGCCTTTACCAACGGACGGGCCGCTTTCTTGTATGGTTATTCTTATACTGCAACAACTATCCGGCAAAAAAACTCGAATCTGAATTTTGATGTGGCTGCAGTGCCCCAGCCGGATTTAGAAAACCCGTCTGTTAATTTTGCCAATTATTGGGCGCAGGCTGTAAGCAAACAAAGCAAAAACCAGGACGAGGCCTGGAAGTTTTTAAAGTTTTTAACCAGTAAGGATTCTTTAGACAAATATTACGCCAGGCATAAAATGCCCTCTTCGCGTAAAGATTTAATTTCTTTGCAAATCCAAGATCCGGAAATCGGTGTGTTTGCCAATGCTAATTTAACGGCTAAAACTTTTTACAAACCCGACCAGGAAAAAATGGACAGTATCTTTATAAGGATGGTAGACAACGTTATTTTAAGCGGCCTGTCCACCCAGGAAGCTTTAAGCCAGGCAGCAAAGCAGGCAGAAACGCTTATCCAAAACCGAAACTAGCCTTTGGCAATCAAATGTGGTATAGTGGGATTATAAAATGGTCTTTACGAAACAAAAAATAATTTTTAGTCTGTGCCTGTGTTTAGGAATTTTTATTGCCGCGCCAACGGTTGTTTATGCCCGCGGTTTAGTGCCCTGTGGCGGTTACGAAGCAAACGGCACCCGTGAAGAGCCGTGTGATGTAGAGGACATTTTTGTGCTGATTGCCAGGGTAACCAACTTTCTAATTGCCATGGCAGGGGTGGTGGCGGTTTATTACATTATTGGCGGCGGTTTTTGGCTAATTGTTTCCACCGGAAACGAGGAAGCTATTACCCAAAGAAAAAACCAAATTTCTAACGCGGTAATAGGTTTTGTATTAGTTATGATGGCGTATATGTTTGTAAATACGGTTGTGAATTATATGCTGACAAGAAGCTTGGTAACAGAAAAAAATGCTGCCTGTAGGTTTGACTTAACCAGCCCGCTTACTTACCTGACAATAGATCCGCAAAAGTGCAGCAACCACCCGGATCCTAATATGCATTAATAAACATATAAAAATATGAAAATTTTTTTCCAAAAAACCTTGGTTATTGCCTGGCTGGCCGTTAGCGCGTGTTTTATGTTCGCTCCGCTTTTACCCAGCACGGTTTTTGCCCAAAACAAAGCCCCGGATCAAACCGACGAGCAGCGATGCGCTGAATTTAAAAAGCAGTTCAATGTGGGCGGCATTAACATTGCCGACAACCAGCCTTTCTTTTGCTCGGCTTCCGACGTGATTTTAGTGGCAATTAGGTACTTAACAGTCATCTCGGGCGTTGTTACAGTATTATTTTTAATTGTGGGCGGTTTTTGGTATTTAACTTCAGCGGGTAACGAAGAACAGACGGAGAAAGGCAAAAAAACAATAGTTAATTCAATAATCGGTTTAATTGTTATTACCCTGGCTTATACAATAGTCAGGATAATTGCTTCCACCCTGCATTCAACAAATTAGCCGGGTTTAACTTTTAGTATTCCCGAGTTTGTGGTATAATTTAATAACTATTCAACCTTCACCCAAATCCCTCTCCAAAGATCTAAAAGGCAGTAAGCCTTTTTAGACCGGAGGGAGAGGGTAGGGTAAGTGAGAGGGGGTGAACGACTTGAAACAAATTGTTAAGAAAATAAATTTTCTAAAGGTAGCAGAAGTCGTCGCGACTACGCTTTTAGTTTTTGCTCCTTTGATTACAATTGCGGCTCCTTGGATACCGTGTGACCAAAATACCCAAAACTGCTCAGGCGGCAACGTTCAAACTCTAATTAAGACCGTGATTGACTGGATGCTGGCTATAGCTTTTGGTGTTGCGGTTTTGTTCTTAATTGTGGGCGGTTTTTGGTATGTAACCTCCGCAGGTAATGAAGAAACTGCCGAAAAAGGCAAAGGTACAGTTATTAATGCCATTATTGGTATTGTAATAATTATTTTGTCTTACGTAATTATAAACGTGGTATACAGGCTTGTTAGCAACAGCAACGTCAATACTGGTCCGTAATCTTACTTACCCAATCCCGCTCTTTAAATCGCCGGTCGGCGCAAAAGAGCAGGATTGGGTATAGTCCTTAAAACAAAATTGCCGATTTTATTTTAAGGACTATAAATTTTTTATGCTGTTTGAGCTTAAAACCAAATTCACCCGCCAAAATTTTCAAAGCAAATTTAGGCGGGCAATATGCTTTATAAAGGCGCTGCCTGCTTTGGCCTTCCTGCTCTTTCCTTTTTTAGTTTTGGCTCAAAGCAAAGTGCAGCAGGGCCTGGACGACTCAGGGCTGGCCTCCGAATTTGGTAATTCTGGACTTTTAGGGGCAACAAGCGTTGAGGAATTAATTGAAACAGTTATTAAGCTGTTGCTTAGCGTGGCTTTTGCAATCGCCGTCGGTTTTTTAATTGTTGGCGGCTACCAGTATATAACTTCTGCCGGTAACGAAGAACAGGCAGAAAAAGGCAAGAAGACTTTAATTAATGCAATTATTGGTGTGGTAATAATTGTGCTTTCGTATGTTATTGTTACGGTTATTGTAGATTTAGTTTCCAACTGACCTCGGTATATAAATTTAAAAAATTCTATGCCTGTAAACAAAAAAACAAAATTTTTTTTAACTCTCGCTTTGTTAGTTTTTGGCTTGCTGTCATCTCCTCAGACTTTTGCCCAACAGACACCTCCCGACTACTGCACTGATAACCAAAGCGTGCCTGCTTGTCAGGCTTGTGATGTATGTTTTAGGGAGGGCTTGGGAGAAGAAGCCGGGTGCATAAGTAATGCCAACACGTGTAGCAATGCTGTTTCCGATCCCTGCTTTGGGGTGGTGTGTAAGTCTGACGAGGTTTGTGACAGAGAAAGTTCTCAGTGTATACTCAAGTCCGTTCCAGAGGGAGATCCTAACGGTGCCGTTTGCCCGAATCCGGGGCAAGCAGATGCCAATTGCGCCAGCGGTTATTGCGGCACGGACCAGACCTGTGACGACAATCCCAACCGTTGCGTCGGAGTGGTTTGCAATCCCGGATTTATCTGCAACCAGTCCAACGGTATTTGTTCGCGTTTTAATAACAATCTTCCCATTGAGGATCCCAACTTACCGCGCCCCGAGCCAAGAAGTGAATGGTGCAACAATGACCCCAATTTAATTTACGACAACGGATTATGTTTGCCCAGAGATCAAGTATGCACAGAGGACAATTTTACCTGCGTAGATGATCTTACCGACTTAATAGTTAAGGTTGTAAAAGTTCTTTTGGGCCTTGCCGGCCTTGTCGGGGTGCTGTTTTTAATAATTGGCGGGTATTGGTATTTGGCTTCTGCCGGCAACGAAGAGACAGCAGAGAAAGGCAAAAAAACTATTATCAATGCCATTATTGGTTTGGTTGTGATAATCCTGGCGTATACCATTGTTACCATAATTGCCAATACTTTAACTAAATAGTATTCAAAAAAAACAGCCAAGTTGGCTGTTTTTTTGATTGTCAAAAACAACGGTAAACTGTTAGAATATATGAAGTTTGCAAGGTTGCTTGGGTGGCGAAAACCCCGGTAGCAGAATCGTTTCGCGATTCGCTACGGGGCAGGTTGGCATATTTACCCTGCACAGATGATGGGCGAGTGGCGAAATGGCAGACGCACTGGGTTTAGGACCCAGCGAGAGTGATCTCATGAGGGTTCGACTCCCTCCTCGCCCACCACGGGTCAACCGTCCTCACTTCGTTCGTCCCGACTGAGTCGGGACTCACTTCGTTTCGGACGTTGCCCCTTTCCCCAAAAATGCAATGCATTTTTGGGGACCCCGGCCTGGGTTGAAGCTCTGGCTCAATACTGGGAACCACGGGTCAACCGTCCTCACTTCGTTCGTCCCGACTGAGTCGGGACTCACTTCGTTTCGGACGTTGCCCCTTTCCCCAAAAATGCAATGCATTTTTGGGGGCCCCGGCAAAGGGCCGAAAGCTCGCTTCGTTTTTTGGGGACCTAAGGCAGCAGTGATATTTTTGCCTTGCTTTAGCGTTAAATATCTTATATAATAGACTAACTTTTTAAATTTATTGGACTTACGCACCGCCGCGTTTTTGACCGGTGGAGCCGCTCCTCAAAGTGGCGATGCGTGAGTTCTGCCTACTCAAAAATTTTATGGGAAAAATTGCAAAAAATATTCTCCTCATCTTAATAGGTTTTTTGGTTATTAGTATGGTTTTTTCCGCTTTTGGCAAAAACTCCAAAGTTACCAATGTCAAAGTGTCGGAGATTAGCGCCCTAATTAACCAGGAAAAAGTGGAAAGCCTCATAATTAGCGACGGCAGTGTAACTGCCAAGCTTAAAGACAGCGAGGTATTGCAGGCAAAAGTCGGCGTCGGAACCGACCCGGTGGAATTTTTTAAAAACACCGGCGTGGACCCGTCTAAACTTTCGCCTGACAAAGTAAAAATTGAGTACGGCACTGAAGGCTCATTTTCTACAATTGCAAAAACTATCCTGCCGTTTTTAATTCCGGTAATTTTTGTCTCCTTGGTTATTTATTTCCTTATGCGCCAGGTGCAGGGTACCAATAACCGCGCTCTTTCTTTTGGACAAAGTTCAGTAAGGCTAAACGATGAACGGAAAAATCGTGTTCGGTTTGCAGACGTAGCCGGCGCCAAAGAAGCCAAAGAAGAGCTTAAGGAAATAGTGGAGTTTTTGCGTTTTCCGCAAAAATTTTTACAACTTGGGGCTAAAATCCCCAAAGGTGTTTTACTTCTCGGTTCCCCGGGTGTAGGCAAAACTTTATTGGCTCGTGCAGTAGCCGGGGAAGCCAATGTTCCGTTTTTCCATATTTCCGGATCTGAATTCGTGGAAATGTTTGTGGGTGTGGGCGCTTCCCGCGTTCGTGATTTGTTTAAAAAGGCCAAAAAGAATGCGCCGTGCATAATTTTTATAGATGAAATAGACGCCGTCGGCCGCCAGCGCGGAGCAGGACTTGGCGGAGGCCACGACGAACGCGAACAGACTTTAAACCAAATTTTGGTGGAAATGGACGGTTTTGAAACCGACACCAATGTTATTGTTATGGCAGCAACCAACCGGCCGGACGTGCTAGACCCTGCCCTTTTAAGGCCGGGCCGTTTTGACCGCCAGGTAATGCTGGACTTGCCTGACATTAAAGACAGGGAAGCAATTTTGCAGGTTCACAGCAAAAACAAACCCCTTAGGCCTGACGTAAATATGCGTATAATTGCCGAACGTACCCCGGGTTTTTCGGGGGCCGACTTAGCCAACCTTATAAACGAGGCTGCAATTTTAACCGCGCGCAGGAATAAAAAAGAAATTACAGGGGACGAGCTTAAGGAATCCATTGAAAAAGTTATGCTAGGTCCGGAAAGAAAGAGCCACATCCTTTCCGTAAAAGAAAAAGAAGTTACTGCCTACCACGAAGGCGGGCACGCCCTGGTTGGAAGCGTGCTTCCTTTCTCTGACCCGGTCCATAAAGTTTCTATTATTTCCCGTGGCCGCGCTGCCGGTTACACAATGAAATTGCCGGTGGAAGATAAACACCTTCATACCAAACAGGGTTTCTTAGACGAAATTGCAGCGCTGCTGGGCGGATATGCCGCCGAAAGATTGGTATTTAACGAGCTGACCACAGGAGCTTCCAACGATTTGAAAGTTGCTACCAATATGGCCAGAAAATTGGTTATGAATTACGGGATGAGCGAAGCCATTGGCCCGCTGGTTTTGGGAGACCATCACGAAATGGTTTTCTTGGGCAGGGAAATTTCCGAGCAGCGTAATTATAGTGAGGCAGTAGCCAAAACCGTTGACGACGAAGTTTCTAAAATTATGAAACACGGCCTGCAAAGAGCTACGGAAGTTTTAACGGAACATAGAAGTTACCTGGAAACAATTGCCCAGCGTTTGGTAAAGGAAGAGACTTTGGAACAGGAACAGTTTGCTGAAATTGTTAAAGCTATTATTCCTGCCGAAAAAAAACAAGTGCCGGAATTTGGCGCGCTGGAGGCTGAAGCGGCCAAATCTGCGGCCTAAAAGTGTAGTGTCCATGTCAAAACTTTTGCAGATAATCCATTTTTCTTTAATTTCCACCAGCCAAAATCCCCGCTGGTGGATTTTAGGGTTTTTCCAGGTTATTTCCCTGCCGATTTTAGTAATTGTCTCGGCTCGGCCGGCAATGCTTATGTCTAAGTTCGCATTTTTGTTCCTCGCGGCCATTTTAGTAGGAGTACCTTCCACTGTTTATTTATGGATGGACGTTGATGCAAGAAAATTTAAAACAGTTTACCAAAAAGCCCAAAAATTTTTTTTCAGGCAATGTCTGACTTTTACTGCAATTATGCTGCTTACGCTCGGGGTAATTATTTTAGCCAAGCTAATGCATAATGACTGGGTTTTTTTGGCCCTCCTTTCCAGTTTAGTAATTGCGACCTGTGTGTTAGCTATGATGTTTGCTGTTTTGTGTGAACAAGACACAATCCATTCGCTGGCTTTGTCTGCATCTGCCTGGAATAAAAAGTTTTCCCTGGCAGCGACAATTGCTTTTGTTTTAATAATTGTTCAAGCCTTATCTTTTGCTTTTTTACACAGCTTTTTAAAGGATTTTAACCCAAATATCAAATTTGAGCTTTTAAGCGGTTCTGCTACAATATGGGTACTGCTTTTGTTGTTATTGTTTGTTGTTGCCATATGTATGGCTTTTTTAAACTCTTTTTTGGTCCATCTATTTTTAGACACCATAAGACGTAAAAAAGACCCGGAAGCAGCAGAAGGCGAATTGGCCAAGCAGGCTCGTTTAGAACCAAATATTTGATAATCTGTACCAGCTGTGATAGGATTATACTATGAAGTCACAATGGTACGAATTAAAATCAAAGGCCATTGCTTATAGAAGAAAAGGCTATTCTTTGAGAATGGTTGAACACAAACTTGGAATACGTCGTTCAACCCTGAGTTACTGGTTCAAAGATGTTGTTTTGACAAGTGAGCAAAAGGCCAAGCTTTTAAAGAACTGGGGGGAAGCTTTGGGTAAAGCCCGCGTTGAGGCAGTAAAGTGGCACAATAAGCAAAAGGCTCAAAGACTCGCTCTGGCAAAAAGCTTGGCGTTAGACTCTCTGAGCAGAATTAATACTAACGATAAAGATATTTTAGAGCTGGCATTGGCGATGCTTTATTTAGGGGAAGGTTCAAAAAAATCTCCCGAAACCAGAATAGGGAGCTCGGATGTAAAAATCTTAAAATTTTTTATAAGCGGTTTAGAGGAGGTGTATAATTTTGATCCTTCTACGATTCATTGTGATTTACATTTGAGAGCAGATCAAAATTCTGTTAAGATGAAAAAATTTTGGTCACGTGAGTTGCAAATTCCGTTAAAAAATTTTATTAGCACTGCTTTTGACAAAAGAACAGAGGGTTCAGTAACCTATAGTCACTATAAAGGAGTATGTGTATTAAATTGTGGAGCCGCTGCCATACAAAGAAGATTACTATATTTAGCAGATGAATTTTGTGAAAAAGTTATTAATAAATAATTAGGACGCGTAGCTCAGCTGGTTAGAGCGATTCGTTGACGTCGAATAGGTCCCCCGTTCGAATCGGGGCGCGTCCACCAAAGAATTAAGAAGTAAGAGTTATGAATTAAAAATACTTGATTCCTGATTCTTGAGCCTTCATGCCAACATTAGACCAAAAAGAGTTAGAAAAAATTCTGGGTATAAAAATGAATAACCCCGACCTTTACCTGTCGGCTTTTACCCACCGGTCCTACCTCAATGAGAACCGCTCTTTTGCTTTGCCCCACAACGAACGCCTGGAATTTTTGGGGGACGCGGTTTTAGAGCTGGCAGCCACCGAATATTTGTACAGGAATTACCCTCACCCCGAAGGTGAGCTCACCAATTTTAGAAGTTCGCTGGTTAACTATAAAATCCTTTCCGACATTGCCAAGCGCTTGGGTTTTGAAAAATTTTTACTTATGTCCCGCGGCGAAGCCAAGGACACGGGCCGCGCGCGCCAGGTAATTTTGGCCAACTGCATAGAGGCGGTTATTGGCGCTATGTATTTGGACGTTGGTTATCAGCCTACCACTAATTTTATTGCTAACGAAGTTTTAGTGGAACTGCCGAATATTATAGAAGGTGGCACGTTTATGGACCCCAAAAGCAAACTGCAGGAAATTATTCAGGAAAAGCAGGGTGTTACCCCGACCTACGGAGTAATTTCGGAAACCGGACCGGACCACAACAAAGTTTTTGTGGTCGGCGCATTTGTTGGCCAGATGGAAGTAGGCAGAGGAACCGGGCCTTCCAAGCAAGAGGCCGAACTTTCGGCGGCGCAGGATGCTTTGAAACAAAATAAGTTTTAATTCTCTACGGAGTACGGAAAAGTACGGATATACGGAAACTCCGTAAGTCCGTTAAAATCCGTAATCCGTAGAAGAAACAAAATGTATCTTAAACGTTTAGAAATTCACGGCTTTAAAAGTTTTGCACAAAAAACCACAATGGAATTTTCCAGTGGGGTTATTGCTATTGTGGGCCCGAACGGCAGCGGAAAATCTAACGTGGCAGATGCCTTACGCTGGGTGTTAGGTGAGCAGTCAGCAAAAATAATTCGCGGTAAAAAAAGCGATGATGTTATTTTTGCAGGTTCAGATAAAAAAACCCGCCTGGGTTTTGCCGAAGTCGTTGCTACTTTTGACAATAGCGACCACAGAATCCCGGTGGATTCCAGCGAGGTATCTATAGGCAGAAGAGTGGACCGCACGGGCGAGAGCGAATATCTTTTAAACGGTAATAAGGTGCGTCTTTTAGACATTGTCGACCTTGTTTTAAAAAGCAACATTGGCACATCACGCTATACCGTTATTGGCCAGGGCACCATTGACCAAATGATCCTTCAGGGCCCAAGTGAAATAAAAAATTTGCTGGACGAAGCCAGCGGAGTTAAAGGCTATTATTTAAAGCGTGAAAAAACTCTAAGAAGGCTGGAACAAACCGCGCAAAATTTAATGCGCGCCGAAGATTTAATTGCCGAAATAGAGCCCAGGTTAAAATCGCTCAGACGGCAGGCAAAAAAAATGGAAGCCAGGACAGAGTTTGAACAGGAACTAAAAACTTTCCAGTTTGAATTTTTTGGCCAGACCTACGCGCATTTAAAAGGTGAGTTAGATGCAATTATTTCCAAGCTTTCTCGCTTACAAAAGCAAAGACAAGAATTGGAAGAAAAATCGTCCGGCTTAAGAAAGCATGCTGTAACCCTGGAAGCAGATTTGCAAAAGGGCGGAGGAAAATTTAAAGAAATTCAGGAAAGCCTGACAAAGCTGCAGGGACAAAAGAACAAACTTTTGGAAGATTTAAGTTTGGTTCGGGGAAAAATGCAAAGCCAAAAAACCGCCGTCTCCGGCGATGCCAAAAGCCTGACAGTTGAAGTGCACGACAGGCAAAGGAAAATAGAAGAAATCCAGGGCAAAATAAACCAAACTAAAGCACAGCAACAGGCTTTAGAAAGCCAGTTTAGCCAACAGTTTAAGGTTTTGGAAGAAGTAAATAAAAAATTAAATAGCCTTTCTCAAAAATTAAGCGCGCCGGCTTCGGTGGATTGGTCGGCAATTGACAAAGAACTGGCCGAGTTTGAGAAAGCGTGGGAAGATTTTTACAAACAGCTATCAAGCAACGAAAATTTAGAAGCAATAAAATCCAAGGCACAAACATTAGCCCAAAGTTTTCAAAGGTTTAAAGCTGCTGCCAGAACCACCGTGGTGGACCCGCAAATAAACGGCCTGGCGCTCAAGCAAGAGTTGGAAGTTTTATTAAAGAGCAAAGAGCAGCTGCAAAACGAAGTTAATAACGCGCAGTTAAATTTAAGTAAAAATAAAATCTCCGTAGATTTTTTAGAAAGAGAGTTGGCAACTGTTGGCCAGGAAAAACTGCACTTCGATTTAGAGCTTAAAAAAGCCCAAAGCAGCTCGCCCGACCAATTCTGGCAGAATCTTTTGGCCGAAGAAGACAAAATAAACAAGCTGGTTTCCAATTTGGGCCAGGAAATGGGAAAAGTCGAAAACGCGCTTAAAGAAAATTACGCCCGGGAAGAAGTAAGGCAAAAAGAATTACGCCAGGCAGAAAACGAATTTAGGAATGGGCAGGATGAACTTTCTAAAGTTAAGGACCAGGAATCATTGGTTAACATAGAAAAAGCTAAGGTAGACACGCAAATGGAAGCTCTGGCAGAAGAAGTTAAAAAGGTTTTAGGACAGGAGCAGTGGGAAAGTTTGCAGCATACAAAAATTTCTTCTAAAACTTCAGATTTGGAAGGTAAAATTGCCAGGCTTAAGAATCAGTTAGATACTATTGGCGGTATGGACGAGCTGACGCTTAAGGAATACCAGGAAACTGAAAGCCGATATACCAACTTAAGTACCCAAGTCGGAGATTTAAAACACGGGATGGATGACCTAAGAAAAATTATAGACGAACTCGACGAACATATTAAAAAAAGGTTTGACGAATCTTTCCATAAAATTAACGAAAAATTTGAATATTATTTTCGCGTGTTGTTTAACGGGGGACGCGCGTATTTAAGCGTGCTAAAAGGTGAAGATGAACAGAAAGAAACAGAGGAGGGCGCTCAAGCTGAGCAGGATGACGCAATAGATGAAAAAGATAAATTACGTCCGGAAGAAAAAGTTGTGCAAAAATATGAAAAAGCTGCATCTAACATAGTTGGAATAGACATTAAGGCAACCCCGCCAAACAAAAAATTAGCCAGTATTCAGGCACTCTCGGGCGGAGAGCGCGCACTTACATCCATTGCGCTGCTTTGCAGTTTGCTCGCGTGCTTTCCATCACCCTTTGTTGTGTTAGATGAAGTCGATGCTGCTTTAGATGATGCCAACACTATCCGCTTTGGCCAAATTTTGGGAACGCTTGCTCACCAAACGCAGTTTGTTACTATTACCCATAATCGCGAAACTATGGCCCAGGCAAATATGCTCTACGGTGTTACTATGGGCGATGATGGTATTTCTAAACTTTTGTCGGTAAAACTTGAACAAGCTAAAGTTTACGCTAAATGACGCCTTTGGCGTCATCCCGAACGAAGTGAGGGATCTTTTTATAGATTGCTTCGCTTCGCTCGCAATGACATAAATTATGATCCATCAAATTATTCTTGTGCTCACAGGTTTTATAGTCGACACCATTTCCACCCTTGGCTATCCGGGGGTGGCTATTTTAATGGCCATTGAAAGCGCGTGTATTCCGCTGCCAAGTGAAATAATTGGCCCTTTTGCCGGCTACTTAGTTTACACGGGCAGGTTTAATTTATTTTGGGTTTCCATTGCCGGCGGCGTGGGCAGTATGATAGGCAGCTGGGTGACTTATGAAATTGGTAAGCATCACGGCAGACCTCTGGTAGAGAAATATGGCAAGTGGGTTTTAATTTCTTCTGACGATATAGATATGGCTGACAGATTTTTTGCTAAATACGGAAATTTTTCTACTTTCATTGGCCGTATGTTGCCGGTGGTGAGGACCTTCATCTCACTGCCAGCAGGCGTGGCGCGTGTGCCTAAAGTTCCTTTTTTAATTTATTCTTTTGTCGGAAGTGTTATTTGGACTTTTTTGCTTGCCTTTTTGGGCATGAAATTGGGGGAGAATTGGAATACTTTGAGGGAGCGTTTCCACTGGTTTGATACAGCAATTATTATTTTGATTTTAGCTGGGGGAACGTGGTGGGTGTGGCGACATTTTCGGCGTTCTCGCCACTCCTCCCCTTAATATAAGGGGAGGTTGGGAGGGGTTATTAACACAAGAGAAAAGCCGCGGGTCCATCAAGGTCCCGCGGCTTGTGGTTTTTGCTCCTCACTTGAGTTGGTCCAGTAAGTATCCAGCCGTACAATCGTCCCTGTAAAAACGCAGAGTCTTACGGTAGCGCACAGCAAATTGGGTTGCTATCTGCTCCGCTGCACCTGGCCCAATTTTTAATTGAGGTGTAATCTCCGATTCTTCAACCCGGTAAAAGGCTGCGATCATAGTCAACAAGGCTTTTTGAAGATCGTTCATTGCTCCTCCGTCCGAAAATACCTTATCAGAACCTTAAAAGGACGTCAAATTTTGGGTTGACGAGGCCGTTTTTAAATGCTAAAATATCAGCACGCTCAATTTAGCTTATTCATTATTTTTCTCCCCGAAGCTTCGGGGAGATGTCGCCGAAGGCGACAGAGGGGTTAGTTCTAAGCTTAACCTCTCCCCCAACCCCTCTCCATGAATTGGAGAGGGGAGATCTATAAAGAAAACTATGTTAACAATCAGATTACAACGCACAGGCAAGAAAAACCAAGCGGATTTTCGTATTGTCTTGGCGGAAAAAGAATCCCCAGTAAATAAAAAGATAGTAGAAATTTTAGGCAGCTACAACCCGCGCAAAAAAACTTTCCAGGTTAAAGAAGAAAGAATGAAGTACTGGATAGCGCAAAAAGTGGAGCTTTCCGAAACCATGCACAATTTGCTGGTGGACAAAAAGTATGTAGATGCAAAAAAAGTCAAAGCTTTCAGCATTCCAAAGAAAGCAGAAGAAGCTAAGCCGGCAGAAGCCGCGGCCTCTGCATCAGCTGAAACTCCTGCTGAAGTAAAAGAAGCGGAAGTGGTTGTGGAAGCAAAAGTGGAAGACCAGCCAGCCCAAGCCATTCCGGAAAAAAGTGAATAAAAATAAACCCTGCCATCCGCAGGGTTTATTTTTATTCATTGCAAGCCTGCCTGCCGGCAGGCAGATGCATCCGAAGCAATCTTTTTTGAGATTGCCACGGCCACAAAAGTGGCCTCGCAATGACAGTAATTAAGAGGGTTTTTGTTTGGGGGTTGACGTTACTTAATTCATCAAATATAATACTCCCAAGATAGCAGAAGCTAATGAAAAGGTCGAAGCAGAAAATTACGCTATCACAGAAATTGTACATATATGGAGCAAGATCAGACATTTGTAGAATTTGTAGTTAAAGCGTTGGTTGACCATCCTACCGATGTTAGAACCGAACGCGTCGTGGATGAAATGGGAGTATTAATTACTCTTCACTTAAATCCAGAAGATATGGGCCAGGTAATTGGCCGTATGGGCCAAACTGCTAAAGCTATCCGCACTCTTTTAAGAGTTGTGGGAGCCAAGCACAAAGCTCGCGTAAACTTGAAAATTTATGAACCGGAAGGTTCACACAGAGGCCCTCGCCGTGAGATGGGCGACAGGGGCGGCATGAGCCACGGTGGTGGCCATATGGCCGAGGATTCCTCAATCGACGAATTCAAACTGTAGATCGCAGATACGCAGATCTACAGATTACGCAGAAAAATTTGATAACCCCGAATAACTATTGTAAGATAGTCTTCGGGGTTATTTTAATGTTAAAATATAGTTACCATTTCGAACGTAGTGAGAAATCTGTTAAAGGGGTATTTATTTAAGAAATAGATCTCTCGCTTCGCTCGAGATGGGGTACTTATGAAGCAAAGAAAATTATCAATTAAAATTATTACTTTATTTCCCAAGTTTGTTGAAGACTTTGTGGAAAATTTTGGCATTGTTAAACGCGCCATTAAACTTAAACTTTTAGACATTAAGCCCGTGAATTTGCGAAGCTTTGGTTTTACCAAAAGGCAAATTGTGGATGATCGTCCTTATGGCGGAGGAGTGGGGATGGTTTTGCGGCCCGACGTGTTGTATAAAGCCATAAAAAGCGCTAAGGGTAAAGGGCTAAGGGCTAAGGTAATTTTAATGACGCCGCAGGGGAAAAAATTTGACCAGGCAACGGCCCAAAGGCTATCGAAAGTCAATAATTTAATATTTGTTTGCGGACGCTACGAAGGCTTTGATGAAAGAATTAGGCAGTTTGCAGACGAAGAAATTTCCATTGGCGATTACGTATTAATGGGCGGGGAATTGCCGGCTTTGGTAATTTCCGAGGCAGTTATGCGCCTGCGTCCCGGTATTTTAGGCAAGGACGAATCTTCGGTGGGTGAATCTTTTTCTGAAAAGCTTTTGGAATTCCCGCAATACACCAAGCCGGATATATTTGAATTTAAAGATTCAAAATTGAAGATTAAAAGATTAAAAGTTCCTAAAGTTTTACTTACAGGGCACCATAAAAATATAAATGAATTTAGAAAACAAGAATCAATAAAGCGGACAAAAAAACGCCGCCCCGATTTAATTTCATGACCCACGAATTTATAGTTGAAACTCTAAAAACCAGACTCGATAAATATATTTCAGAGCAGCTGCCAAAAATTTCACGCAGCCAGATTCAGCGCGACATAGAAGGCGGCAGTGTTGAGGTTAATGGCGGCGTAATTACAATCAGCCATTTTGCGGTAAGGAAGAACGACAAAATTTCTTATCGAGAGCCTATAAAAGCAGATGAAGATCTAATGCCCACCAACACAGTTTTAAAAATCCTCTACAACAATCATGGGCTTCTCATCGTTGACAAACCAGCTGGTATGGTTGTGCATCCGGGAGCCGGGTTTAAAGGCGAAACACTTGCCAGCGCCTTACTGTATCAATTTAAAGATATCCATTTGGTTGGCGAGGAGCACCGTCCGGGAATTGTTCACCGCTTGGACAAAGACACCAGCGGCGTTATTTTGGTGGCAACAACACAGGAAATGTATGAGCATTTAAAAGATGCTTTTGCAGACAGAAAGGTGAAAAAGGAATACCTAGCTTTGGTTTTAGGCAAAATGGAAAAAGCCCATGGCTTTATAGAAACGCCAATTGGCAAAAGCAAAACTGACTTCCGTAAGCAAACGACTAAGAATCCTGTAGAGGCAAAAGAGGCGATGACGGAGTATAAAGTTTTAGAATATTTAACCCCTCATCCGGCCTTCGGCCACCTTCTCCCGCAAGGGGAGAAGGTGAAGAGGTCGACTATAGCTGTTGACAGCTATAGTCTACTTTTGGTAAGATTACACACAGGCAGAACGCATCAGATCCGAGTTCATATGCAATCTATTGGCCATCCCTTAATTGGCGACGAGCTGTATGGTGGGAAAAAAGTTAAATTAGATGGTTTGCATAGGCAATTCCTCCACGCAAAGAGAATTGAAGTCCAGTTGCCCGACAAAACTTGGATAGAGGCAGAAAGCGAATTGCCAGAAGATTTAAAAAAAGTTTTAATAAATTTAGGATCAAAGAAAGTAAATCAATTATAAGATCGTATAGTGTATAACGTATAAGGTATAAAGCCGATACGTAATACCTAATACTTAATACGTCATACCATCACAATGTCCATTATCAAACACGTTTCCAATACTCAAATTAAAACCTTGCCGGATTTTAGAGTGGGCGACACTGTAAAAGTCCACCAGCGCATTAAAGAAGGCGGCAAAGAACGCGTGCAGATGTTTGAAGGCCTGGTTATTGCCAAAAAAGGCGGCACCGGCGTAAACGGTACTTTTATGGTGCGTAAAATTTCCTATGGCGTTGGCGTGGAAAGAATTTTTCCGCTGCATTCCCCCAATGTCGTAAAGCTGGAAATAACTAAACCCGGCACAGTTTCCCGCGCCAAACTTTATTATGTTCGTGAACGGTTAGACGGCGCGCCAAGATTTAGGAAAAACAAAGTAAGAAAAACTGAGAGCAAGTAAATTGATAACTGATAACAAAACCTCCCACAAGGGAGGTTTTTTGTTGAAAAATTTTAAAGATAGCGTTATACTTGATCTTAATCAAAAATAAGGAGGGGACTTATGTGGGTAACGCGAAATGAATGTCCTGACCCCAGGTATGCTAGCGAATTTAACTGAGAGCCTCACTCTCTCGGCCGTGTTGTCGAGAAAAGATGTACAAAAGGGGTCATTAAGCTATATAAAGTTTTACTTCTTTGTAACTGTATGGTTTTGAAGGAAAACCCTTGCGGACCAATATTAGAGAAAGCGGATAGGGCTTGGACGTCACGAGAAGCTCGGAGGGTTTTGGGAATCAAGCTTCTTCCAATAAGACGGAAGCATTTTCAAGGTTCATTTTGGCAGTTTGTTTGGGCGGTATTATGCCGCCGGGCGTAAGGTTTACCTTGCGCCCTTTTCCATTCCCGCCTGCCTGCGGTAGGCAGGCGAAAGCGGGAATCTAGAAAATAGATTCCGGATAAATTTAATAGCAATATAAATTTTCCGGAATGACACAAAACTTACATCCTAAATCAATTTCAATACATGCCACCAAGCGGCTATGTAATCTGGCCGCTTGTTTTGGTATTTTAGGTAGTATGCGTGTTCCCAAACATCTAACCCAATTATTGGAGTATCCCCGGTCATAATGGGGGAGTCTTGGTTGGCTGTAGAGTATACATCTAGTGCACCGTTTGGTTTTCTAACTAACCACGCCCAGCCCGAGCCAAACCTGCCGGTTGCGGCTTCGGTAAATTTTTTCTTAAATTCGTCTTTGCTGCCAAAGGTGGTTATAAGCTCGTCTGCCAAAACTTCATCCACTGCTTTTTTTGGCCCCATAATATCCCAAAAAAAAGTATGGTTTAAATGTCCGCCTCCGTTATTCTTAAGCATAGTTTTATCGGCCTCTGCCATTTCCAGTGTACTTAAGGATTTTAACAAATTTTCCAAAGGCTGCTGGCTAAGGTCCGGGTATTTGCCCAATACCGCATTGAGTTTGTCTATGTAAGTTTGGTGGTGCTTATTGTAATGGATTTCCATTGTTTCAGCGTCAATATAAGGCTCAAGTGCGTCGTAATCGTAATTTAAATTTGGCAATTCGTATTTCATAAAGCAGATTTTATATTAAAAATTATGGGTTTAATGTTAGTATATCCCTGATTGACGAAAATGCCAAACTGTGGTAAATTAAAGGTACTGAAATTTATAGATTAATTTTCCGTAAAGGTTTCAGCAGGAGAATTCGCAGAAATATCTTTTCTTAATCGATTTATCTACCGTGTCTTTAACCGTTAGAATCAAATCCCCAAAAAAGATTATCAGCTAATTGCATAATTAGCCATTTTTGCGTTTCGCCTTACTTTACGGATTGTAAGGTATTTTTATGATTATTGTTTATATAGTTATCGGTTTGGCAGTCGGCGGATTTTTGGGCTATTTGTACCGACAATCCCAGGCCGGCAAAAATATTGGCAGCGCAGAAGCGCGCGCCGAGAGAATTGTTGAAGACGCAAAAAATAAAGAAAAAGAGTTATTGCTTGAGGCAAAAACCCGTTCTTTGGAAATTATTGACCAGGCCAAAAAGCAGGAGTCGGATTTCCGTGCGCAAATTGTGCGTTTTGAAGAGCGCATAGACCGTAAAGAAAAAGAGCTGGAGGCAAAGTCTAATTCTTTAGACAAACAAAAGGCCGATTTAGAACAAAAAGGCGAACAGGTTAAGCAGGCTGCCGAAGAAATAAAGGAGCTTAAAGCTAAACAGCTGGAAAATTTGCAAAAAATTGCCGGTATGACCCGGGAAGAAGCTGCCAAAGTGCTTCTTGATAATGCGGAAAAAACCGTAAAAGAAGAAATGGTGGGCTTGCACAGAAAGTTGCTTGCCAAGACCCACGAGGATGCAGAAAAAGAAGGCCGCAACATTGTGGCCCAGGCCATTGAGCGCGTTGCCAGTGAAGTTACGGCTGAAGTTACCACCACTACGGTGCAAATTCCGAATGAAGAAATGAAAGGCCGCATTATTGGAAAAGAAGGCCGCAACATTCGCGCCTTTGAACAAATGATGGGCGTGGAAATTTTAATAGACGATTCTCCGGATACAGTTGTAATTTCCGGCTTTAATTCTATTCGACGCCATATTGCCAAACTGACTTTGGAAAAATTGCTGGCTGACGGGAGAATTCATCCGGCCAGAATAGAAGAAGCTTACGAAAAGAGCAAAGCGGAAATTAACGAACAAATTAAACAGGCCGGTGAACAGGCTGTTTACGAGTTGGGTATTACTAATTTCCCCCCCAAATTAGTGCATTTAGTCGGGCGTATGATGTTTAGGACATCTTATGGGCAAAATATTTTGCGCCACTCTGTGGAAATGGCAAAATTAGCCGCTTTAATGGCTGAAGAATTGGACGCAGACGTGCAAATTACCAAACAAGGCGCGCTGCTTCACGACATTGGCAAAGCTTTGGACCAGGACCTTGAAGGCAGCCACGTTGAACTTGGTAAAAAAGTTGCTGAAAAATTTGGTTTGGACGCAAAGGTAATAGAAGCCATTGCCAGCCACCACCACGACACCGATGTGTCCGGAAAATCGGAAGCCGCCCAGAGTGTTGAGGCCATAATTGTTGACGCTTGCGACAACATTTCCGGTGCCCGCCCAGGCGCGCGTAAAGACAGCTTGGAAAATTACATTAAGCGTTTAACCGACCTTGAAAATATTGCCAACTCCTACGAAGGCGTGGAAAAAACTTACGCTATTCAGGGCGGCCGCGAAATCCGCGTGTTTGTCACGCCGTCTAAGTTAGACGACCTTGCCTGCCAAAAGTTGGCGCGCGAAATTGCCAACCGACTTGAACAGGAACTAAAGTTTCCGGGTGAAATTAAAGTGCACGTAATTCGAGAAACCAGAGTAATTGAGTACGCCAGATAATTTAAAAAGGCGTCGGGTGATTTCTCACCCGACGCCTGTTCTTGTGCTCGTTTGTATGAGCGTGCCGATTCTGACAAATGTGACTTGAGTTCGCCAGTGCTCCGGCAAAATTGGTTCCCCCTTGTTGTTGTAAAAGACAGTTATTACTGCTTTACCGTCTTTGTCGCCGATTTGAGTTCCGGCATACCAAGGTTCTTTTCCAAACTGAAGGTCGAACCTCCGCTTTCTTTGATAGATCATTTCTGCCTCCAAAAAGATTATATATTTTATTGTCCAAAACTTCAATGCCTAAAATTTTATTCATTGGCGACGTTGTAGGTAAACCCGGACGCAAAGCTTTGCGTGAAGTCTTGCCCCAGTGGAAGGAAAAATATAAACCCGACGCTGTAATTGTCAATGTGGAAAATTTAGCGCATGGCAAAGGGGTTACGCCGTCTACTTTAGGGGAAATTGACGATTTAGGCATAGATTGTTTTACTTCCGGCAACCATGTTTTTAAAAAAGGGGAGCTGTCTGCCGAGTGTTTTGAAAAATATCCAAAACTCATTCGCCCTGCCAACTATGAGAGCAGTTTTCCCGGGCACGGTTATTACCGTTTCTCCAAAGACGGCCAGCAATATCTCATTATCAATTTAAATGGCCAGGTATTTATGGAAAAACAGGTGGAGGGAGCCATTGATAATCCTTTTTTAACCGCAGATAAGCTGCTGGTAGACCAGGGGCAAAAAGGTGATATAATAGTAATAGATTTCCATGCGGAGGCCACGAGTGAAAAGGTGGCTATGGGAATTCATTTAGACGGTAGAGCTTCCGGAGTTTTTGGTACTCACACTCATATCCCGACCGCAGATGCCAGGGTTTTAGCCGGCGGCACGGGCTATGTAACAGACGTGGGTATGACAGGAACCAGGGATTCAATATTAGGAGTAGTTCCACAAAACGCGCTTAAAAGATTTCTAAATTCCGAAGAAAAGTTTGTTTACGAAGTGGAAGAAAATGGAGTGCTGCAGGTAAACGGGGTTTTAATAGAAGTCGAAAGTGGAAAGTTAAAAGTTAAAAGTATAGAAAAATTGTACAAGGAGATGTAAAAATTTGGATGTTCACAGGAGTTCAAAAAAAAATTGCTTGTATAATTTTTTTATCTTTTGCAATAATCGGTGGTTTATGGTTTAAGGCAGTCGGACTAGTGTTCTTTTCATTTGTGTGGGCGTATCTGTGTTTTAGTATTTTTATATGGAGATGGTTTTATCTTGATGTTAAAGAAAGGCAAGAATGGGATCCAAAGGCTAAAGAATTTTACTCAAGATTCGATTTAGCAGTTGGTTATATCGGAGTTTTTATTCAGTATTTAGTTCATAGAAGTAAAAAATTAAATTAAAATTTATGGCAAGATTTTTAAATCCAAGCGAAGTAGTAGCGCAAACCGGCCTTATGCAGGGGCAGGTAGTTGCTGACCTTGGCTGCGGCAACGGATTTTATGTTTTGCCGGCCGCGCAAATGATAGGTCCTACGGGAATGGTTTACGCGGTGGACGTGCAGACATCTAAGCTTGCGGCAACTGTTTCCATAGCAAACCAGTTTGGCTACAAAAATGTTAGGGTAGTGCAGGCGGACTTAAACAAACCTTTAACGGATATTGCACCCAGTTCTTGCGATTTGGCAATTGTGGGAAATATTTTACACGAAGTGGACAAAAAAGAAGAACTTATTAAAAATATTTACAGGATTTTAAAAAGCCCGGGACGTGTAGTGGCAGTGGAGTGGAAACGCACAGCAACCCCTTTTGGCCCGCCAATTGAGAAAAGAATGGACCAGGAAAGACTGGAAATTACTTTGCAAACCGCAGGTTTTAGGAAGGTTAAGGACTTACTGGCAGACGGGTATCATTATGCGGTTTTATACGAAAAATAAAAATAACAGATAAACGCGAATAGATAACGGATTAACGCAGATCCGTGTCCATCCGTTGCAATATCCGTGTTAATCAGTTTAGCTATATATGAATTTAAAAAACTATTTTACCTCCCAGTATCTTTTCCAAATTAATACCGCATATATATCTCCGGCCGAAAAGCTTTTTTTGTTTAGCGGGGCAATTTTAGTTTTGTTGGCAATTGTTTTAAAAGTTTCGGCAGCCCTGGCACCAACGCCGGCCGACAAAAAGTACAGGCAAAAGTTTTTTAGCTTGTTTGCAACTATAGGCTTAAGCCAAATGGTCTGGTACCTGTGCCGCTGGCAAAATGTAAGGTTTTTTGGTTCGCATTTTATTGCCTGGGCAATTGTTTTAGTTGCGGTGGTTTGGTTTGTTAAAATTTTAATTTCTATATATAAAACCTACAGAGAAGAAAAAACAGTTTGGGAAAAAGAACAGGTAAAGCTTAAGTACTTGCCGAAATAGTATAAGGTATAACGTATTAGGTATAAGGCATTATACTTTATACATTATACGTAATACAAAAATATGTTTAACTGGCTGAAAAAATCAGAGTCGATAAAATCTTTAGGACAACTTGGAGAAGAAGCTGCGCAGGAAGAATATGAAAGGTGCGGTTTTAAAATTATCGCGCAAAATGAATATAACAAAAAGGGGAAACGCTTGGGGGAGATAGATTTTATTGCAGTTGATAAAAATCGCATAGTATTTGTGGAAGTAAAAACCCGAAATTTGTTATCCGTTAAATTCGGCACTGGGGCAGAAGCGGTTGACCAGTTTAAACAAATTAAAATTCTAAAAGCAGTGAAGATTTTTTTGCAAAAACATCCGGAGTATGCAAAATTACAGCCACAAATAGATGTTTGCGTAATGGAATATAGTGAAGTTGACCCCGTTAGAGGCCGCCCTGCCGCTGGAAGCGGCACGGCTACAGCCGCCTCGGGGCGGCTTGCCTCTAACGGGGTTGACAAATCGTTTAAACCTGCTAAAATAATAGCGAATGCAGTTGAGGATTGGAACTAGATGAGCCGGGCTCATCTTTTTTATTAGAAACCACAGATAAACACGGATATTGAAAACGGATTAACGCAGATCCGTATTCATCCGTTGCGGTATCCGTGTTAATCAGTTTAGCAAATATGAATGATCAACTAGAGCAAGCATTAGACCAAATAGCCGAAGAAAAAGGTATTAGCAGAGAAGATTTAATCTCTATGATAGAGGCGTCTTTAGCCGCGGCTTTCCGTAAGGATTACGGTGAGAAAAACCAGAACATTGTAGTTGAATTTAACCCCGAAACTATGGGCACTAAGGTTTTTGACCAAAAGACCGTGGTGGAAGAAGAAAGCCAAGTAGAAGAAGACCCTCAAAAATTTATTTTAGTTGATGAAGCTAAAAAACTTAAAAAAGGCGCCAAAGTCGGCGATGAAATTAAAACTGATATTACGCCCAAAACCGGAACTAACTACGGCCGCATAGCTGCCCAAACCGCCAAACAGGTAATTATTCAAAAATTGCGTGAAGCAGAAAGAAACGTGCAGTTTTCAGACTTTAAGGCCAAAGAGAGAACGCTTCAAAACGGCATTGTGCAAAGAGTGGAAGGCGACACGGTGCTTATTGACTTAGGCAAAGTTGCCGGCGTGCTTTTTCCCAGTGAGCAAATTCGAGGTGAAAGATACACCATTGGCCAGCGTATAAAAGTTTTAATTTTGCACGTTGAACCTGCCACTAAGGGTCCAAAAATTACTTTGTCCCGCAGTCATCCCGATATGGTAAGAAAATTGTTTGAATTAGAAGTGCCGGAAATTTACAATGGCTCTGTTGAAATTAAGGCTGTGGCCCGCGAAGCGGGATCGCGTTCTAAAATTGCAGTCATCTCCACTCAAGACGGCATTGACCCAATTGGCAGCTGTGTGGGACAAAAAGGCTCGCGAGTGCAAACTGTAATGGCCGAACTAAATGGTGAAAAAATTGACATTATAGAATATTCTGACGATCCAGTGAAATTCATTGCGAATTCACTCTCCCCGGCAAAAATTATCAACGTCCAATTAGATGAAGCCAGCAAAGAAGCTAAGGTCGGCGTTTTGGAAGATCAGTTGTCACTCGCTATTGGCAAAGCCGGACAAAATGTCCGTTTGGCCGCGCGTCTTACAGGATGGAAAATAGACATTAACGGGGAAAAAATTAGCGGAGACGAGCAAGCTAATCAGCCAGTCAGCGAATCAGTTGATCAGCATGCAGAAGGCCAGGTAGAGGTTGCGCCTGAAGGCACGGTTGAACAGGAATCTATAGACGCCGCGGCTCAGGAAGCCAAGCAAGAGTAAATATGAGTATTTATTCCCCTCCCCTTGTGGGAGGGGCTAGGGGAGGGGTAACAATGGAAGAAAAAACCATTTTATCGCGCAAACTTAGAAATAATTTGACCGACGCCGAAAAATTTTTGTGGTATTTTTTGCGGGCGGACAATCTTGGCGTGAAATTCCGGAGGCAGGCTGTAATCGGAAAATACATTGTAGACTTTGCTTGCTATGAGAAAAAGCTTGTGATAGAAATAGACGGCGGACAACATTACGAAAGCTCTGGCGATAAAGTTCGGGATCAATGGCTAAGATCGCAGGGATTTACAGTTTTAAGATTTTGGAATAATGAAGTTTTAGAAAATAGGGAAGGCGTGGTTTTAAAAATAATTGAACATTTAAAGTAACCCCCTCCCTAACCCTCCCCACAAGGGGGAGGGAACTAATACATTAATATTGAAAGGACAATTTTATGCCTCTAGTACCAATGGTAATTGAAAAGAGTAATATGGGAGAGCGGGCGTATGATATATACAGTCGGCTTTTAAAAGAGCGTATTATTTTTTTGGGCGAACCAATAGATGATGCCGTGGTAAATACGGTAATCGCTCAACTATTATTTCTTGACGCGGAAAATAATAAAGAAGACATAAAAATTTATATTAATTCGCCGGGCGGTTCAGTTACTTCTGCCATGGCGCTTTACGACACTATGCAGCATGTAAAAGCCGACGTATCAACAATATGCATTGGCCAAGCGGCCAGTGCTGCCGCGGTGCTACTTGCTTGCGGCGCTAAAGGCAAAAGACTTTCCTTGCCTAACTCGCGAGTTTTAATCCATCAGGTTATGGGCGGCGTGGAAGGCCAGCAAAAAGATGTTGAAATCCAGGCCAGAGAAATGATGCGCATAAAAGACCAAATTAACAATATTTTGGCCAAACACACCGGACAATCCATAAAAAAGATTGAGCAGGATACGGACAGGGATTATTTTATGACCGCCGAAGAAGCCAAAAAATACGGAATAGTTGATAAAATTATTCAATAACAGCAAGTCGGTATAGTGCCTGTAAAAGGAATAGAGGAACGCAAGAAACAAATAAAAATCCCTCTCTAAGTGAGAGGGATTTTTATATTTTAGAAATTTTTATAGTAACTGGTTGCAGTTGAATTGCACACATTTTTCAGGTCGCCTTCGTAGAGTCCGCATAGCTCGGTAGCCTGCACGTCTGAATGAAAGTAAGAAATTACATCTTTTACCGCGCCAATTAAGCAGTTAGCCTGTTGGTCAAAATTGGCTCCCAAACCGCAGGTGGTTTTTATTCCCGCCACGTTGCTGTAATTCCTGCTGGAAACATCCCGGCCTAAAGATTGCCAGCAGGTGGTTTGGAAACCCTCGTCAGCTTTGCTGCATAAGTCAAAAGTTGCGGTAAAATTTGAACCGTTCTTTTTGAGCATATACGAGGTTTGCATTAAATAGCACTGGCCTTTGTATTTTATATCTACAGCATTACACGGGTATAAAAGATCGTCTGGCTTTAAGTATTTAGTAAAATGATTTTTGTTGTCAATAATTACATTTTCCATAAACACTCCGCCCTGGCAGGAGGACTGTTCCCAAGAACCCGTAAGCCCGTCACATAAGCGCAAAGATTCAAACAGTTCGTTGTTGGAATAAGCCATAACCCCATGGCCCAAACCGTGTACACAATTAAAGTAGTCAAAAGAATAACTGGCTTTGCCCGTAATGTCGGAGCAGTAAGTGTTAAGTCCGCCTAGAAAATTGTTGCGTCCGACTTTGCCCACCACACCTTCCATAACACCGTGGTAATATCCGGACCAGCAAAAACCGTCGCCGTTGGAAAAGGCCTGGGAAACGGATTCGTAGAGCAAAATTGCAGACTGGCCAATAACGTGGGTTAGCGGGTGGCACTGTGACTGGACGTAAGCGTTCTGTGGGTATTGCTCTTTTAACTTGTCAAAAGCCGCAACCACCCCAAAAGCTTTAACCTGGTTTTGGTAATAAGCCTGGTAGCAGTCGAAATTGCTGCCGCAGTCATCGGTAGTATCTGCCTGGGGGGTATTGGGCAGCGTAGCCGGAGCGGGGGCAGTTTGGGTTTTAGATTTTAGCGCCGTTGGGGCGGTGGAAGAAGGGCTGGGCCCGGCAGCGGCTACAAAGGGAGGAGGAGCGGATTGTTCATTGGTTTTTGGAGTAGGGGAGACAGGAGTATTGTCTTGAGGAATTTTAATTACCGCAAAAATTACGACAACAATTAAAACAAAACCAATTAGGACAATATTTTTTAAAGCCAGTAGATTTTTCATATTATTTATTATACCATAATTTTTACGGTAAATAACAAACGCACGCTTAATCTTTCCCTTAGATTAAGCGTGCTCTAGTTGGTGTCTGTGTTTCTGTCAATTTCTACAAATTTACGGAAGTCCCTTGCGGCCTGCACGCATTTAAATAAATCTCCGCGCCGTTGTCCGGTTGGGCAGGACTCACATAGTTGCGGAAATACAGCTTCGGCCGGTATACCGCCCGATTCGGGATTGCTGAAGACTTGGTTGATTACAGCTTTCAGCTTTGTCAGCATAGAACTGGTTACTGTGAGCTCAACTTCCCTGCACAGGTCGTACTCACTAAAGGGGGGACGGGAAGAGGAAAGTTGGGGATGCTGGGCTCCTATTTTGTAATTGTCAGGCCAAATTAGCCATATGCTCATTTTGCCTCCTGTTGAATTAAATTAAGCTTAGCTAAAATACCCCTGTACAACAACCATTTTTATCCCCAGCAAGTTAGATTATTGTAATTATAAAAAGATGGGTGTAAAATATAAATTGTAATAAGTATATGAACAGATACAAAATTCAAAAACAAAAAGGGTTTAGTTTAATTGAACTTTTGGTGGTTATTTCTATAATTGCCTTATTGTCCAGCATTGTTTTGGTTGCTTTAAATTCCAGCAGGCAAAAAGCGCGTGACGCAAAACGCGTTTCAGATATGAACCAACTGGCCAAGGCTTTCGAGTTATTTTTTAACGACAAGCATAGCTATCCCACAACCCCTCCGGCAATCTCGGCAAACACGTGGGGAGTTTTGCACGGCTCCTTTTCCGGTTGTACATCAGCCGGATGCATTAACTATATATTGCCTGCGTACATAATTTCAAAGGTACCCGAAGCCCCCTTGCCTCCTGACGGCACCTGCGGACAACATGGTTATGCTGTTGGCACGCCAACCCAAAATGATTATCAGTTTTTAGGTACGGGTGGGGTAAACCTCATAAACAGGTATTATTTATCTTTCTGTTTGGGCGGCAGCGTTGGAAATTTGGGTCCCGGACTGCATACTTTAAGCCACGCAGGTTTTCAGTAAAGAACAATATTTTTAAATAAAATAAAACCGGCAGGGATTGTTCGTGGGCCCACGAACAATCCCTGCCGGTTTTTAACATTTGTAAATAAAAAATAAACAAATCAGCAGAACGGTTTGGTTTATTGACACGATTATGCAAAAGGAGTAAGCTATCCAAACTGTCTGAACCAAATTGTAGGAGGCCCAAATGAAGGGTTTTAGAGTTTTTTTGGTTGACGACGAACCGGCGACGGTCAGTGTGATTACCCAAATGCTAACCGAGTTGAGATGTAGGGTTGTATGCACGGCAGGGAGCGAAGCCGAAGCTTTGAAAAAAATCCCCACGCTTAAAGACTTAAGGGTGAATCTTGCACTAATAGACGGCTTGGCAGCGGGAGGCAGGTGCGGGGGCAAGGTAATTACTGAAAAAATATGGGAGCAGAGGCCTGATATAAAAGTTGTGTCAATATCTGCCCTTGGCTTGAATTTTGGCGACTATATGTTGCCAAAAGTTTTCAATCTCCAGCAGCTTGAGGTTTTGCTCAAGAAGATCAAATAACCAAAGCCACAAAGTCCCAAGGGCCGCGCAGTACGCGTTTGGCTCTTTTTTGTTTTGCCTCCGACCGACCGTTAGTGTAAAAGGAAAACGCGCCCGGAAAGGAGCATCCGCTCGTAAAGAGCGAATTTCCGGGCGCGTATTTGGTGGCTTCTATTCCAGGAAGCCGGCGGACGACTCGGGTGTAATTATTCTCGGGAGTTCCTCAATTTCTTTTGGTATCTCGATTGTTGGCACCTCGATGTCTGGTAACGTCTTAAGCGGAGTTTTCATTTTGTTCTCCTAAGGTTTGTTGTTGTTTGCCGTCCTTGACGGATTTGTTAATACCCTCCTTAGTATAGTAATTTTAAACCAAAATATTTTACAAAACAAGTCGCTTTGGTTGGGGGGAAAGGGCAGCCGTTGGGCTAAGGCGCCTTAAGCAGGGATTCGAAATTTGGAATGAATTTAATAAAACACACGACCGGCTAGTTTGTGCTAGCGATCGTGTGTTTCTGTTCTGACAAAAGTGTTTGTGAGAACAGTTTTCAGTAAAAGTTTCTGTCGCGCCTCGAGTCCTGGGTAATTACTCTGGGCGTGGCAAGGGCTACGGTAAGCGGACGCTTGCCCATAAACTTGCCGTTCAGGGCAGCTATGACCCCCTCTGCGTCCTGTAGTTCCACAGTTTCAACAAAGGCAAAGCCTCTTGGTTGTTGAGTAAATTTGTCCCTGATAATCTCGACGGACTCCAACTGGTAGCCGTATTCCAGGAACAAGCTTTGTAGGTCTCCTTCTGTGGAACCAAAGGGAATGTTTCCAACGAAAAGTCTTGGCATTTTAAGCTTCCTCAGATACCAGGGGTTTAAAGCCCCCGGATTTTCAGACAGTCCAGTAGAAAGAGGAATTTTCGCAACCCGCCTAAGTAGACAGCGCAAAATTACATTCCTCCGTTTGATTGCAGCAGTTTATCATAAATTGCCCTGCTTGTAAATGGCGGGAGGGGGTAGCCAATTGACCCCGGCGGGGTTTTTTGCTAACTTTAATATCTGTTGCCGAAGTTTTGTACCCAACATTTTTTAGGAGGTTAAAAACAGCATGGCCGAAAGTACCGAGACAGAAAAAATCCTTCTGACCGAACTTGAGGTTGAAATCCTGCGGAGGTTGTCCGGAGGGGCCTTGGTAAAACAACTTATGGACTTACCGGGTTATGAATGCAGGTCGAATACCGTATCCAGGCGTTTGCGGGTAATTCGGGAAAAACTGGGTGTTGTAAGCAACAGGGAAGCAGTCCTGAAGGCCCAGCAACTTGGCCTGCTCGAGGCTCCAGCGCTTGCACAGCAGTAACTATACAATGGCCGAGTAAGTGCGGGCAATATTTTTTCAAGGGAGGATAAGTGCAAAACAAACCTGAATCCGAGTTCGTTTACAGTAAGCCAACGATGTGTCTGCATTGCCATAAAATAGTGGAAATGGTGCATGAGAAAAACGAAGATCCGCAAAAGGGCGCTTGGAACTGCCCACTCTGCGGGCACGTCTATCCCTTCCAACATTGGAAGATCCGTAAACAGAGAAAGCCTCGTGGTTAAACTGTGGGCAAATCGTTCGCACGAACGATTTGCCCACCACACCTTAAGTAGGTGTTTTTTTATTTGTCTGTAGTTTTGCGGGAAGATAAAATCGTTTAAAAAAAACGCGCCTGGGAAAGTTCGCTCGTAAAGAGAGAATTCCCAGGCGCGTGTTTGCACCGCAATTTTTGTTCGGAGTGATTCCGAACGCCTTAGGTCGGCTTAGAACTGTCTGCCTGAAGTTCGGCCGGATTGCCTCCAGTCGTTCCTCGGGACGAAGGTTTTTTTCGGCAGGGGAAGTCCGATTGAAAGTTCGCGGTCCCCCATTTTTTGCCCCTTGAGCAACAAGATTATCTCATTGGCCTTTAGGTCACCGGTAAGTTCCACGAAGCCGTATCCTTTGGAACGGCCTGTTTCCGGATCCCCGATGATCCGGCAGGAATCAACCTGGTGACCGCGTTCTTCAAACCACTGCATAAGCCCGTTTTCAGAACACTCGTACGGTATATTCCCAACGAACAGCCTCACCATTTTTCATCCTCCTTTAGAACGCCAAACCGAGTTTGTACCAAATAACGCAAATCGCCACACAGCTGCCCACGAAAATCCACCAGCCCGGTTGTTTTACTTTCATGCGCATAGGCCACCTCCATTGCAGAAAGTTTACCCGAAAAATAAGGTTGGGGCAAGGCATTGCGGGCAAAGTCGAACGCGAGCGACATTGCGGGCAGGGCGAAATAGATATATAATTATTTTATATCTAAAATCGGAATGCGGAAACAAAAATTAAAATTAAAGTTCGCCTTTGCCCGAAAGTTTGTTCGAAGGGGATTTACTTTAACTGAGCTTTTAGTGGTTATTGCAATAATCAGCCTTTTGGCCAGTATTTTTTTGGTTGCCTTGAACAACGCAAAAATAAAAGCCAGGGAAGCAAAAAGAAAGGCGGACGTGACCCAAATGGAAAAAGCTCTGGCGCTTTATTACAACGCAAATAATGTTTACCCCATTCCCGGAGACGGCTGGAATGTCGGCTATAATTTTGACGCTTCCGGAAGAACGGAATGGCTTATTTTACAAGCAGCTTTGTCGCCTTACATTTCAAGACTTCCCACAGACCCAAGCTATGGTGACCAATTCGTCGGCGCCGGCTATGTGTACTATGCCAGTAGCATTCGCAGCCCAACCGCACAAGGTCGGGGTTTTACTCTTATTGTTTTCCCTACCGAAACCCCCCAGCAGGACTGGTCGTGTCCTTTTGCATCTTTTGAGACTGATTACCCAAATAAATTTTTGTGCCTGTATCAATAACTTTGTCAGGCAGTCTTCTATATTAGTATGTGTAATTAATAGAGGACAGGCCTGTCTCCCGTAGGGAGAGGGAAATGGGTAAAAAATACCGCCCAGCGTTGGCTGGGCGGCGACAGCAATTTTGTCGAACTTGGGTTTTCTCGGTTGAAAGTCTTGTGGGCGCTGTTGCTCGTAGTGCCATTTAATGTACAGCAACCACAACAGACCGAGAATAAAAAGAATAAACGCAATTCGACTCCGTTTTTTCTTGTCCATAAAACCTCCAAGTAAGTTTGTAAAAAGTTTAACCGAAACCACGGAAGAAAACAATACACCACTTGCGGGCGGGCCTGCCGCCAGGCAGGCGTGGGAAATGGGTAAATTGAAAAGGCGGCCGGGGCGGACACCTTTTCGTAGATGGTTGAATTCGGATGCTAGACGGTAGCGGTTGCCGTTGCGGGTTTGCCGTACTCTGACTGACAGGTGAGGACGGCTTGCACGCAATCGTCGATGAGAGTCTGTTGACTCTGCGGTGAGAGGTTTTTGCAGGTCGCGCATTCGATGAGAAATTTCAGAGTTTCGGTGACGACCGACTCTACCTCTTCTCCACTGACGAGGTTTGCTGTGTCAGTGTAGAGGTTTGAAGCCAGAAAAACCCTTTCAGCGCCGAGTTGAGCGTTAACCTTATCCAAAGCCGCGTCAATGGCGGCTCGCATTCTTTTCATTTCCGGATCGAACCAGTAAATCATTGGGTATCCTCCATTTTTGGATAATTTAAAATACATCAAAAATTACCCAAAGTCAACCCCATTAAGCCGTTGCGGGCGGGGGAAAATGGGTATAGAATTTTGTTATGGTAAAATTTGTTAGGGAATAACTACATGCTTGATGGTATCAAAGAAAAACTTGCACTTGAGCTTAGTAAGCCCATCATAGAAGAAAGCCAAGTTGTTTATATACTTTCCAGGATTCGTAAAATTTTGGAAATCGACTATAATTTAAATCAAGGTAAATATGCAAAGCTAAAATTTTATTGCGATTGGGCTCTGCATACAAAAATTGATAAAAATAAAGCTTTCCAAGAAGAGTTTGTTAAGTTTATACAAGGTGATATGAACGCTGGGGCACCTATACTGACATTTGAAGTTTTTCAGACAGAATTTTTGGATTTTTTAACACAATATGGAATTTCTGCAGAGGTATATAAAATGCCGGAGAATAATATTACTTTCAGAAAACTTTTAGCCAAGATCTACGCTGATACCCCAATAATTGTAACTTTGATTAAGACTTTTGAAATCAAAACCAATGAAGGCATTTTCACAAAATCAAATGAAATGTTTAAATATGACATTGGTTTTAGAATAACACCCTTGGATTGATAACCCTTGTGCCGCATAGTTCATAGCTTGACACTATATTTAAAAAGGTTTATAATCTTTAAGGATTTAGAAATTAAATCTTATCTCCCTACGGGAGATGTACCAAGAGATTAAAAAAGGCATAAACATAGATTCCAATTTTACCCTTATGTAAGCCAAGTTGGTTGATTATAAGGGATCCCGATTTATTCGGGAGTACGGAACACTATCTTGATTTATTGAGATGTGTTTTTTGTTTCCCTTTTTTGCACTCTTTGTCCTCAGTTTATCCCGAGTGCAAAAACGCTGAATGGACGCAGATAAGTACGCAGATCACACGCTGAAACATCAGCGAGAAATCCGCGTAGCTATCCGCGACGAATCCGCGGTGCACCTTAACAGTTAAATAGTGATTAGAAAACAATATAACCGCCCGGTTATATTGTGTACAAAACCATCGTGTCCCAGCTGATTTAAACCCAGCAGGGATGCAATGTTTGCGTCAATTCAATTTTTGAGTTCAATGATATCTGTGAAAACAGAAAATGCTTTGATAATTTAGCATTATAAAAATAAATTATCGCCAGATTTTGTCCGACTCTTTTTATTAAGAGTGGACGGGATCAAAACCTCTACTTATAGTTCTGTCTAGTCCGCCATTGGCGGATCGGACATTTATAGAATTATATTTAGTTTTACCGTGATACCCGAAGGCCTTTAGGCCTGAGTGGTTCACGGTTCTAATAAGAGTTTGATCCTGGCTCAGGATGAACGCTGGCGGCGTGCCTAAGACATGCAAGTCGAGTGGGTTTAGACCCACGGCGAACGGGTGAGTAATACCTAGGAACTTTCTTTAAGTGGAGCATAACCAGTCGAAAGATTGGATAATACTCCATGTTGTAGCAATACAAAAGTCGCAAGACGCTTAAAGTGAGGCCTGGGCACCATCAGCTAGTTGGTAAGGTAATGGCTTACCAAGGCTATGACGGTTAGGGGTCCCGAGAGGGATAACCCCCACACTGGGACTGCGACACGGCCCAGACTCCTACGGGAGGCAGCAGTTTGGAATTTTGGACAATGGACGAAAGTCTGATCCAGCGACGCCGCGTGGACGATGAAGGCCTTCGGGTTGTAAAGTCCTTTTGCTCGGGAACAATATTTTGAGCGTACCGAGAGAATAAGAGGTTGCTAACTCTGTGCCAGCAGCAGCGGTAATACAGAGACCTCAAGCGTTATCCGGAATCATTGGGCGTAAAGCGTACCGATAGGTGGTTTTACAAGTCAGAAGTGAAATCTTAAGGCTTAACCTTGAGACTGTCTTTTGAAACTGTAAAACTAGAGGGGCAAAGAGGAAGCTGGAACAAACGGTGTAGTAGTGAAATGCGTTGATATCGTTTGGAACACCAATAGCGTAGGCAGGCTTCTGGGTGCCACCTGACACTGCTAGGACGAAAGCGTGGGGAGCGATAAGGATTAGATACCCTTGTAGTCCACGCTGTAAACGATGATGATTAGGTGCTAGAGAGTATCGACCCTCTTTAGTACCATAGCTAACGCGTTAAATCATCCGCCTGGGGAGTACGGCCGCAAGGCTAAAACTCAAAGGAATTGACGGGGACCTGCACAAGCGGTGGAGCATGTGGTTTAATTCGACGGTAAGCGAGGAACCTTACCAAGGCTTGACATGTAGCTGCATCCCAAAGAAATTTGGGCGCCTTCGAGGGTGCTACACAGGTGCTGCACGGTTGTCGTCAGCTCGTGCCGTGAGGTGTTCACTTAAGTGTGAAAACGAGCGCAACCCCTACGGTGAGTTACAAGTGTCTCACAGAACTGCCCGCGTTTAAGCGGGAGGAAGGTGGGGATGACGTCAAATCAGCGTGGCTCTTACGCCTTGGGCGACACACGTGCTACAATGGGCAGAACAAAGGGACGCCAAACCGCAAGGTGGAGCAAATCCTATCAATACTGCCCCCAGTTCGGATCGAGGGCTGCAACTCGCCCTCGTGAAGCCGGAATCGCTAGTAACCGTATATCAGCCTCGATACGGTGAATACGTTCTCAGGTTTTGTACACACCGCCCGTCAAGCCATGGAAGTGGGAAGCGGATGAAGCGTCCTTTAGTGGACTCCAATCCGAAGCTCATGACTGGGGCTAAGTCGTAACAAGGCATCGGTAGCGGAAGCTGTCGATGGATCACCTCCTTTCTAAGGAATAAAATATGTATCCTTCTAACTTTTCGAAGTTGGACGTTGGTGCACATTCCATTGGTCGTCGTTAATTTTTTCGAAAATTAGCGCTTCTTGAATCAACTTTGGCGCAAAGCATTTGCCTCCATACCAGTCATCACCCTTTGGGTGATTCCGGTATAGGGCATGGTGTTGTACCTTCTAACCTGCCCCGTACCCGTCTTAATTTTTTAAGATGATGTACAAAAGCAGGTCCTGATGTTACTAATCAGATTATCTTTTGATAGTTTGATAAAGTGGTATCGGGGTCACTATTTAGCCGTTAAAGGTTAAGAAGCATGTAAAAGCCACCCGCAAGGGTGGCTTTTGAAGTATGGCCTTCACTTGGGGAAAGAGCTATAATTTATCAAATGAATGAGCTTGTAGGAAAATATAAAAATTGGAAATATAAGAATACGCTCTTTTTGGCATTGAGTTTAATATTATTGTTTTTATTCTCAGATTCTACAGCAGTAAAAAATTTTATAAGCCAAGTTGGAGGCTTAGGTTATTTTGGAATTTTCATAACAGGCTTATTTTTTGTATCTACTTTTACTGTAGCCCCAGCCAGCATTGTTTTATATTTTTTGTCAGGACAATTCAATCCAGTAACAATAGCTTTGGTCGCCGGTTTTGGCGCGGCGGTAGGAGATTTGCTTATTCTAAAATTTTTGAAAGACCGTGTGTTTGAAGAACTTTCGCCAATATTTATAAAAATGGTAGGCAAAAGGGTTTCCCGGCTTTTTAAGACCCCTTATTTTGCCTGGCTTGCCCCGGTTGTCGGCACGCTGATTATTGCCTCGCCTTTCCCTGATGAAATAGGTATAGGCCTATTGGGTGTTTCTACACTTAAAAGCTGGCAGTTCTTTTTAATATCTTTTATCTCCAATGCAGTCGGGATATGTGTTATTATTTCCGTAGCCAGGGCTGTCTGAAAAATTTAAACGGTTGTAAAACCTAATGTTAAGTATACTTGACATTAGGTTTTTATTTGTTTATTATTATTTTAGTAAATATTAATTATCCCTTGGCTAACAGCTCTAAGGGTCCAGAAAAGGAAATAAACAATGAAAAACAAATTGATTATTGTTATTATAGCGGCAGTTGTGGTTTTGGGCGCAGGGTATGTTTTAATCAGGCAAGCGTCAAACAGGAAAACCGCTTCACAGCAGGGCCCAAAAGAAATGATGTCCGCCGAAGGCGAAGAAACATTTACCGGCACCATGCCGCAGGGCAGCATAAATGACAATAAGATGATGGAAAAGACAGAGGACAAAATGATGCAGGAAGGAGCAATGATGGAACAGAAGCCCGGAGCTTACAAAGATTATTCATCGTCAGTCTTAGCCGAAGCCACCAAAAACGGCGGCAAAGCAGTGCTGTTTTTTTGGGCCTCATGGTGCCCTTATTGCAAGGAGGCCAACGCGGACTTTACGGCCAACACCGGCCAAATTCCCGCCGGAGTAACCGTCCTTAAAACAAACTACGACACGGAAAAAGAGTTAAAGACCAAATACGGCATAACTTACCAGCATACTTTTGTGCAGGTAGACGCCAATGGCAACCAGATAACCAAATGGAACGGCGGCGGGGTTAAAGAATTAGTGGCTAACATAAAATAATTTTTTATGATTCAAATTCTTTTTGCCATCCTTGCAGGCATACTGACTATAGGCGCGCCGTGCATTTTGCCACTATTGCCAATACTGCTTGGAGCCAGCATAGGGCAGCAAAGTAAAACACGGCCGTTGTTTATTGCATTAGGTTTTATTACTATGTTCTCCCTGGCCGGCCTGACTCTTTCGTTTGTTGTCACAAGTCTTATGATATCGCCGGACGCGCTTAGAAATATAGCCATTGCCGCCCTGGGATTGTTCGGGTTCCTAATGGTTTTCCCAAAACCCTTTGAGCTGCTGACCCAGCCCCTGTCGCGCTATATAACCAAAGCCCAGAACGTAAGCCAAAAGGCGGGTTCTGGTAACTTTGGCGGGTTTGTTTTAGGACTCATATTGGGACTTATTTGGACGCCGTGTGCAGGGCCGGTTTTAGGTTCCATTTTAACGCTCATTGCAACCCAGGCCAACATTGGCCAGGCAGGTGTATTGCTTGTAGCTTATGCCATTGGCGCGGGTCTGCCTATGCTGGCCATTGCTTATGGCGGGCAATTTGTGACTACCAGAGTCAGGCTGCTGGCCCGGTATACTAACCTGATGCAAAAAGTCTTTGGAGTGCTCATACTGGCTTTAGCCGTAGCCATGTATTTCCAGTATGATTTAAAATTACAGGCAAAAATTTTGGAATATTACAATTTTCCCAGTTTGGAAGAAAAACTTTTAAAACCGGAAATGATGAATAAAGAAGCCGTTCAAAATTCTACCAATGGGATATCTCAAAATATGATTAATTTAAATTTACCAAACTACGGCCCGGCGCCGGAATTTACCGGTATAAATAATTGGCTAAACCTGCCTGCCCTGCCTACCGGACAGGCAGGCGGCAGGCAGGCTCTGAATCTTTCAGACTTGAAAGGTAAGGTTGTGCTAATAGATTTTTGGACCTACTCCTGCGTAAACTGCATCCGCACTTTGCCTTATGTGACTAAGTGGTATGACACTTATAAAGATAAAGGCTTCGTTGTTGTTGGCGTACATACGCCGGAATTTGAATTTGAAAAAGTTACCGAAAATGTTAAAACAGCAATTCAGCGCTACAATATTCATTATCCGGTAGCGCAGGATAATTCCTTTGCAACCTGGAATGCCTACAGCAACCGTTTTTGGCCGGCCCACTATTTAATAGATAAGGAAGGCATTGTCCGTTATTACCATTTTGGCGAAGGCAAATATGAGGAAACAGAAAACGCCATAAAATATCTGCTTGGCTTGCCTGGCCCTGTAAATGAAGAGGATCAAAAGCAAAACGGCCAAATAAAAACGCCGGAAATCTACTTTGGCACAAGCCGACTGGAATATTTGACCAAATCTCAGAAACCTTCAGCGTCAGGCGAATACTATGCTTTTCCTGAAAAACTTGAAAGCAACCATTTTGCTTTGGAAGGCAAATGGCAATTTGGAGTTGAAAACATAAAACTTGTGGAAGGCAGCGGAAAGGTAAAAATGAAGTTTTACGCCGGGAAAATCCACGTAGTTACCCGGGCGGATAAAGCAACCACGGTTAATATTATTGTCGACGGAAAGTCCGTGGGAAGCTTAAATGTTGGTTCGTCTGATTTATATACCCTATTTGATTCGCAGGATTACCGTGAACACGAAATAGTAATAGAGGTCCCAAAGGCGGGTCTGGAAATATTTACTTTTACTTTTGGATAAACAATGATAAAGAACCTTATTAGACAATACCGCGAACAAAAAAACTTAACCCAGCAGCAGCTGGCAGAAGCCGTCGGGGTGTCACGCCAGACCGTGATTGCCATGGAGAAGGGAAACTATGAACCTTCCCTGGGGTTGGCTTTAAAGTTGGCGAAATTTTTCAAAATGCCTGTGGAAGAAATATTTATGTTAAAATGAAAGCGCTAGCTTTCATCCTGAGGCCTAAAGGCCGAAGGATCCCTTAGTCCTTATTTTTATGAAAATAATCACTTACTATCTTTTGCTTTTAATATTAATTGCCCTAACCGGCGGTTATCTACTGCGCGAGCCTATGGACTCTATGTCCATGTCGGCAATGCTTTCGGTGTCCGCCGTTTTGGTTATCTACACTATAGGCATTTCTTTAGTCGGGGAAACCAATAATATTGATGAGCGGGACATTAACCATAGGAATATTTCTAACCGGACAGCCTTAATTGCCGGCACTATAATTTTTTCCATTGGACTTATTTATCAAATGTTTATAACCCATAATTTGGACTGGTGGCTGTTGGCAGGACTAATTGTAATTAACCTGACAAAAATAGTAAGTTTAATTTATTTGAATTACAGAAAATAAATACCGGCTGCTTTTTTAAAAAGTCTACCGCCAACTGATAGATCGCGCTCGAAAAGTTTTTAGATTCGAGTAGCGACGTGCAAATTACAGGCAGCATTGATGCGAGCCTGTTTTTTGTTTGCCACTATTTAGCCGTTAAGAACGGTCTGCATGAAAAATCCCGCCCCCAAAAAGGGCGGGTTTTTGTATGCGTAGAAATGGGGTATGCCCCCATTTATTTTTTTGCTTGACATAATACCCCCTGGGGGTATATGCTTAAATTGCTTATGTTGAAATCTAACGAAAAAAATTTAATAAACAGACTGCGCAGGATTTCGGGCCAGGTTAACGGGTTAGAGCGTATGTTAGCTGAAAATAGATATTGCGTAGACATTATTACCCAATCCCTTGCCATAGAAAAATCCCTTCAAGGTTTTAACCGCGCCATGCTGGAAAACCATTTAAGGGAACATGTCGCGCACCAGTTTAAACACGGCGGAGATAAAAAAGCCATTAATGAGCTGCTTAAAATTTATTTTCTTAACAACAAATAATTTGGGCATTGCCCAGGAAGGAATATTATGAATAAAGACCAAATAACTTTTGGGATAATTGGTTTGTTTGTGGGTATTGTAATTGCCTCGCTTTTTGCCCGAACGGCTGTAAATGGCCAAAATTACGGCATGATGCGCATGATGGGCATGCGCGGCAACATGATGGCAGGTTCCAATCAGAACGGCATGATGGGTAATATAGATAGGCATTTTATTGAACAAATGATTCCGCACCATGACGACGCCATAACTATGGCCAACATCGCCCTAACTAAAGCCGAGCACCAGGAAATAAAATCTTTGTCGCAAAATATTATTAAAGCCCAAACCGAAGAGAACAACAAAATGAAGCAGTGGTATAAAGACTGGTTTGGAACGGAAGTTCCTGATGCTTTTGCCGGGACAGGACACAGCATGGGTAGCGGTATGATGCACGGGGGAATGATGGGCAATACCGGCGACATTTCCAGTTTGGAAAACGCAAAACCTTTTGACAAAGAGTTTATTGAACAAATGATTCCTCACCACCAAATGGCAGTAATGATGGCGCAAATGCTAAAAAATTCCACCAACCGTCCGGAAATGAAGCAGTTGGCAGACGATATTATTACTGCCCAGAATAAGGAAATAGAACAAATGAGAGGGTGGTATAGCCAATGGTATAAATAAAATCGGGTAAATGAACCACGACCATCATCACAACCATAACGCCCATAACTTAACCCGGCATAACAAGCACGAAGGGCATTCGCCGGAAATGTTTCGCCAAAAGTTCTGGCTAAGTTTGGCGCTTACCTTTCCAACCCTACTGTATTCCGAAATGATACAGCAGTGGCTTCATTTTGCAATGCCAAAGTTTCCGGGGTCAGAATATATTCCCGCAATTTTTGGCAGCGTTTTGTTTTTTTATTCCGGCATGGTTTTTATTAAAGGCGCGGTTGCGGAATTAAAATCCGGACAGCCGGGAATGATGACTCTAATTTCGCAGGCAATAATTGTCGCTTACGTTTATAGTTTGGCCACTATTTTTTGGCTTTCAGGCAGTGAATTTTTTTGGGAACTTTCCACGCTTATCACCATAATGATTTTTGGGCACTTCCTGGAAATGAAATCCATAAGAAGTGCGCAAAATGCTTTAAAGGAACTGGCAAAACTTTTACCGGATATGGCAGAAAAAACTAGCGGGGAAATAGTTGTTGTTGCCGATTTAAAGGTAGGCGATATGCTCTTAGTCCGCCCTGGGGCAAAGATTCCCGCAGACGGCGCTGTAATTGAGGGGGTCTCTTCAGTTAACGAATCTATGATTAGTGGGGAAAGCGAACTTGTAAAAAAGAATACGGGCAGCGAAGTAGTAGCCGGGACAGTTAACGGCAGTGGGGCTTTAAAAGTGAAAGTTACTAAGATTGGTGAAAATACCGCACTGGCCGGCATTATGCGGCTCGTGGCAGAAGCCCAAACTTCCAAATCTAAGGCGCAAGTTTTAGCTGACAGGGCTGCTTTTTACTTAACAATCGTCGCTACTATTTCAGGTGCAGCAACTTTAATTGCCTGGCTTTTTTTGGGCAGGGGAGCAAGTTTTGCCATAGAAAGGGCAGTTACGGTTTTGGTTATTGCTTGTCCTCATGCGTTAGGTTTGGCCATCCCGCTTGTAGTGGCTATTTCCACAAGTTTAGCTTCCAAGAACGGTTTTCTGGTCAGGCAACGGATTGCTTTGGAATCTGCCCGCAATATTGATGTGGTTTTATTTGATAAAACCGGCACGCTTACTAAAGCCGAGCATGGGGTTGTAGATGTATGGCCGGTACAAGGGTACAGCGCAGAGAATATTTTAAGTTTTGGGGCGGCTGTTGAAAATCAGTCAGAGCATCCTATTGCTCAAGCGGTTGTCAGTAAGGCAAAAAGTGAGGGCATACAGATTCCAACTGCGCAGAATTTTTCAGCACTTCCTGGCAAAGGAGTAAAAGGCAGTATAGGCGGAAAAGAAGTTTTAGTCGGCGGCCCGCAGCTTATTTCTGCCCAAAATATTTCTATTCCTAAAGATTTGAAAACAAAAGTTGAACAGGCAGGGGCAGAAGGAAAAACCGTAATTTATATTATTCTGGAAAATATTGTCGCGGGGGTTATAACCACGGCAGATTTAATACGGCCGGAATCTAAGGAAGCGGTAACCCAGCTTCACAAGCTTGGTGTGCGGGTTTTTATGTTAACCGGTGACAGCGAAGCTGTTGCTGACTATGTCTCCAAACAATTAGGCATTAAAGAATATTTTGCCGGAGTTTTACCGGAAAATAAATCTGACAAAGTTAAGCAGTTGCAAAAAGACGGCAGCCGTGTGGCTATGGTTGGAGACGGAGTGAATGACGCTCCCGCTTTAAGCCAGGCAGATATCGGCATAGCCATTGGAGCGGGCACAGATGTAGCTATTCAGTCCGCCGGCATAATTCTTGCCAGGAGCGATCCTAGGGATGTTGTAAAAATTATTAAGCTGTCTAAAGCTACTTACAACAAAATGGTGCAAAATTTAATTTGGGCTACAGGCTATAATATAGTGGCTATCCCTTTGGCAGCAGGATTGCTTGGAATAATCTTGCCTGCAGCCATAGGTGCGGCGTTGATGTCTGTAAGCACAATTATAGTGGCAACGAACGCGCAATTTTTAAGAAGGTTATATTTATAATGAAAAAGGGTGTATACTTAGGTTGTTAAAATAATTAAACGAAACAAAAATATGTATAATGAAAAAATGTTGGAATGGGCGCTCCGCATAGGGGTTGCCGGAGAGTTTTTTGGCCACGGTATTTTGGCCATAATGGGAAAAAAGGACTGGGTTGGCTGGACCAGCCAATTAACCGGTTTAAGCGCTGAAGCAGCCACTACTTTTCTGTTATTCGTCGGGCTTATGGACGTGATTGTGGCAATTATTGTCCTTGTAAAGCCTTTAAAGCCAATTTTATTGTGGGCAGCGTTTTGGGGTTTTTGGACTGCGTTAGTCAGGCCTTTGGTGGCACATCCGGTGTTTGGCGGCACATCGACTTTAGATTTCATTGAACGCTTTGCCAACTGGGCGGCTCCGTTAGCTTTATTTTACTTTTATAAAAGCAAAGGCAGGTAATTTTAGGCAGCCTTTATTTTACGCATATGAAAATTTATGCTGAAAACGGCAAAGACAGAAACAAGCAAATAAAATTTTTGTTTGATTTTATCAAGCCGCATAAATTGGGCGTAATGGCTACAGTCACCGGAAATTCTTTGCCGCAAGCCGCGGTAGTCGGCATTGCGGTGACTAAAGAGCTGGAGTTATTTTGCAGCAGCTTTACTGCATCCCGAAAATACAAAAACTTGCGGGTTAACCCAAGAGTAGCCGTGGTAATTGGCTGGGATAAGGGCAAAACGGTTCAATATGAAGGCACGGCCGAAGAACTCGATGTGGATTTAGGAGAGGAAGACCCGCTAAGGACAATTTTGGCCGGCGTGCCTTCCATTGGAAAATACATACCCAGGGAACACAGGGTATTTTACAAAATTAAGCCGACCTGGATAAGGTTTTCCGATTTGTCCGTTGAGCCTTGGTACCGTTTTGAACTAAAATTTTAAAGTTATGGAGGCTTAAAAAGATATTTGCAAATTTTGCAGTTTTTGCTATTTTTTAATAGATGTTAGGCATAAAATTTAATGAAACAAACTTTTAAAATTAGCGATTTATTAAATTAGTATTAATTAACAAAATCATTAAACAACATAAAATGAGAAAAATATTAGTGTTTTTTGCGGTTTTTGCGCTTACCTTAGGCTTAACGGGCCCGGCCCGGGCAGCTGTCAGCTTTTCTGTGGCTCCGGCAAGTTTAGTGCCGGACCCAATTACGGTTAAGGCCTCAAGTGCCCCAATTGGCTTGTTTAGCTTTAGCTTAAGCCAAAGCGACGGAGAAACTTTGTCAGGCATAAATTTAACAGTCAGCAGCAATGGGACAACTACTGTAAGCGGAGGGGATTTGTCAGCTTTGTCTATATATAAAGACAACGGTGACGGTAATTTTAATGTTGCAAGCGATGCCCTAACAGGCACCCAGGGAAGCATTAACATAGGAACTGCAACCCATATTTCCGCCGCCACTTCCACTTTGGCTTCCGGAAAGTTTTTTGTAAGTTTTCAAACCGGCGCTTCTTGGAGCGATGCAAGCCCTTCAGACAGCATTACCGTAACTTTGCCGGCCGACGGAGTTTTGACTTCGGCAACATCCACACCCACCGGCACAGCAGTAACAACAGCCGGCATTACCGCAGACACAACCGCGCCGCAATTAAGTTCAGCGGTTGCTAAAAATACCGGAGGCACCGATGCCAAAGAAGCAGGCGACAGCGTGGAGTTAACTTTTTCCGAATCCACGAACAAGCCTCTCATTTCGTCATCTACTATTAATTCTTTCTTTAGTGTAAACAACAGCCACAGCTTTTTGGACTCCACCGGAGCAATTGGCGCCGCTGCCTGGAATACCGCGGGCACAATCTTAACTATTACTTTAAGCAACACCGCGAGTTCTTCCACCTCAACCCTGCCCAGTTTGGCGGTAGGGGATGTAATTACGGTTTCAAGCAACCCCGGCTTTACGGATTTGGCGGGTAATTTAGCAGGCGGCACGCAAAGCCTGACCGGAAGTTTTGCCGGACATGTAGATGACGGCGGGGATGAAGATGCCAAAGGCAAATGCGCCAATAGCCTCATTAACGGCAGGCTCTATAAAGTAGGTTCCGATCCCACCGTGTATTTGGCCGCGGCCTGCAGGTTAAAACCTTTCCGCGGGCAGGCAGTATTTAAGTCGAGAGGCAAAAAATTCCAGGATATTATTGTTTTGTCTGCGTTGCCTTCGAATGTAAGCATAAGCCAAACCCCGGTGCTTCCGGTTGCCGGCACTTTAGTTAAGGGCTCGGACAAAACCGTATGGTTCGTGGACAGCCACGGCAAGAAACGCGGTTTTGTGTCTGCCAAACATTTTATGGAGCTGGGTTTCAGTTTCCAAAATATGCAAATAATTTCCGACACGGACCTGGCCCTTATTCCGCCGGGCACGCCCGTGGAAGACAACGAGGAGCATCCGGACGGGGCAATTATTAAGTGCAGCAACACCGCCACTGTCTACCAGGTGGTAGGACATAAGAAATTCCCGTTTACAAGTCCAACAGCGCTTTCCGGAGCCAGCCAAACAACTACTAATATCCTTATTGTCAATTGCGCCAACTTTAAGTACCAGCAAGGCGCTGCAATAAATTAAGCAATAATTTAATCTAAAGTTATACCACAAACCCGCGCAGGTGAACACCTGCGCGGGTTTTTAGGTTAGGTGAAACAAACGGGCCTTTTGGGCGATATTTATTTTGTATGAGCAAGACTTTTAGCAATTTTATACAGCCTTCAGCCAATTTTGTAATTGGCGAGAATTTTAGTATGCTAAAGAAAGCTTTTAGTAATGTAATTAAGCCTTTAGCAAAGTCTGCCCAGCATATGGAGATTAATTATCTGGTAAGTTTGGCAAAAAAAGGTGATTTGGACGCTTTTGGCCAAATTTACGACCATTTCATACACCGGATTTTTAAATTTGTAAGAATGAAAATTCAAAACCAGCAGGAAGCCGAAGACATTGTCCAGGAGACTTTTGTTAAAGCTTACAAAGGTTTAGGTGTTTTGAAATTAGAAAATTTAAATTTTTCCGCCTGGCTTTACCGTATTGCGAGCAACACCATTAATGACCATTTCAGGAGAAAATACCGCACGCCGGACATTTTAGCCATAGATGAAAATTTTGACCTGGCTGACCAGTACTCTTTAGAAAAAGAAGCGGTAAAACTTTCAGATTTAGAAATTATTAAAGCAGCCTTCCAGCAGCTGTCGCCGCTTTACAAGCAGGTTTTAGAATTGCGGTTTTTGCAGGACCTGTCTTTAGACGAAACCGCAAAAATAGTTAACAAGAGTAATTTGTCGGTGCGCTTAATTCAGTTCCGCGCTTTGAAAAAAGTGCAGTTAATTATCCAAAAAACTTATCCTTCACAATATTAAGAATGCAGTGGGAAATCAGAAAATTTAAAAAAGCGATTGACTCTTTAAAGCAAATGGGTGCGCAAAACAGCTTGGCATTAAACGAACAGGAAGCGCAAGATTTAAAACAAAGAGTTTTGCGGATGGTGGCTAACCAGGAACAAGAGGACCGGTTTAAACTTAAGCCAAAAAGTAGTATAATAAGTAAGGGACAAAATATAGTCCGTTATGCCTTTTCTTTATTGCTCGGGTTATCTTTGGCAGGCGGGACAACTTTTGCTTCCAGTACCGCAGTGCCCGGGGACTGGCTTTACGGCGTAAAGCGTTTTAAGGAAAAAATTGAATTACAGATTGCCAGCTCAAATGAGAACAAGGCAGGGCTAAAGGTAAAGCAAGCGCAGGAGAGGCTTGCAGAGTTGCAAATAATTTCAGGCCCAAAAATGCCCGAACAAGAAAGCCTGCCCGCCCAAAATGGTGAGCAAGCCAATGAGCCTGCTTCTAAATTGTCCGGAGAAAATTTAAAAAACAGCCGCGCGGAATCTGAAATTGAAAGCAGGGCCAAGATTGAGGCGAGGAAAGCGATTGATGAGGCAGTCAGCGCGGTAGAAGCGGCGCAGGTTGAATTAAGGCAAAGGGGCAGGGAGCAGTCGGCAAAAGATTTAGACAAGGAAATTTTTGATTTAAAAAATAGGGCACAGGCCCAGGGCGTTAGCGCCAGGCTGGAAAACCGGGAGTCAGAGCCAAGAGGAAGGAAAAAAGAAAAATAACGGCTAAAAAAATATTTTTTTAGATGAAAAACTACCGGCACATTTTAAAAAATGTTGCTATTGGCGCAGCTCTTTTAGTTGCGTATTTTTTTGCCGGAAAATTGGGTCTGTCTTTAGCTTTTGTTAACGAAAGCGCCAGCGCGGTCTGGCCTCCCACCGGGATTGCTTTAGCCGCCCTGCTTATTTTGGGTTTCCGTTTTTGGCCGGCAATATTTTTAGGCGCTTTTTTAGTTAATCTTACTACTTCCGGTGATATCCCGACTTCTTTAGGTATTGCCTTTGGTAACACTGCAGAAGGCGTGGTGGGGGTGTATTTAATAAACCGTTACGCTTCGGGCAGGGAGGTTTTCAGTAAACCTCTAAATATTTTTAAATTCGTGCTTTTTGTCGGCATCGTTGCCCCTGCCATAAGCGCAAGTATTGGCGTAAGCGTTTTAGTTTTAGGCGGCTTGGCCGAACTTAATCAGTACCATGCTATTTGGTTTACCTGGTGGCTTGGAGATATGGGCGGGGCTTTAGTGGTGACCCCGTTTTTAATTTTGTGGGTTGTGGAAACTTTTAATCGCTTTAAACCTTTAAAAGTTTTAGAGGCGGCGGTGGTGTTGTTTATTTTGCTGGTGGTCAGCCAGGCCGTGTTTAGTGATTTGTCTGTTTTTGGAATACAAAATTATCCCGTAGCTTTTTTAACCTTTCCGGTTATTTTGTGGGTGGCTTTACGTTTTGGCAGAAAGGAATCGGCAACTGCCATTATTGTTCTTGCTACCTTAGCTGTACACGGAACTTTACAGGGCTTTGGCCCGTTTTCCCGCCCCAGCTCAAATGAATCTTTATTGCTGCTGCAGGCTTTCACCATAATAATGTCAATTGTTTCCCTGGCTTTAAGTTCGGCTATTTGGGAAGGTAAAAAATTGGAAGGCCGCTTCCGCGGACTTATTGAAAACAGTTCCGACGCAATTACTTTAATAGATTTACAAACCAATGTGCTTTATACCAGCCCTTCCACCTTGAGGGTTTTGGGTTTTTCGCCCGAGGAATTTGTGGGAATGAACGGGCTGTCATTGGTGGACCCGGCCGACAAAGAGAGGATATCCCATTTGCTTAAAGATTTAGTCAGTTCGCAAGGCAAAGTTCTGGATTTAGAAACCCGCATCAGGCGCAAAGACGGGAAATGGATATGGGTGGAAGCCGTTTTAACAAATTTATTGCACGAGCCGGCTGTCGGGGCGTTGGTGGTAAATTACCGGGATATTAGTGAGAACAAAAGGTCCCAGGGTGAACTGGTCGCTTTTGCCCAAAGGTTGGCTGAAGAAAAAGCCAAAGCAGAGGTGCTGCTTGCCAGCATTGGGGAAGGCATTGTAGCCACGGACAACGAAGGCCGGATTATTTTGGTCAATAAAGCTTTTGAAGATTTGTTTGGCTGGCAGGCTTCGGAAGTTACGGGCAAACAACTTACCCAATTAATTTCTATGGAAGAGGAAGTCGGTAAGCCGGTGTTAGAGTCCGACCGACCTATGAGGCTGGCTCTTGCCAGCGGCAAAAAAATTACCGGAAATTTTTACCTGTCCAAAAAAAATAAATCCAAATTTCCCGCTTCCATTACCGCCACACCTTTGTTGTTAAATGACAAAATTATTGGTGGCATTAAAGTCGTGCGCGACATTACAGTGGAAAAGCAAATTGACAAAGCCAAGACCGAATTTGTGTCTTTAGCCTCCCACCAGTTGCGCACGCCCTTGACCATAATGAAATGGCAGTCATCCCAACTGGTGAACGAGCTTGAAGAGGCGGAAGAAAAGTTAGATTTTAAAAATTACCACAAAAGGGCCCAAAATGTTTACACAACTAACGAGCGAATGATTGAGCTGGTCAACGCGATTTTAAATATTTCCAAAATTGAGTTGGGCACACTGGCCGTAGAGCCGGTGGAAATTTCCCTGCAGGAAATTGTGGACGGGATTTTGGAAGAGATGGAAGAAGAAATACAAATGAAAAAATTCAAATTGAGGAAAAGTTACCCTACCGGTAGCACCAAATCGCTTTTGGACCCGAGGTTAGTTAGGATTGTGTTCCAAAATTTATTAACCAATGCAATTAAATACACCCCTCCCAAAGGCCAAATTTCAATTAAAATTGAGACGGTAAAAGACGAAGTGTTATTTACAATTACGGACACCGGCGTCGGCATTTTGCCCGAGGACCAGGACAAAATTTTTAACAAATTTTTCAGGACCGAAGCTGCCAGGCAAATTGACCCTAACGGTAACGGTTTGGGAATGTATGTGGTCAAAGCCATAGTTAACGAGGTAAAGGGGAAAATTTGGTTTGAATCCAAAGTTGACAAAGGTACCACCTTTTATGTTAAACTTCCTTTAAGAATGAAGGCCAGAACCGGGGCAAAAGATTTAAACGAATCTTTCGTATAAAACGAAAAATACCATGAAGAAAATTTTAATTGTCGAGGATGAAGCGTTACTGTTAGAAGTTTTGCGGGACGAATTTACCCACGCCGGATTTTCGGCTTTGTTGGCTAAAGACGGCAGTGAAGGTTTGGCAACGGCACAAAAAGAATTGCCGGACGTAATTTTAGTTGACATTTTAATGCCGAAAATGGACGGCATAACTATGCTCAATAAAATTCGGCAAAATTCTAAACTAGCCAATACTCCGGCTATTATTCTCACTAACTTAAACGACAACAAAACTATTGAGCAGGCTTTACAAAGCGGCGTGTATGATTTTTTGGTCAAAAGTGACTGGAACCCCAAGGACCTGGTTAAAAGGGTGAAGGAAAAATTGAATCTAAAGTAAGCCTTAAAGCCCATCAAAAAGATGGGTTTTTCAAATCCTTGAACTTAAAAGCAATTTTTAAACGTTACAGTTTGTATGCAAGAAAATATTAGAAGAATTTATCCGGAAATTGAAAATTTAACCGCCCTTTTGGACGATCAGTTCGAAGTTTTTGGTTTTAGGTTTGGTTTAAGTTTGTTAATAGACCTTGTTCCGGGAGTGGGGGATGTAATTGCCCCGATTTTGGATTTTTATGTTTTTAACCTGGCTATAAAATACAAAGTTTCCACCTGGATAAAGTTTAGGATGCTGCTAAATATTTTTATTAGCTTTTTAATTGGCCTGGTGCCAATAGTCGGCGACTTTTTTGGCGCCTGGTTTAAGACCAACCGCAGAAATTTAAAATTGCTACAAAGGGAAATAAATAGTTGAGCAAAAGAGCATAATAATGTTAAAATATTGTAGCTATGTTAAATTTGTGGGTGTATACATTAATTAGCGTATTTATTGTTAGCCTAATTTCTTTAGTCGGGGTTGTAACTTTGTCTATAAACGAGTACAGGCTAAAAAAATGGCTGACTTATTTAGTCAGCTTTTCTGCCGGAGCGCTTTTGGGCGACGTGTTTTTACATTTGCTGCCGGAAATTTCAGAAATAAGTTTTGGGGCAAAGGAAGGGTTGTACATACTTTTGGGCCTGGTTATATTTTTTGTTTTAGAAAGATTTATTTTGTGGCAGCACAGGCACGGGCAGCACGAAGAGCATGTCCATAGTTTGGTGTATTTAACCCAGGTTGGCGACAGCCTGCATAATTTTATTGACGGCCTTATTATTGCGGGAAGTTTTTTGGCCGGCCCGCATGTTGGTATAGCCACTACAATTGCGGTAATCTTTCACGAAATTCCCCAGGAAATAGGCAATTTTGCCATCTTACTTCACGGAGGCTGGAGTAAAAACAAGGCGCTTTTGTACAATTTTGTTTCCGCGCTCTTTGCTGTTTTGGGCGCAGTAATAGTCTTGCTTTTTTTCAAATCCCAAGCCGGCGCGCCGGTCTGGCTTCTGTGTTTGGGTGCGGCAAGTTTTATTTACATTTCGCTTTCCGACATTGTGCCGCAGCTCCATTTAGAAACAGTTGCCAAAAAATCTTTCTGGCAGCTAATTTGGTTTTTAGCAGGCATAGCTGCAATGGCTTTGCTGCTTTTGTTGGAATGACACAAAACGGGAAAAGAAAAAAGGCTTGAGCGGGATTGCGCAAGCGCTTTTCCCCTCAAGCATTATCGGAACAATTTCCATAAAAGAAACTCCACCAAAGGTGCTATTTTGTTTCCTATGTAAATGCTCATTAGAATTGTTACGGCAAGGAACGGGATAAGAAACCACAGCGGATTTGGGTTGTAAATCTTCTTGTTGTTGATATTCATAACTTCCTCCCTAAGAAGCTAAGCTAAATATAGCACACTTGCTTTTATTGGCTAAATAGGCTATACTGTCTTTATCATCTTAAGTTTAAGTGTCAATCGTAAGGCCTCTAAAAAAGAGCTCAAGAGTAGCATTTAAAGTTTATTTTAAATAGTTAGAAAGAGTGTAAGGTGAGCTCTTCAATAGAAAGCCTATAAAAAATGGCTAAGAAACTTTTCGTCGGTGGTATCCCTTGGGCAACCACTTCTGACGATTTGCAGCAATTATTCAGTCAGCACGGGACTATCGCTTCGGCGACTGTCATCACTGACAAAATGACCGGCAGAAGTCGCGGTTTCGGATTCGTAGAATTCGAAAACGACGCTGAAGCCGATGCAGCTGCATCTGCTTTGAACAACTCCGACTTCGGCGGCCGCACCTTGGTAGTCAAGGAAGCAAGGCCCCTCGAAGACAGGCCAAAGAGAAGCTTTGGTGACCGCGGCGGACGCGGCGGTAGCGGTGGCGGCGGTTACGGCCGACGCGACAGCTATTAAAGATTATTGGAAAGACAAAACTAAGTTTCATCCCAAAAATCCATTGGATTTTTGGGAACCCTTGAAAACTGTTTTTCTTTCCAAACATTCGCCCTTCGGGCGAATCCTATCTTTTTCGCAAAGTTGCCTCGGGCACGGAATGAATCCGTCCCCTCGGCGCTATAAATCTTACGATTTAAACTCCTCCTTTTTGGGGGAGTTTTTTTATGCTAATATATTTTTATGTATAAAAGACATAAATACGATATTATTGTAATTTTAGCGGTAGTCGGTTTTGGGGTTAGTGTTTATTTGGCTGTTAGCCATTATTTAGGCATTGCCGTTCCTTGCGACATAACCGGAGGCTGCGAAGTGGTATTAAACAGCAAATATTCATCTTTCCTTGGTTTGCCGCTTTCAGTTTGGGGCTCGGCTTACTTTTTTGGCGTAATTATAAGCGCTTTAATGGCCAATCACTACCCAAATTGGCGTAAATTACTGACTTTTTTGCTCGGTTTTGGCGCTTTGTCTTCCTTGGTCCTGCTCGGCATCCAATTTTTTGTCCTTAAAAAAGTTTGCCAGTACTGCCTGGTGGTCGATGTCTTAAACATCATTTTATTTATTTTGGACATTAACATTGAACATAAGTCAGAAAATAATCCACTTTAGCAAATTTTAAAAAAGTGTGCTATAATACAGTAAGCTAAAATAAATATAAAATTAACCTTGTAAAATTATGGGAACTTATAACGGAGTCAATCCGGTAAGTGTGTCGGGAGCGCAAAACGGTTACGACGCCCGCTGGTTTGTGTGGACAATTGTTTTTTTGGTGGTAACCGGAATTTCTTTAGTTGGCTACATTGTTTTAAGCGACACGACTGAAAGTGATGTCCCGGCTTTTGCCAACATTTCAGGACACAAAGAGTAATTTTTTACCGCATCCACATTAACGTCCGGCAGAATCACAATTTTTTTATTGAAGTCTAAAATTCTGCGCCGGGGGTAGACCCCGTACCAATTTCTGTTACCTCGCTGTCAGAAGGTCACTACGATTGTTGCAAAAAGGAATTTATTTAAAAATTTTATCAGAGAAATCGTAACGGGGTAGACAAAAAATTTAAAGTGTGCTATAATACATATAGATAAAGTAATCTTCCAATCAAAATAATTGGAAGATTTTCATTTAAAGAAACCAAAACAAAAACCGCTGAATTTCGGCGGAAAAAATCAAAATGGAATATGTGGCGCAGTTAATTGGCTTTCAAAACAGAAGCCTAAAAAGAGCGTTTGCTCCTTTAGGCGTTTTTGCTGCGCATTTGCATGACCATTTCATACCCCACCCGCGCAACAATTACCATCCCCATATTTTGGGCCACAGGAACCTGGCTTTAATGTCCGCCCTCTTAGTTGGGGTTAAAATTTTTACCTTAAGCGCGCTTTCTTTAAGCCCGGCGGCGACAGCTTTTTCCTCCGCCATCACCGCGCAAAATATTATTAATTTAACCAATGAATCCCGCAAAGCTTTTGGCTTAACCGCTTTAAGCCAAAATTCGGTTTTAGATATTGCAGCCCAGGCTAAAGCCGACGATATGCTGGCAAAAGGCTATTTTTCCCATTTGACGCCGGACGGCAAAAGTCCGTGGGAATTTATTAAGGCCGCCGGTTATACCTACATTATGGCCGGGGAGAATTTGGCCGTAAATTTTACGGAAAGTGAAGACGTGGAAGAGGCGTGGATGAATAGTCCGGGCCATAAAGCCAATATCCTTAATAAAAATTTTGAAGAAATTGGCATTGGTATTTCGCAAGGGCAATACCAGGGGCATGCGGCGATTTTTGTCGTCCAAATGTTCGGCACGCCTATAGAGCAGCAAGTGGCGCTTGAGGGGGAGCCTACGGTAGTGCAGGTTGAGGCTGTGCCGCCGCCAATAAATAATATTGCTCCTGCCCAGGGCTCTGCTTTAGGGCAAAGCGAAAACCGACAGCCCATCCTAAAAGTTTTAAATGTTAAAAGCGGCGAAGTAAAAATTTTGGGGGACAATGTGGAAATTACCGCCCAAGTCGAAGGCCCGGCCGTAAAAGTTATTGCCTATTTTGGACAGCAGGCGGTTATGCTTTCGCCCAGGGAAGGCAATGTTTGGGTAGGGCAAATGGTATTGGGCAGCTTGACCCAAAGCAACAAAGAAGTAACAATTAAAGCTTTCGACATAAAAGGAGAAAGTGTGCAGCTGCAGCTGGCTGACTTTGCGGCCAGCATCCAGCAGAATTACCATACCGTGGGGAGTACGCCGCCCACGTACGCAACTTTTCTAAACCGGACTTTTGACCCCAAAAGTTTTGAAGCCAAAGTGTATTTAATTTTTATTGCTGGCCTGCTTTCCGTGTTAATTTTAGCCATTGCAATAAAGCGCCACGTCCAGCATCTTTCTTTAATTGCAAACAGCAGTTTTGTAGTAATTTTTGCCGCCCTGCTGTTTTGGGCAGGGTAAGTTAGTTTTTTAAAAGTTTTTAAGTAAGCCGCCTAAAAGGGGCGGCTTTTTTGTTGTTGATTTTGGAGAGATTTTGATATATAGTTAAATCCCTTAAGGAGGGATTATGGGAATCGGGGAAAAGAAACCTAAACCGGATAAAGTTTTAAGCAATCCTACAATGTGCCTGCATTGTCACCTCATAGTTGAAATGTTCCATGGACGAGACGCTGACCCTGTCAAAGGAGCGTGGCAATGTCCTAGGTGCGGGCACAAGTATTTGTTTTCTCACTGGAAAATTAAGAAACAAAAGTAGCTCCGGTGAGCAGAACAGGAACGCTTGGCAGGAGGCAAAAAAGCAATGGAGAAAATTTTGTCCGGGGCTTTAAGCAGTACACATTCGTGCGCCAGTGCCTATACAGGCATTGGCGCGCTTTTTATTTTTGTAGTATATTACTAAGGCATGTCAGATACAAAGCAGAAACTTCGGGAGGTTTTCAAAAATTACCAAACCCTTATTGTCGTAGGCGCCAATTGGGGAGATGAAGGCAAAGGTAAGGTCATAGACCTTATAATGGAGAATTTTGACATAGTTACCAGGTTTTCCGGCGGCTCAAATGCCGGACATACGGTTTTTACCCCAACGGGTCAAAAATTAGTCAGTCATTTAATTCCTTGCGGGCTTGCGCAAAACAAAATTTGCGTTCTGGCTCGCGGGGAATTTTTTAATTTGGAATTATTTATTAAGGAGCTGGAGGAAACTAAAGCAGTTTTAGGCGGCAAGCTTGCGCCCATATACATAGACAAACAAGCCACCTTGTGGACGCCGTACCACCGCTTAATGGAAACTTACATAGAAGTAATGCGGGGGAATAAAAAAATCGGCACCACCAACAAAGGCATTGGGCCTTTGGAAGGTTTGTATAAACTGCGTTTGGCTCCCCTGGTCGGGTTTTTATTTGAGCCGGATTTGCTTAAAGCATCCTTAGAAAGTTTGTATAAAGTTTTATTGCCGTGTGTTGAGGTTTTAAAAGTGGGCACAGATGAATTTCCTTCTGTCGATTCAGTATTAAAGCAATTATTGGATCAAGCGAATTTAATAAAAGATTTTGTGGAAGACACCGGTTTTTTGCTGCACGAAGAGTTAAAAAAAGGCAAAAAGATTTTGTTTGAAGGCGCGCAGGCAACGGGACTCGATGCCTGGTGGGGGACATATCCTTTCGTCTCTTCAGGCAACTCTGTTGCCACCGGCGCTTCCATTGGCACGGGACTGCCTATGGATAATTTTCCGGTTGCTATAATAGTTGCCAAAACTTTACCCACGCGCGTGGGCAACGGGCCATTTCCGTCCGAGATGTGGGAGAGGGAAGCGGCAATGGGTTTTGCTAAGGAACATCTTGAATTATTTTCCAAAGGCGAGGCGAAGGATAAATTTTTATCATCAATGCTTGAAAAAATTAATTCCCAATCTGCATCGCCGGCAGAAATGTCGCAATACTTCCAGGTTTTGGGTGATGAGCGCGGGGCAACCACGGGCCGGGGTAGATCGGTAGGATTTTTAGACATTCCCTGGCTGCAGTATGCTATCCGCATTAACGGGCCAAAATATATTGCATTAACCCGATTTGATATGCTTTCAGGCCTTAAATCAATTCCCGTGGTTTTAGGGTATAAATACAAAGGCGAGATTTTACCACCGGGCAAACTGCCTGCGGCCTGGGAGTTATCATCGGTAGAAATTATAAAAGAAGACTGGCCGTGTTTTGAAGAAAGTATTTTTGGAATTAACGATGAGTCAAAATTGCCGCCGTCTGCCAAAGAATTTTTATCGCGTTTGGAAAAACATCTCGGCGTTCCTGTTTTGTTGGTCGGCACCGGCCCGGGCAGGGAGGCGATGGTAGTAAGAGCAGGTTAAAAGTTCTTAAAGTTTGTAAAGTTATAAAGTCGGTTGACATAGAAGTAGGTGTTGTGGTAGAATCCTTTCAATATGATCCCGTTAGAGATTCATTTTGTTATTAATCGTTTTTGAAAAGTAATAACATTTTTTATCTCTTCAGGATTCATTAATTACTAAACTATCTCTAACGGGATGATAAAGATTGAAAGAGCTTTAACGTTTGATGATGTATTGTTAGTCCCTAACTATAGTGAAGTCGTGCCCACTGAAGTGGACACGGCTGCTTTTTTTACCCCCAAAATTAAATTAAAAATCCCCATCAGCTCCAGCGCTATGGATACAGTCACAGAAGGTAAAATGGCTATTGAGCTGGGGCGCTTGGGAGGTATTGGTGTTATTCATAAAAATTTAAGTGTTACCGATCAGGCTAAAGCTGTAAAAGAAGTTAAGGCAGCGGGATTTAAATCGGCAGCGGCAATTGGCGCTACCGGAGATTTTTTGGACAGGGCAAATGCTTTGGTAAATGCCGGCGTGGATGTTTTAGTTGTAGATACCGCCCACGGCCATTCTAAAAGAGTTATTGAAGCGGTTAAAACCATAAGCAAAGCTTTTTCTAAAGTTGAGATCGTGGCAGGCAATATTGCTACTGCAGAAGCTGCTAAGGCTTTAATTGCCGCAGGTGCTGATGCTGTCAAAGTGGGGATTGGCCCGGGAAGTATTTGCACCACGCGCATAGTTTCAGGTTGCGGCGTGCCGCAGATTACCGCCATCTCCGATGTTGCAGCCGTTTGTAAAAAAACCAAAACCCCGATAATTGCCGACGGCGGCATTAAGTTTTCCGGCGATATTGCCAAAGCGCTTGCTGTAGGCGCATCATCAGTTATGCTTGGTTCATTGCTTGCGGGTACAGATGAAGCCCCGGGCCAAATTTTTGAAGAAAACGGCAAAAAATTTAAAGCTTACCGTGGTATGGGCTCTTTGGGCGCTATGAACCAGGGTAGTAAAGATCGTTACGGCCAGGACAAAGTTGTGGGCGGAAAACTAGTGCCCGAAGGGGTGGAAGCTAAAGTTGCATACAAAGGTCCGGTTGCCAACATCGTCGAACAGCTGGTTGGCGGCTTGCGTAGCGGGATGGGTTATTCTGGAGCCAAGGATATTATCAGCTTACAAAAAAAGGCACGCTTCGTTCGTATTACTCCGGCCGGACTTAAAGAATCGCACGTGCATGACGTTAAAATTGCCAAACATGCGCCAAATTATCAGATAGAGTAACTTTACGGAATACGGACTCATACGGATATACGGAAAAACCACCTTAAACCGGTGGTTTTTAAAATTCGTATATCCGTAATGTTCTCTCCGTACTCCGTAAAGTCATCCCCACTCAATAGTAACCGGGGGTTTGTCAGAAATCCTATAAACTACTCCGCCAACTTCCCTTATCTCGTTAGTCATTCTTTGGGAAACACGTTTTAAAAATTCGTAGGGAAGTTCAGCGGCCCTGGCTGTAAAACCATTAATAGACCAAACCGCCCAAAGAGCAATTACGTGGCCTTCGGCAGCATCGTCGCCTTTAGTGCAGGTGGTCATTGAGTTGGTAACTACTGCGCCGGCTTGCCAAATTTCATCGTAAAGTTTCCATTTCCGCATTTCCTCAATATAAATGCCGTCCACTAATCTTGCGGTGTGTAATTTTTCTGCTGTTACTTCGCCTTCAATTCTAACCACCAACCCGGGGCCGGGGAAAGGCTGCCTTAACAGCAAATCATCGGGCACGCCCAAAGATTTTCCAAGCTGTCGGCCTGTGTCTTTAACACAATCCGACAAAGGCTGAATTTCCGGCAAAGAAAATTTCAGGTCCACATTATGGTGGATTTTTATTTGCGCTTTTTTAGCGCCGCTGTCATAGCCCCCGCCGCTTTCGGAAATGTCCGTATATAAAGTTCCCTGGGCAATAAAATCCGCCCCAAAAGATTTTGCTTCCTGCTCTAAAATGTTTTTATAAATTCCCCTCATTGCCAGTCTTTTATCATTCATTCCGGTTTTACCTTTTAGTGCTTCGAGGAATTCAGTGGTGGCATCCACGGTTTTAATTTCCATCCAGGCCTGCTTACCAAAATATTTTTCCACATTGGCTTCGTCATCGGGACGGTCAATACCTTTTATGTAGACGCCTAAAATGCTGGGAGAGGAATTAGGAATTAGGAGGTGGGAGATAGCTTCTTTCAGCAGATAGGCGACTACGGATGAGTCGGTGCCGCCAGAAAGAGCAAGCAAAACTTTTTTGTCGCCGATTTGGTTTTTTAAATCTTCAATTTTCTTTTTAGCAATCTGTGAAGCCGGAAATTTATCTTTCGCTCCGCAAATTTTAAAGCAAAAATTTTCGTAAATTTTATTTCCGTATTCGGTTTCCGTAACTTCCGGATGGAACTGCACGCCGTATAAATTTTTATATTGGCCTGCGGCTACCGGAGTGTTGTCGGTGGTCCCGATTACTGTTAACTTTTCATCCGGAGAAATAATGTCACCGTGGGTTTCCATAGCCTTAGATTCTTTTGGCAAGCCTTCAAAAAGCGGAGAGTTTTTCAAAATAGTGAAGGTATGTGTGCCAAATTCCCGCTTGGCAGAAAGAGAAACTTTAACGCCAATATGGTGCGCCCACATTTGAAAACCCAGGCACACGCCTAAAATTGGCACATCAAGGTTAAAAATTTTTCCGTCAAAGGGGGGTTCTTCGTAAGCTGAAGCCGGGCCGCCGGATAAAATTATTCCTATCGGCCCAATCTTTTGTACATCTTCGGCCGTAACAGAGGCAGGGTCTGCCACTAAACAAAAAACGCCCAAGGCGTCGAGTTTTTGTTTGATCAAATGATCAAACTGGCTGCCCATGCTAAAGAGCAGAAATAGTTCATCCGTTTTTCGGATTTTTTTTTCTTCGGCTATTTCGGCTAAAGCAACATCGCTAGCTTTTTTAAAGGTTTGGAGCATTAGTTTATTTATCTATTATATATGAAAATTTCCAGCTTATCAAAGTTATTTTACTTACCATTGAACGGGAGAAAAGCCTATGTCCGCGGTGTTGGGGTTGTTTTGGTAGCGCACCGGGTAGATGCCAAAAAATTCCTGCCAGCTTAAGGTGGGTTTGTGGTAAAAAGAGTAAAGCTGCAGAGCGCTGATTAACGCAATAAATATGACAAAGGGGTAAGTAACGTTTAGCCAATTTTTTAGCCACTGCGCTGCGGCTGCAATTAAAATTGCGGGCAGAGGCCAAAGAATAATTAAATAGTGGTCGTGCAATCCGCGATTAAACAGTAAAGTTAAAAGTAACCCAAACCCAAACCAACCGAGCAGGATTTTTTGCGCAGTTGTGGAAAAGATTTTATTCTTTGAAATGGGCGATTTATTTTTTATTGCGGCGAAAATCACAATCATAGCCAAAGCAGCGGCCGCCACCGCCACAAAAGCATAAAGAAAGTTTGGTTCTAAATAAGAATAACTATTTTTGAGCTCAAAGGGGTTTATGGCGGCGGAAAAAAAGTTTAAAACTGCTTCAAGGCCGTTTGCGGTCCCGCCGCCGGTTAAATGGTTTTGACCAAAACCTAAAAGGCTCAACAGATTTTGGAATTTGTGGGTAAGCTCAAACCAGACGTATGGCGCAGAAATAAAAATTACTCCCAGTAACCCCACCCCTATTTTTTTTAAAGTTGAAGTAAAATTTTGATGTTTGAAAATTTTTGCAACCGGCCAGACTGAAGCAAGAAGCAGGATAGCGGCAGTTACGTGCAGTTGGGCAGCTATGCCAAAGACTAGTCCTAAAATAAAATAATTTTTATAGCCGGATTCCTCTAACTGTACTATCTTACTTAGATAATAAAAATACAGCAGCACAAACAGCGGCAAAAAGTTTGGGTTTGAGATGTAAGAAGTTAAATGAATTCCATAGATGGCAATGGCGTAAAAAAGTGTCCCCACTTTTGCCGAATAACCGTCGTGCAGCCAAAGCTTTAGGAGTTTATAAAAAACTATTGCGGAAAGGGTGTAAAGTAAAAAACCTGCAAAAATAAGGGCCGAGGGATGCCCTCCGAAGATGAACAGAAATGGGGAGAGGATGTAGTAATAGACGGGCCCAAAATTAAAATGCGCCTGCATTGAAGGCGGACCGAGCAGGGGAATATGCCCCAGCAAAATATTTTCGGCCATATAGTAGTCGCGGTAAAATTCCGGAAAATTGGCAAAATTAAAATTGGACAATGAGGGCAGGCGGCTAAGCATTGCCAGCGCCGCAAAGCCAGTTTCAAAAGGATATTTTTGTATCAATTTTTTTATCACCAATCAATTATAACAAAAAACCGCCCATTAGGCGGTAATTTTTGTTTATATTAGGGTTCCCAAAAACCAGGAACGGAGTCCCAATTTCCATTGGGACGAGTACGCCTGCCTGCCGGCAGGCAGGGGTTTTTGGGATAAGGGGCAACATTCTGAAGGCTGAAGCGGCCCCGACTTTCGGGGACGCGTAAGCCGTAAGAATGATTGACCCGTGGTGGACCCTACCGGGCTCGAACCGGTCACCTCCACATTGCAAATGTGGCGCTCTACCAAATGAGCTAAGGGCCCTCGTCAGACTTGTCGGAACTGCGCTCCTCGTTTTTGCGGAGGATTTTTAAATTCCAAATTTTAAATAACCGGTAATCCACAAAAGACTTAAAATACACATGCCTAAACCAAAAAGTTTCCACCAAGTATATGTGCCTGCGCCCATCCCGGCGCCAAAAATTTTTTCCGCCATATCAATTCGTCCCGTGAATTGGTCGGTAATAAATACAGAATACTTCATGCACAGCACGCCTAATGCGAATAATAGTGGGGCAAAAAGAAATCTCATATTTTTGTTTTTAATTTAGAGTCTAAAGGGCTTGTCAAGGCTCCTAAAACGCGGAGCCTTTAATTCACAAAAATCAGGAGCGCAGATTCGCGAAAGCGAATCGAGCACGGATTTTTGTGATGAAGGGCAACGTTCTGCAGGCTGCAGCGGCCTGAATTTTTCAGGACGCGGAAGCCGAAAGAACGATTGACCTGTTGTGGTGCGTGTGGCAGGGATCGAACCTGCGACCCCGTCATTATCAGTGACGTGCTCTACCACTGAGCTACACACGCGCGCGTTGTCCCGATTTGTGGTAGTACTTTTTTCCTAAAAAGTTGCTTGATTTTTTGGGAGCCTTTTAAACCAATTCCATCAAATTTTACCAAATATCCGAAATTTTGACAATACTCGTAAATTATATTATTATTAATTAGATTCCTTTCACTTTTTGAAACCAAAATAACAAAAAAAGCCCGATGTTGTTTTCTAATTTTTTTGGTAAGCAAAAATCCATTATAGGTGTAGATATTGGCACATCTAACATTAAACTTGCCCAAATTTCCCACAACCCAAAGCCGGTTTTGGACACTTACGGGTTAGTAAATGTTGATTACCAGTTAGGCGGAAAGAATGACGAGCAAGTAATTGCCCAAATGGCCCATGTTTTAAAGGATTTGCTTGCCAGAGCCGGAGTTACCACCAAACGCTGCGTCATTAGCCTCCCTAATAGCGCAGTTTTTACCTCGGTTATTAGTTTGCCTAAAATGAGCAACAAGGAACTGGCTTCGGCAGTGGAATTTGAGGCAAAAAAATATGTGCCCTTGCCAATATCGGAGACCAATTTAGGCTGGTCGGTAATTGCCGGCGGAGCTACGAATGAGCAAATAAAAGTTTTGCTTACTGCAGTGCCAAAACAGATTACGGAAAACTATATGAAGGTTTTTGCTTTGGCGGGTTTGCGTCCGGAAACCGGGGAAATTGAAGCTCTTGCGCTTATTCGGTCATTAATTGGGGGACTACCTATTAATTGTGTTATAATAGATATAGGTGCCAGAGCCACGGGGGTTAATATTATAGAAAACGGATTTTTAAGATTATCACGAAATTTGAACTTGGGTGGTGACACAATTACAGATAAAATTGCGGAAACTCTTAAAATCAGCCGTTATCGGGCGGAACAATTTAAAAAAGATTTTGGCGTAAGTAAAGCAACTTTAATCCCGGAAACCATAAGGCCGGTTTTGGATTCAATAAAAAATGAAGTCAAGCAGCTTTTGACCATTTATCAGTCACAAAACACAAAGGTAGAAAAAATCTTATTAGTGGGAGGCGGCGCAAATTTGCCGGAAATAGTAAGTTTTTTTGAAGATTTGAAAGTAAAAGTTGAATTGGGTAACCCTTTGGCAGCTGTCGGTTATAGCCAAAGCCTGGAGCCAATTTTAAAACGCAACGCTTTGAATCTTTCCATAGCCATAGGCCTTGCTTTAAGGAACGAATAGAGTTCTTTTGTAAAATAAAATGCCCGAAATAAATTTATTAAAACAAAATACCAGCAGCGGCAGTTTTTCCGATAGCGCCCCCAAAATTTTTGCCTGGGTGCTGCTTTTGGTTTTAATTTGCCTGGTTGGCTTTTATGTTTGGCTGTACTTTCAGTCTAAAAGTATCGAAGAGCAGGCAAAAACCCTCCAGCAGTCAATGGCAAATAAAAAGAAAGAAGCTTTAGAGATGGAGGAAAGAGACGAGCTTTTAACCAGGCAAGCGCAGCTAAAAGCTTTGACAGGCTTGGTAGGCGGCCATGTCTATTGGTCGCAATTGCTTCCCGAGATTGCAGAAGTAACTTTAAAAACCGCCAGTTACGCCAGTTTAACCGCGGGCGGGGCCGACGGCAGAATTTCTTTAGAAACAACAGTGCCTAGTTTGGTTGATTTAGACAAATTTATGCAGGTTTTTGATCTGCCGCAATTTAACAAAAATTTTAATGACATTAGAATTGGCGGGTTTAATAAAGCCCAGACTAAAGACGGCAGTTCAATTAAGTTTAGAGTTGATATGAAATACAATCCCCAAATAATTCAGTATGAGGAAAAATAATCCAGCTGCCCTATGGCTATAAACCTTTCTAAAAATATAGGCACAAGCATTAAGATGCCAGGTGTGCGTAACCCAATGATTGAGATAGTTTTGTTAATTGTGGTTTCGGCGCTTTTTACCTGGTTTATTATTTTGCCTAAAAGATCCGACTTAGCACTTAAGCAAGAGGCGCTTGCAGTTATAAAAAAACAGGAAAGCGAAATTGCCGGCCAGCTGGCCAGGCTGCAAGAACTGGTCGATTCCTTAAATGCCAGCGAAAAGGAAATTGAGCTGCTTGACCAATCCTTACCGCTTAACGGTAGAATAACCAGGTTTCATTTTTTAATTGAGGCTTTGGCCCAACAAGCCGGAGTTACACTGGGCAATCTTAATGTTTCCTCCCCAAGCACAGGGCCGGTAGCCGGGGACTTAGCTGCGCTGGATAAACCTTTTAAAGTAGACAGAAAGCTGCAAAAATTAAGCGGTTCAGTTGTTGTAATTGGCACCTTAAATCAGCTCAAAGGCTTTTTAGAAAAAGTAGAAACCAGCGGCAGGTTAATTGACATTACTGATGTGGGCATAGACGCCGGTACAAACGGGGATTTAAATTTAAGGTTAACTATCAACAGCTATTATTTTGGCCAGTAGAAAAAGGGTATGAATAAAAATCTTATAAAAATAATTATTATTATTATTGCCTTCGCCGCTTCCGGCTTGGTTTTGTATTTCGGAATGTTTAAAGACAAAGCTAGTCCGGTTCCTTCACAGCTTGGCGTGGTCGGGCTGGGGGGTGTGGGCGCAGTGGGAGGGGAGGTACCTGTGGATCAGGAAATTTTGCCTAACGGGGAGAAGTTAGATTTTAAGGCAGCTATAAATGAAGTGCGTTTTAAGTACAACATAGCCAAATATCCCACACTTAACCCTTCGACTGAGGTGGGAATTGACGAACAGAATTTAATTACGCCAATAATAATAGTCGAGGAAGAATAAACCCCCATGGGTTCCATAGTAAAAACAAATGGCAATTCGCCCACAGTTGGTTTTGAAAAATTTTTGGTTGATAACGGATTTTTAAAAGCCGAAGCGTTAAGCCAGCTGCAGGAGCTGCAAAAACAAAAGCCGCAGGACTTTAGCCAGTTGCTTATAAGCCAGAAAATTTTGGACGAAGAAGGACTGACTAAGGCTAAGGCCGCTTTTTTTAACTTGCCTTACGCAGATTTGCGACAAATTCAGGTTACTGCCCAGGTTTTAAATTTAATTCCGATTGAATCCATAAATTTTTACAATTTTGTCCCTTTTGAGCTGCAGGGCAAAGGTTTGAAAGTCGCAATTACCGACCCGACTAACCTGTCTGCGCTCGAAGCTTTGGAATTTTTGGGTGTTAAGCAAAATTTGCAGGTACAACTTTACCTTGCTTCGGAAACTTCGGTTCATGCAGTCATCAGCAAAAAGCAGAATTTAAAAACAGTAGTTGGCGAGGCTTTAAAGGACATTCAGACAACAGCTCAAGGTTTGAAAAAGCCGGAAGAAGTAAAAAAAGAAGCCGCACCTCAGGTTATTGAAGAAGCGCCTATAATTAAGATTGTAGAGGTCATACTTAGCAACGCAATTGAAGCCAATGCTTCTGATATTCACGTAGAGCCTTCGGAAAAAGATGTAAGGGTTCGTTACCGCATAGACGGCATTTTGCATACTTCTTTAATGCTCCCTAAAAGTGTCCAGCCTTCTATAGTCACCCGTATAAAAATTTTGTCTAACCTAAAAATTGACGAATCCCGTTTGCCGCAGGACGGACGTTTTCATATGGAGGTCGGCAGAAAATCGGTGGATTTGCGTGTTTCCGTTTTGCCCTTAATTTATGGCGAAAAAATCGTCATGCGTATTTTGGACAAAACCACCAAAGCCCCGACTTTAGACCAGTTAGGCATCCGCGGCAGGGCCCTGCAATGGGTGCAGGAGAATATTAGGAAGACCCACGGAATTTTTTTAATTACCGGTCCAACCGGCAGCGGAAAATCCACAACTTTATATTCTATTTTAAGTATTTTAAATACGCCGTCGGTTAACATTGTCACTTTGGAAGACCCGGTGGAATATTTTTTAGAAGGCGCGAACCAAAGCCAAATTAACCAGGATATTGGCCTTACTTTTGCATCGGGCCTAAGGAGCATTTTGCGCCAGGACCCTAACATTGTGATGGTCGGTGAAATCCGGGACAAGGAAACTTGTGAAATTGCCGTGCATGCGGCCCTTACCGGGCACTTACTTTTTTCCACGCTCCACACCAACAACTCCATTGGCGCTATGCCGCGTATGGTGGACATGGGCATTGAGCCGTTTTTGCTGGTTGCATCTGTCAATGTGGTTATGGCGCAGAGGCTGGTTAGAAAAATTTGCCAGGATTGCAAAATAGAAGTGCCTTTGTCCAAAGGTCTGGAGGAGGAAATTAAAAAAAATCTGTCCACCATTCCTGAAGATTACTTCCAGGGTTTCGACAAAAACGACTTAAAAACTTTCAAAGGCCAGGGCTGCGAAAAATGCGGTCGCACCGGTTATGTGGGCAGGTACGGAATTTTTGAAGTTTTGCCCATTGTGCCGGAAATTCAAGATTTAGTTATGGGCAAAGCTTCAGCGCACAAAATTTACGAAGAGACTTTGAAAATGGGTATGATTACAATGAAGCAGGACGGGGTAATAAAAGTTTTGCGCGGTGAGACCACTATGGACGAAGTAATTAGAGTGACAACAGAATAGTGACAAGTGACAAGTTGAAAGTGAAAAGACTTGCAACTTGTCACTTGTAACTAATTTATGGCTTATCTTTTCAGACAAAAGTTTAATATTACCGACTTAATTAACCCGGCGGCTTCAAAAAAAGTTTTAATTTTTGAACCGGAAGAATATTTGGCCGGGGTTTACGAGCTTTATTTAAAGGAGCACTTTTTAGTTTCCCATACCCGTTCTCTGGACGCAGTAAGGCCGGCGGTAGACGTATTTAAACCCCACGTTTTGGTTTTTAACATTGACGGCGATTTGGCAATAAAATTTTTGCTGAATTTGAAACCGGATTTCCCGCAGCTGCTTTTAGTCAGTACAAGTTTTGCCGGCGGTGAGCGGGTTAAAGAACTAATGCAATTAGGAGTTTTAGGCCACATTAATAGAAGGTTTTCCAGGCCTTCAGATTTAGCGGTTATTGTAAAAAGTATTATTAATTAACAGTAAATAAGTGTGTAAGTTAATTAGTTAACCAGCTTATTAACTCATCTACTTATTAACCTATTAACTTTTATGTACAAAGCTAGCGAACTCGAACTAAATAAATTACTTTCGGTAGTGCTGGAACGAAATGCTTCCGATTTGCACTTAATGGTGGGGGAGCCGCCGGTTATTCGTGTGGACACCGAATTAATAAGGTTAGATAACTACCAGGTGCTTTCCAACGACAACATTGCCGATTTGTTGAATGTCTTACTTGGGCCGGAGCAGAAAAAGAAGTTTGAAGAAGAACTGCAATTGGACTTTTCTTACGCCTTTAAGGACAATGTGCGTTTTAGGGTGAATGCCTACAAACAAAAGGGTGTGCTAAGCGCGGCCCTAAGGCTCATTCCTAACTATGTTAAGTCTTTGGAAGAATTAAACCTGCCCAGCAGTATAAGAAGATTTATAGAAAGAAAGCAGGGTTTGTTTTTAATGGTCGGACCTACGGGTCACGGAAAATCTACGGCTTTAGCCGCTTTAATTAATGAAATAAACAACACCCGGGCAGAACATATTTTAACTATTGAAGACCCGGTTGAATATGTTTTTACTCCTAACAAATCTATTATTTCGCAAAGAGAACTGTATCAGGATACGCCTTCATTTGCCGCAGCCTTAAGAGCTGCGCTTCGGGAAGATATTAATGTTGTGCAGGTAGGTGAAATTCGTGACTTGGAATCCATTGCCACCGCTTTAACCGTGGCTGAAACCGGACACCTGGTATTTGCCACCCTGCACACTAACGACGCCTCCCAGAGCATTGATAGAATTGTAGACGTTTTTCCACCGGGGCAGCAGCAGCAAATAAGGGGACAGCTTGCCAGCGTGCTTATTGGCGCTGTATCTTTAAGGTTGCTGCGCAAGATTGGGGGCGGCCAGGTACCGGCTTACGAAATAATGACTGTAAACCACGCCATAAGGAACGTTATCCGCGACAATAAAACTTATGAAATCCCAAACATTATTCATACCAGCCTGGAAGAAGGTATGGTGCCTTTAGACAAAACGCTCGCGCTTTTAGTAAAACAGGGTTTAGTGGAATTTGATACGGCGAAAAATTATGTTTTGGATAACGAATATTTCCTCTCATTAATATCTTAAGCAAGTGAATAAGTACATAAGTGAGTAAGGTAATAAGTAAGGACTCCCTTAAGTACTTATAGGCTTATTTACTTACTAACTTTCCATATGAAATTCGCATACAAAGCCAGGGACAAAGACGGCAACATCCAAAGTGGTGTGGTTTTGGCGGCTGACCAAAATAAAGCCGAGGCTTTGCTTGCGCAAAATAATTTAGCCATTGTCGCTTTAAATGTCCAGGAAGCCAGCATATTCGAAAAATTTAACCCATTCGGCAAGTCTGTTAAAAGCAAAGATTTAGTTCTATTTTCCAGGCAGCTGGCAACGCTTATTTCCGCAGGAGTGCCAATTATCCAGGCTTTAAGGATTTTGCGCGAACAAATTGGCAGCAAATACCTGCTCCAAATAATTGGTGATTTAATTGCTTCTGTGGAAAACGGCGACAGCCTGTCCAATGCTTTAACCAAACACGAGGAAGTGTTCGGCAACGTATATGTGAGCATGGTTATGTCGGGCGAAGTTTCAGGCTCACTCGACAAATCTTTGGGCTATTTGGCGGACCAACTGGAAAAAAATTATCAGCTGCAAAGTAAAGTGAAAAGCGCCATGACTTACCCGGTGTTCGTGCTCGGAGCATTGGTGGTTATTGGTTTGCTTATGTTTAAATTCGTTTTGCCCAACCTAACTTCTGTTTTAGAAGAGCAAGGCGGCAGTTTGCCGGCCATCTCTTTGGCGCTTATTGCTTTTACTAAATTTTTTAACAAGTTTTGGTGGGTCGTTTTATTGCTTATGGCCGCAGGTATTTTAGGCTTGAGATTTTTTATCACTACTCCGGCAGGCAGGCATAATTGGGATACTTTAAAAATCCACGCCCCTATTATTGGCGATATTTTCCAAAAAATTTATCTCGCCCGTTTTTCTTCCAATTTAGCCACGCTGGCTATGGGCGGAATCCCAATAATTAAAGCTTTGCAAATTGTAGCTGAAATTATTAACAATGTAGTTTACAGAGATATTATTTTAGATGCAGTTGTCCAAATAAAAGGCGGCAAAAGTATTAGCGAAAGCCTTTCCGGTCACCCTGAGTTTCCCTCCATTGTTACGCAAATGGTTAAGGTCGGCGAACAAACCGCCCAGATAGATGCAATTATGGCAAAGTTGGGCAAGTTTTATGAAGCAGAAGTTGACACCAAGGTCGCAACATTAACCACCTTGTTGGAACCGATTATTATGATAATTTTAGGTGTGGCTGTAGGCGGTTTAGTGGCCGGTATTTTGCTGCCCATTTACAACATGGCCAGTACGGCAGGATAGGCGACTTCATTAACGCTCATACGCTATTTCTTAATCGCAAATTGTTGTTTTTTCTTACATATGTGTATAAGTACCCTTGTTAGCTAGTTTACAAAATGTTATAATAATACTAATTAAATTGAATTTATTTCAATTCCTCACTTGATTGGAGGTGAAAAACATTGAGAAATAAAAACGAAAAAGGTTTTACATTAATTGAATTGTTGGTGGTTATTGCCATAATCGGTCTTTTAGCTTCTGTGGTTTTACTTGCCCTAAACTCGGCTCGAGCCAAGTCCAGGGACGCCAAAAGACTCGCTGACGTTAGACAGTTAGCTTCAGCATTGGAGCTTTACTTCAACGACATTAACGGTTATCCAACAGCAGCAGCAGCTGCTTTGCCAACAGCAGGTATCGGATCCCCAAACATTGTTCCAAACTACATTGGTTTAATTCCAAATGCTCCAACCCCAGCTGATGGTACATGCGCCAGCACAGCAACACAAGGCGCTAACAACTATTACTGGTTGGATAACAGAAGCGGTAACTTAGTTGCCACTTATGCAGTAACTTTCTGTCTGGGTGCGGTTACCGGTGGTTACTCACAAGGAACCCACACTTTGACACAGGCCGGAATTCAATAGTACACTTCAATTGGGCGCTCCTAAAATGGGGCGCCCAATTTCCGCCTATTTTGTAACCTATGCCATTGTCTCTTCCAAAATTTAATGCAACTTATTTGGCAGTCATTACGGTGACTGTTCTTTTCTTAATTAGCCTTTTCTTGGGATTGCAAAAGGGAGTTTTAGTGGCTAAAGCCAAAAATGTGAATGTCACAGTTATAGAGCTCCAAAAGGGCCTGGATATTTTTTTTAAGGACCAGGACCGCTTCCCTTCCGTAGAAGAATTTTCCGACACCAATGTTTTGCTGACTTATTTTTCCAAGCTGCCGGACAATGTTTCAAAAAACTCGAACTGTCTGGCAAATTTTGATTATAAAAGAGTATCTGCAAAAAATTACGAACTGGATTTTTGTCTGGCAACGAATTTAGGAAATTTTAAGAAAGGTTGGAATAAAATTAGCGAGCATAAGTGAAAAGGGCTATAATTTAATCATGCTATTTCCCCCCAAACTCCACTTACCCTATCGTAACGATTATTTTTTTGGTTCCCTGCTGTTAATTGTTTTTTTAATTCCGCTCGCCTTTGACGTATATAATTTTGAAAGCTTCGAAATTATTAAGTTCGGCCTGCTTATGTTTTTAGTCGCAGTTGCGGGCTTGGTGTTTGTAAAAAGATATTTTATACAGAAGTCTTCACCATTAGTCTTGCGGATGAGCAAGACATTTTTTTTAGGTTTGTGCCTATTTTTAGCCTGGGCGCTCGTTTCCTCACTTTTGGCCCAGGATAAAAATTTCAGTTTTTTTGGCTTTTACCCGCGTTTTACCAATGGTTTTTTATTTTATAGTCTATGGGCAATTTTATTTTTACTCGTCTCGGCTTTAGATAAAATCCAATTATGGCTCTTAATTAAATTGCTGTTTTTTTGCGCAGTCCTAACCGCGCTGTGGGGTATGCTTCAAAGTTTAGGCATAGGCTATTACCAGGGCCAAACTTTTGATTTTTTTTCCAGGGCTTCACCCAGTTTTTTGGGCAACCCGAATTTTTCCAGTATGTTTGTGGCGACTTTTGTTCCTTTAGGCGTTTATTTTTTGCTTACAGCCGGCAATTTTTGGTCAAAGGTCTTTTACGCCTTAAGTGTTTTTTTACAAATTTGGTCAGTTGTTGCATTTGCCAGCCGAGGCAGCGTGCTGGCTGCAATTGCCGGTTTGTCGGCGTGCCTGTTTTTTACTCTTGTCATTAAGAAAGCTTTTAACCGGTTTGCCCTTTGGTGCGCACTTTTTTTAGGGGTTGCTTTCATTCTTATTTTTGCATTTTTAAATTTTTCCAGGCCGGGTTCTGTTGCGGCCAAAATTAATTTAAACGAAACTAACATCCAAACCCGGTTCGGGGTCTGGGATATGACCTGGATTAGCATTTTTAGAAAACCAGTCTTTGGGCATGGTTTAGGTAACTTTGAATTAGTTTTCGAGCAAAATAGGGATTTAAGTTCAATTAAAAGCGGTTTTTTTGATGACCCCCACAATTTGTTTTTGTATTTAGCGGTTAGCGGGGGAATCCCGTTCTTGTTTTTATTCTTGTTTTTAGTTTTTTTTCCGCTATTAGGCTCGTTAAAACAGGTTTTTGCTGAAAAAAATGACCGGTCGTGGCAAAATATTGCTTTGCTGGGCTGTGTTTGCGCTTGGATGGTAGCGGCTTTTTTTACGCCCGTTGCCGTCCCTTGCTATGTAGCTTTAGTTTTTTTGCTTAGCGGTTTTGTTGAAAAATCTTTCACGTATCAAGTGCCCAAACTTGCTGTGTATAAAATAGCAGGCGCTTCGGTTTTTGCCTTATTGCTTGTTTACTCAGTTAGTTTTTTACTGGCTGAGCATTTATTTTTTGCCTCAATAAAAGCTTACAACAGGCGTGATTATTTTAGTTCTAATAAGCTGGCAAAAGCGGCGGTTTATTTAAACCCGGTTAATAATTTGTACTATCAATACATAGCAGCTAGTTCCATCCGTGCAAAGCTGCCGGAGGAGGAAATAAATAAAAATATCCGCGCCGTTGCCCGCTTCCATAAAGCCAGAGGCTATAGTTACATAACATTGGCAAATATTTATTATCTCAGGTTTTATGAAACTTTGGACCCAAAATATAAAGAGGTGATTTTAGAATATGTAAAAACCGCAATGAGCCTGGACCCGCATTCGGGGAGTAATTATTTTATACTTTCACAATTCTATTTCGCGTTTGCAGATTTGCCGAATGCCAAGGCGGCTGTGACAAAAGGGCTGGAAATGGATCCTCAAAATGTCGAGGCAATAGTGTTTTTGGCAAAACTCTACCAGATTGAAGGCAACCGCGAAATGCTAATTAAAACCTTATGGGAGGCGGCAAAATACGACGGGGACAAAATTGCCCTTATTAACCTTATAAAATTAGCCAAGAGCCTGCCGGATATAAGCCAAGTGCCTTTTGGTGTCGGCCTTTCTTTAGGCAGGGTTGAATAATTATGGAAGCAATTTTAGTTTTTATTTTTGGTACTTTAATTGGCAGCTTTTTAAACGTGGTAATTTTAAGACTGCCTATGGAGCAGCCCCTAACGGGCCGGTCACACTGTTTTTCTTGCAGACATAATTTAGCGGCCTTAGACTTAGTGCCGGTGTTTAGTTTTCTTTTTTTAAAAGGCCGGTGCCGTTACTGCAAAGCGAAAATATCGTGGCGGTACGCTTTTATAGAACTGCTGACCGGGCTGCTGTTTGTGTTTGCCTGGAGTTTTTTTAAGCCCGACTCTTTAGTGTTATTTTTACAGCTTATAAATGCCTGGCTTGTAATTAGTGTTTTGCTTGCAGTTTTTGTAATAGATTTAGAACACTTTTTAATTTTAGACAAAGTCGTCCTGGTCGGCTGTATTGGGGCAGGCCTGCTAAATTTGGTTTTAGATTTATTGACTAAGCCTGCCTTAGGCTTTGAGAGCCGCTTTATTTCCGGCCTGTTTGCCGCTTTGGTTTTAACTTTGCTTTTCTTTTTTACATGGTATATATCCCGGGGCAGGGCTTTGGGTTTTGGTGACGTCAAATTTGCCATATTTTTAGGTCTGGTCTTAGGGTGGCCTAAAGTCTTAGCCGGTTTTATGCTTGCTATTTTATTGGGGGGAGTGGTGTCCGCATTTTTGCTGGCACTGGCCTCTAAAACTTTAAAAAGCCGCGTACCATTTGGGACTTTCTTAACTGTTGGTGCGCTGATTGCCTTTTTTTATGGAGACAGGTTAATAGCCTGGTATTTGGCACTTTTGGGTATTTAATGGTATAATTTTGTAGAAGTTGAGAGATCTTTCTTTTGAAATAAAACCTGAAAAATGCCAAACCAAATATTTTATGCCGATTCCCAAAAAGGCTTTACCCTTATAGAATTAATGGTAGTTATTACCATTATGGGGCTTTTGACTCTTGCGGTATCCATAAATTTAACATCAGGCAGGGCTGCCCGTGATACTCGTTTGGCAGTAAATAAACTTGTTAGTGATATTCGTAAAGTCCAAAGCTATACGCTTTCTTCAAGGGCTTTGCCTTCAGGAGAATTGGCGCAGTTTTATTTAATAAAGTTTAATTTAAGCAATACCAGAAGCTATAAAATTCAGGCAATCTACAATGTGAGCACGGCGCCTAAATTAGTGGATGTTGAGACAGTAAACTTCCCGCCCAACATAAACATAAATTCACTTACCGTGGTGCGTGAATTAAATCCCATTACTCAAAACATTTTAAACGGCTGCGTTTTGCTTGCTTTTGCGGCACCTTTTGGAAAAACTATATTCAATGACGGTTGTAGTGTCGCAGATTCGGCTAATCCGGCAACTTTGGTGCCGACTGACGATTACTATGCAAAAATTATTAATTTTCAGAACAGTGTAGGCTGTTTAAGCTTCCCGCCTTACAATCCTGAAATTTGCAGCGCCAGCACAGACTCAAAGTTGGGAATTTTTATAAAACATACTGCCAATGCAGCTATTCCTGCAGTAATGGTCAATGCCGTAACCGGTTCGGTTTGTCCAAAGGCGGCAACTTGGGCTTGCCAACAGAGTTATTAAGTTTTGGTTCTTATGCGTAAATTTTTTGGCCAAAAAGGGCAGACTTTAATAGAAACCATGGCAGCGCTCTTTATTTTAGTAACGGGCGTCAGCGCTTCGGTGGGTTTGGCGGTGTATGCTTTAAATTCTTCCACCAGCATTGTAAAGCAAATTGTTGCCACCGGTTTAGCCAGAGAGGGGATAGAGGCAGTTAGGAATATGCGAGACACTAATTGGCTAAAGCATATGGACATTGACGAAGATTGCTACAACTATGAAGATCTTACTGCGCCAAACAGCATGGACGGCAAGTGTTATAAAAGATGGCTTGGGACAGACGATCCGCCGGACCCAGATTTGCCTTTTTGTATAGACCCCACCAATAGTCCGAATGTCAATTGTTCGGGCGGCGCGCTGACTACCAATTATGCCCTGGGGTTCGATTACACCCAAACAAATTTTTGGATTTTATCAAAACAAATTAATAATAACCGGTACGGATTAACATTTAATTCCACTAATTCCGCAGGCAGGGGGTATTATTACACGCCCGGTAACATTAACTGTGCCAATGCCGCTGGCATGGCAGATTATTGCCGGAAAATTGTTATTACTAAGCAAACTGATGCGCCTTACGACCAAGATCCCAATATGACACTGTTGTATGTCCGGTCGCAAGTTTGGTGGGTAGACAAAAAATGTCCCAGGGCAGCTGATTTTAGCAATGCCAGCCCAAGCTGCAGAATGGAACTGGACACTTATTTAACTAATTGGAAAAATTATTAGCCCCTGCTGCTTAAACTTACCATGAAGACAAAACAACAATTAGGGTTTACTTTAATGGAAATTTTAGTGTCTTCGGTACTTTTTGTAATTATTTCCGGATCTTTACTTTCGCTTTTTAATTACGTTTTAAAAATTAACAGACGCACAGAAGTTTTAAGGCAAGCCTCGCAGGGGGTGCGTAATTTTATGGAATTTTTAGTTAAGGAAATCCGCAACGGCCAGGTTGACTATTATGTTGCAAATGGAGATACTTATATTGGGGCTGTAAATAACAGTGTCACTTCCGCGTGTGTGCCTCCCGGCACTCCGGGAGGGGCGGCAGACGCCGATCCCACCTATACTTCAAGGGACAATAAATTAGGCATTTTGAATTCGGAAAACATACAGGAATGTTTTTATTACGGCGACAGCAACGGTGTATATGTAAACTCCCCGCCGGGCAGTGTGCCCACTATTTTTGCCTCACCCACCGGTTCTACTTTAGTTTTGGAAAAGACGGGAGTAAGTTCGCCCCAAATTTTAAACCCATCTAACATAGTGGTAGACCAGTTAATGTTTTTAATTAGGCCGCTTAAAGACCCTTATATAGATGACGGTGGTTTAGTCGAAGTCCAGCCCATGGTGGCAATTGTTGCAAAGTTTATTGTTAGGCTTCCCACAGGCGAGCAATTGCCTATTTATTATCAAACTTCAGTTTCAACGACAAAATATGACCTTCCAAAAGAATAAAAATCAAAACAGTCAGGCAGGCGTAACTTTAATTTTAGGCATTTTATTGTTGTCGGCAGTTTTGGCCATTTCTTTCAGCCTGACTACCATTATTTTCATTGAGGTAAAAAGCTCAAGCGACCTGCTAAAAACAGAAGGGTCTCTTTATGGTGCTACCGGAGTTGGGGAGCAGGCATTTTTTAACTATATCAGGAATCTAGAAGACCCCGACAGCTATATAAGTTCCTTTAACAATAATGTATCGTTAAAAGGCGCCCCGGAGCTAAGCACCACCACCAATGCCAGTTTTTCAGACTATATCCAAACCGGTTCGCACTTTAGTAATACTAAAAAGATATACGAATTTTGCCCGACAGGAGCCCAAGATAGCGGCTGTGACTTTGGCAAAATAGTGCTGAAATTCTCTTCCGCCCCGCCCGGTTCCTATTTGTTTGCTTATTTATGTGAGTGGGACCCAAATCCCAACGGACCTTACCCCAGTGCGCCTTGCAGCGTTGAAAATGTCGGCGATGGTTATTGGATTGCCCCGGTTTCAGACCCGACTTCATGCGGTGTTGACGCTAGTGTCCCAAACCTTGGTAGTAACGGTTCTATTGCGCTTATTCCAAATTCCAATATGAATTGTGCAAGCTGGACCTTGAATCCGAATTTGCAGCAAGAATTAATTATTACCAACCCCAGCAGCCCGGGTACAATTTTTTACACGGTATCTACCTTCGACAACACCGGCAACATTGGCAAAGGCCTGCCCTATGTAGGCAAGACAGGTGTAATTATTAGGACGGAAAATGGACAGGTTGGCAGGAAAGTAAAAGTAGAAGTGCCAAGCGACTAAAGCAATTTAAAAAAACCTCCACCGACCGGTGGAGGTTTTTTTGTTTTTTATTGTTTGGGAACCTTTAAAGTTTGTCCGGGTTTTAGGTAAAAAGGACTTTTTAAACTATTTATTGCTGCCAAGCTAGTCCAGCTAATGTTTAGTTTTTGGCTAATGTTGAATAAAGTATCACCTTTTTCTACTGTATAGCTGGTAAATTCAATGGTCGGCGCACTGCTATTGTCAGTACTTGCCCCTAAAACTTCCGGTTGCGGGCTTTTTTGGCCATTGCCTTTAACCATAAGCCTAATGGCGTTAACCGTTAGGCCCAAAGCAAGCACCAGGCAAAGAATTGCCGCAAGTTTCAATATTTGATTTTGGGAATAGCCTCTTCCGACTCCGAGTTTGAGCCTGGGGGAAAGTTCAAATTTTGTTTTGCGGAAGGCCATGAGTCTTGGTTAGTTGAAGCTATTTTTGTTTGTTATCTTAGCTTGATTCTAACACAAATTGTGCTGTGGATATCTACGCTGAAAAATTGTATAATTATACTAAATTATGAACCTATCTGAAGCAAAAAGCAGAATAGAAAAATTAAGCGGCCAAATAGAAGATTTGCGCTACCGCTACCATGTTTTAGATGATCCAAAAGTTACCGATGACGTTTATGACTCACTGACCCGGGAGCTAAAAGCATTAGAAGCGCAATTTCCGGCTTTAACTTCCTTAAATTCGCCAACCCAGAGGATTGGCGGCAAGCCGCTGGATAAATTTGTTAAGGTCAAACACGGCTCTAGGATGATGTCTTTAAACGACGCGTTTTCCGAAGAGGAAATGCAGGACTGGGAAGACCGCATAAAAAAATTAGAGCCTACGGCTTCGTGGAGTTATATGTGCGAATTAAAATTTGACGGGCTTGCCACAAGTTTGGTTTTTCAAGATGGCCGGTTTTTAGTTGGGGCAACGCGGGGTGACGGTTTTGTAGGCGAAGATATTACCCAGAATTTAAAAACCATACGCGCCATTCCTTTGAGGCTGAATTTAGAGTTAAATAATACTCAAAAAATTCCGGACGCAGTTTTGCAAATGCTTAAAAAAAATTTGCCGAAAAATAAACGCGTTGAATTTAGGGGCGAAACTTTAATGAGCAAAAAGGCTTTTATGGAGTTAAACCGAAGGCAGGAAAAAAACGGAGAGGTTATTTTTGCAAATCCCCGCAACGCGGCGGCCGGCAGTGTCAGGCAGCTGGACCCGCAAATTTCCTCGAGCCGCGACCTTTCCTGGCATGCCTATGCCTTGGTTACAGATTTAGGCCAGCAAACTCATGAACAGGAACATTTTATGGCCCAGGCTTTGGGTTTTGTGACAGATAAGCACAGCAAAGTTTGCAGGAATTTGGCTGAAGTTTTTGTTTATAAAAAAGAAATAGAAAAATTACGCGACAAATTATCTTTTGAAATAGACGGCATAGTTGTCCAGGTTAATGAGCGCGCGACATTTAACCGCCTTGGCGTGGTAGGCAAAGCGCCGCGCGGCAGTATTGCTTTTAAGTTTGCCGCAAAAAAAGCTACTACCATTGTTGAAGATATAAAAGTCCAAGTCGGCAGGCAGGGGAATTTAACTCCTGTGGCAATTATGAAGCCCGTGGAGGTGGGCGGGGTTACTGTTGCGCGCGCATCACTTCACAACGAAGATGAAATTAACCGCCTGGGACTTAAAATTGGCGACACCGTGGTCGTCCAAAGGGCGGGCGATGTTATTCCCCAAATTGTTGAAGTCCTGCAAAAAATGCGCAGCGGCAAAGAAAAAATTTTTAAGATGCCCAAAAAATGTCCGGTATGCGGATCGTCTACGGAGCGGCAAATGATATCAGCCGGCGACGAAAAAGGCGCAGCCACGGTTTGCGTAAACCGCAACTGTCCGGCTAAGAATCTTCGCGCCATAGGGCACCTGGTAAACGCGTTTGAGATTTACACTATTGGCCCAAAAATTATTGAGCGGTTTAAAGACGAAGGGCTTATTAGTGATGCCGCGGATATTTTTACGTTGAAAAAAGAAGACATTGAGCCGCTTGAAAGGTTTGGGGAAAAATCCGCTGAAAATATTATAAAATCCATTAACGACCACAAAAAAATATCCTTAGCTAAATTTATTTATTCACTCGGTATTTTGCATGTAGGCGAAGAGACTGCAATTGATCTCGCAGAACATTTCGGGTCCATTGAAAAATTACAAAGCGCGGGTTTTGAGGAATTTGATTCAATAGAAAACATTGGCGGAGCCGTGGCTAAATCTATTTACAATTTTTTTCAGGACGGGCATAATTTAGATTTCGTGCGTAAACTTTTAAAAAACGGAGTGCAAATAGCGCATCAGTCCTCTCCAAAAAAATCCGGACCGCTTTTGGGCAAAAAAGTTGTAGTTACCGGGACATTAGAATCTTTATCGCGAGACCAGGCAAAAGAAAAAATCCGCGCCGCCGGCGGGGATTGGGTTTCATCAGTTTCCAAAAATACCGACTATGTTGTTGTGGGAAGCGAACCGGGATCAAAGGCGCAAAAAGCGAATTCCTTAGGAGTAAAAATTCTAAGCGAAGCTGAATTTTTAAAAATGATAGAATGAAGTCCCGTAGTGAAACGAAGTTTCTACTATCGGGACGAAAAATTAGGAGTAAAAATTTTAAATGAAAAAGAATTTTTGAGTTTAATTAGTTAATATGGTAATATTGAAAATTAAAACTTGGTACGGAAAATACGAACGGCCGGTTTCGTCGTTATTTTTGCTTGGCGGGTTCGTTGTGGACATTCTTACAATCCAAGCGGTAAGCTTGTATTGGCAAAACGTCTGGATTATTGCCAATTTGGTAATTGTGGGGACTTGTATTATTTTAGTCCACTGGCTGGAAAAAAATGAGGGCGATGAAGCCAACCCCTCCAAAGCGCATTTTTGGCTGGTCAACATTCTCCAGTTCTTTTTTGGGGGTATGCTTTCCACCTTTTTAGTTTCTTATTTCCGCAGTGCAGACATATCTGTAAGCTGGCCGTTTTTATTAATTTTGGCTCTGGCTTTTTGGGCAAACGAATCTTTTAAGCGCCATTACGTTCGTTTAGTTTTCCAAATTTCTTTGTATTTTTTGTCTATTTTTACCTTTGCCATATTTTTTGTGCCTATACTTTCACACAAAATAGGGGCATGGATGTTTATTGTTTCAGGTTTAGTTTCACTTTTAGTAATAGCGCTGTTTATTTTCCTACTTAAGTCAGCCGCAAAAGAAGAATTTTTTCGAAGCAGAAATATTTTAATTCTCTCTATACTTTGTATTTTTGCGGTAATGAACGTACTTTATTTTACGAACTTAATCCCTCCCTTTCCGCTGTCCCTTAAAGACGCGGGCGTTTACCATAGTTTAAGAAGGAATACGCAGGGTAATTATGAGGTTGGCGCAGAGCCCAAAGGCCGCTTAAGTTTTTTGAGTTTGTACCCCGATATCCATAAACAAAAAGGTCAGCCCTTATATGTTTATAGCGCTATATTTTCACCCCAGGCTTTTAAAATGCAAATTTTTCATGAGTGGCAAAAAAAGGATGACAAAACCGGGGAATGGGTAACCCAAAACAAAACAAGCCTTTCCGTAGTCGGCGGCCGTAAGGGAGGCTTTAGGACTTATTCAATAAAATCTAACCCCGAGCCCGGACGCTGGAAGGTAAATGTTTTAACAGACCGGGGCCAGCACATAGGCAGTATACGTTTTGATGTAATATTGGTTGACTCTAAACCCAATATAGTTAATGAAGTCAAAGATTAAATTTAGTTACTTGCATCTTTATAGTTTTGTTAACAGAAAGCTTTTATCAATATCACGGCCAGTTAGGCTGGTATTGGTTCTTATTTTTATTGCTGCGATTTTAAGACTGATTTTGCTGCCGGTTGCAACTTATGGGCAGGTAGGTGAACTTTACAGAGACCTGCAAATAATTTGGGATTTGAATAATAACCATATTTACCCACTGCTTGGCCCCTCTTCCGCTTTAGGCGGGTTTTATTTTGGAGCTGTTTACTATTATATAGAGGCTGTGTTTGTGGCTTTATTTAACTTTAGGCCATACGGCGCTACTTTTTCCAGCGCCTTTTTTTCAGTACTGTCTTTGCCGGTGCTTTATTTATTATGTAAAAGATGGTTTAAAAATCCCCACGTCGCAATTCTTGCCGTGGGGCTTTTAACCTTAAGTTTATTTGACATCCAAAATGCTTATTATGTTTCCAACCCAAACTATTTGCCATTTTTTATGCTGGTGTTTGCTTATTTGTTAACGAAATTTAAAGAAAGCAATTCAGTTATTAATTATTTGGCTTTGGGATTAACTTTAGGCATAGCCACTCAACTGCACACCACAGCTTTGGTGATAATGTCAATTATGCTGCTTGCGTTTTTAATAAAATATAAAATTAAGCCAAAAGTTTTAAATGTAATATTAGCTTTGCTTGTGTTTTGCGTTTGTTATTTACCTTTTATTATTTATGAATTCCAAAATAATTTTGCTTTAAGCAGGGCATTGTTTGCCATTGGGGGAGAGCAAACCGCCGGCGGTAGCCGCTTGGGCATAATAGGCGGTTTGTTTAATTTTTTTGGCAGTATACTAATTTTTAAAGACGGTTCATTCAGCTTTTATCCCACATACGCGCCCTGGTTTTTTACAGCCATAGGTTTAGCCGGGTTAATAATTTTGGCTATGGTTTGGCTAATATTGAGAAAAGGTTTTAGGCCACCACAAGCAGAAATTTTACTTCCCGGAAAGTTTATATTACTTAGCTGGTTGTTTTCGGGCCTCGCTATGTATTTAATATTTCCCGTTCAGCCAATTTACTATTATTTTTTGGTTATGTGGCCTTTGCCAATTATAGTTTTTGCCTGGTGGCTAAACTCACTCTACGAATTTTCCAAAAATTATTTTTGGTTTATTTTGGTTTGTTATATTTTGCTTCAAGGCGTATCCGTAGGAGTTTTTTACAATTTTATTTACAGGCCCGAGTTATCTGACCAAAATATTCAAAAGATATTTTCGGAAATAAAATTAAGCCGACAAAATGAATACCTTATAATAAATAAGGCTTTAGACATAAATCAATTCCACTATTATTTAAAAACAAACGGGCTTGAGGTATCAAGCAGGCCAAGCAGGGGAGCGTACACGATTTTTGAAATTAGCCAATGCGAAGAGCGGAATTTATGCTTAAAGGTTGAGCAAAAATAATGGAAACATTAAAAAAATACAATATTTTAATTTTAATATTAGCTTTAGCGGCGATTTTAGGTTTTCCCGACCCGCAACTGCATTCCACCTACGCAATTCACGAGCTTTACCGCGATTTAGGAGTGGTAGATCAGTTAAGACAAGGGCAGTGGGTTTTTTTGGGGCCGGTTTCGCAAATGGGCGGCTTTCACTTTGGCCCTATCTATTATTATTTACTTTTTCCGTTTGCACGCTTAGGAAATTTTGCCCCTTACTCTTTAGTGTGGGCAAGTTTATTTTTCTCGCTGGCTACAATTGCGCTCTCGTTTTTTGTAGTAAAAAAATGGTGGCAAAACGCGTTTTTGGCCTATACGGTTTGTGTAATGATGGCGGTTTCTTTATTTACGGTACAAACAGAAAAATATATTTCCAACCCCAATCCCGTACCGTTTTTTGTGCTACTTTTCTTTTATGCTTTAGTTGAGCTTTTAGAAAAGCGAAATGAATATAAAAATGTTTTTTTGCTAGCAACAGGGTTTGGTGTGGCCATTCAACTTCACGCTGTACCTATGGTTGCTTTGCCGTTAATGTTGCTTTCGGTAATTGTATTTAAAAAATTAAAACTTTCTGTAAAGTTATGGTTATTGTTTGTAGTTATTTGCTTAGCCCTTAACAGCCCTTACCTGTATTACGAGTTTACCAATAATTTTTCTAATATCAGAGCACTATTTTTATTGGCGGGCGGGGATAATATTTATCTTCCTATTTCTACGCGCTTAGTTGAGTATTTTGGTTTTTGGCTTTCGCCGGCAATTTTAGTTAACCCAATGTTCGACATTGTTGATATAATTGGCTATAAATTTGTAGCGGCTTTGGGTATTTTGTGTCTGCCAATAATATATTTTTTGCGTTTTGATATTAAAAATCCCAAAACTCTCTCCTGGAATTTAAATCTTACGCCAATACATAATTTGCGTTTTGTTTTGTGGCTATGGTTTTTAGTTCCCAGTATAGTTTTGCTATTGCCTATGGGGAGCACTTTCGGATTGAGGTTGTATTATTTTTTTACCCTTTGTCCGCTTATTTTTTTTATTTACGGTTTAGGCTGGCTTAAGCTTTTGCAAAAACAATATATTCGAACAGCCTATTATTTAGCGGCCGTATTTTTTTTACTGCAGGCTTTTCAAATTATAGTTTTCTATAAATTTATTTATAGTTTGAAATAATACAGTTGAAGTAAATAAAAACAAAGGGGCGGTGTGCTTTTGCGCACACCGTCCCTTACGAGGCTTGGGCTTCTTCACGGTTTAAGATTTCAATCGCGGCGTCGACGCTATCGACAGTTATGTCTTGGCTTAACAGCATTTCCTTACCTTTCTTTGCTAGCTTATCTGCTTGGCCAACCACAACAATCAGCCGAACGTCCTTGGCGTTTTCTTTGTGGAAGCGAGCTATTTCCGAAAAGCCGCACTTATAAATGACCGCTTCTTTCAGGTTCAGCACGACCTTCTTTGTATCTTGCAGGCATTCAGCCAGAAGCAGGTTCAGATTGTGGCCGGTAAAGCTTCCTGAATGAGAAATTACTATAATACCGTTAATCCACTCTTTCGTGATTTCTATATACCCGATTTTTATCATTTCCCCCTCTTTACCCGTGCTCCGCACAGGTAATAGGAGGTTAGCAAAAGCCTGCCTTGAGGTCAACATTAAAAAACGGCGGGTCGGATCTCCTGTAGGGAGACCGCCCGCCGTTTTGCGTTCGTGATAAAGGGTTACTAATCACCGTCATCTTGCTGAAAAATGCTGGACTCAACGGCGCTCACAGCCTGTTCGAGAGTGGGAAAGATTGTAATGCCGCTACCGCTCATTCTGTCGCTCAATATGAGACGGTCTCCGACCATTGCAAGAAAGCCCTGATGTTCATCGACCTCCTTGGAGAAGCTTTTTACGCGGTCGCATAGCTCATTGAAGAATTGAAGACTCATGCGCAGCTCGTCGAAAAGCACTACGGTATTGCCTTCTGGATTTTCCCGAAGTACTTTTGTCAATTCATCAAGGCCTGTTCGTTCTTCCTCTCCAACAACAGTCACAACGCGGAGAACCTTTTCATCAATCTTCATAAGAACCTCCTAATCACTAATAAAAAGTTAGCAAAACGCTACCGTTAGGTCAATACAAAAACAAAAGCGGGTCGGATGTGCCAGAGGCACACCGCCCGCCGTTTTGCGTTCGTGATTGTCATCGCTCGGCCTATGTAAACTTGACGAGTGCGTCCTCTTCGTCGGGGTGAATATCGAGGACAGTGTTGAGTTTGGTGAAATTGATTAGGTCCTCGGGTTGAAGGCGTAAATTTGAAAGTCTAACCTGCCCCCAATTTTTTTGTTCCGAACTGCCGCAGTTGGCGCACTTTTCGAAATTCTCGTTTTTGTCCCTAGAAACAGGCACACCGCAGGAACTACAAACCATTTGGGTAATGGTTCCTATCGCCGTAATCAGTTGCCCCAATCCTGCACTGCTGATATAAGTGGCATCCTTCAAATTAAGGAGGATTTTTCTATTACCTCTGGCTTTTTCTTCGCCAATAGCATTACGCAATACCAGTAGCGGATTGATTACATCATCTGGTTCTGGGCTGGTTAAGCGACCGGATAGTGTCAGTACAACAACCCCATTAGTTTCTTTTTTTGACAATTTAAAGATCATTGGTCCTCCAGTTTTACCGTGCTTTGCGGCGCGGGATACTTTGGAGGTTAGCAAAAGCCTGCCTTGAGGTCAACATTAAAAAACGGCGGGTCGGAACACGAATTTCGTGTCCGCCCGCCGTTTTGGATGCGACAAGGGTTGCTATATTTCATTTGTATCGGATATGTAGGAAAAGCTGTCTCCAATGCCCTTATAGCAATTGAGCGTTTTCTTTATTTCACCTCGTCGATCCAGAAAGACAATCGTGTGTTCCCTAAGAGTAACTTCCTTTGCGAGCCACAACGCTTCAGCTAATTTCGGCGTCACGTTTAAACCGTCTTCTCCCAGGTCAATAAACACCCTATTGCTGTCTTTTGGCACACGGCTGTGAAGTGTGGAAAGAAAATTTGTTTTTTCTATCTCAGTTGTAATGCTCCCCCTGACTTTCACCAGAAAAGGAAATGATACCTCAAAGCTCATTTGAACTCCCCCTTTGTTTTTTAACTCGAATGTTTGGAGGTTAGCAAAAGGCGGGGAGGGAGTCAACGGACGGAATTAGGAATTAATAAGTGACCTGTCTATCTCCTAATTCCGAATTCCTACATCCTTACCCTTGTGGTTATTCTGTGGAACAGTGTTTTATGGATATAAAAAAGCTCTTATATAAGGCATATTTAATAGGCAAATTTTATAGGGTTTCTCTTGACATCCACCTCATAATAATTTAGAATATCTTTACATTAAACAAAGGTAGCAGCGCCTATGTTAAAAACATTAAATTTAGTCACCAAAAAGCGGTTTATGTAAACGGCCAATTTAAATTGTGCCTTTACTGCCGCTAAATGCGGTTTTTTTGTGCCCCTTCGGGGCACCCCGACCGCAGCGTCGGGGTAGAATAGCTCTTTATCAAAATTTATCACTATATATTTACTGCTCACGGATCTCTAAGCGTACCAATATTACTTTGGGTATCAGGCTAGCAGAACGGTTTGAGCAGTAGCTATATGGTGGTAAGAAAACAAACAGACGAACACAGATGAGGGCAACGGAAGGACACGGACTCCGTGTTAATCCGTTCTCGTCAGTGTTAATCAGTTTGGTTACGGTTTTGAATCGGACAGATCTTTAAAAACTAAATAAAATAAGTCACCACGTATTAGAATCAGACGTGGATGACTTATGGGTAGATCTAAACAACAGTAGTTGTTTAGACATGTAAGTTTAATCTAGATAATTCTAGAACATTGTATCCTTAAGCTTTTTGTTTATCATCACTCTTGCCGAGGGATGGTAGTCACAAATTGCTAGTCAAATATAAGCAAACAGATGAACACAGATGAGGGCAACGGAAGGACACGGACTCCGTGTTAATCCGTTCTCGTAAGTGTTAATCAGTTTGTAAAAGTTAAAATAAGTTAAGGGTATACGGTGGATGCCTAGGTAATATGAGCCGATGAAGGACGTTTGAGCCTACGAAAAGCCTCGGGGAGCTGGCAACAGAGCTTTGATCCGTGGATGTCCGAATGGGGAAACCCACATACTGGAAGAGTATGTGCTGCTATGCCGTGGGGTATAGTATGCGGGAACCGTGCGAAGTGAAACATCTCAGTAGCACGTGGAAAATAAATCAATTTCGTAGCAATACGAAACGAGATTCCGTTAGTAGTGGCGAGCGAAAGCGGAAGTATATAGAGTTTGTATAAAGTATAGAGTATAAGGTATAAAGTATCTTGGCTTTTTGCCCGGATGCGTAATACGTTATACATAATACTTTATACTTGCTTTATTAGCCCAAACTTAATTAGTGTTTTCAAAGCCGCAAGGCGGAGAATTAAAGATTACAGTCGTTGCTAATTAGGTGTTATAAGTGGAAGTTATTGCCCCGCTGTAAAGGGGCAGGGAATTATGTTTGCTGTTTAGCAGAACACGCCTGGAACGGCGGACCAAAGAGGGTGATAGTCCCGTATCGCGAAAAACCATGCAATTTCCTAACTTTTTCTTGAGTACGACCAGACACGAGAAATCTGGTCGGAAATCAGGTCGACTAAGATCTAAGGCTAAATACTCATATTGACCGATAGTGAACAAGTACCGTGAGGGAAAGGTGAAAAGCACCCCGGAAGGGGAATGAAATAGTATCTGAAACCGTATACTTACAAGGAGTGGAAGGCCCGATCACAGATACTCTGATGGACGCAGATAACACAGATTTATATATAGATTAAATCTATATATATCTGCGAAATCAGTGTAAATCAGTGTATCTGTGATGGCTAACCGCGTGCCTATTGAAGAATGATCCAACGAGTTAATCTTATGCGGCTTACTTAAGTCTTAACAAAGACGAAAGTGTAGTGAAAGCGAGGATGAATAGTCCGTAATAAGTTTGTATAAAGTATGAAGTATAAGGTATAACGTATCTCGGCATTTGCCCTGATACCTAATACTTAATACGTAATACTTTATACCTACTTATATGTCGCATGAGTTAGACCCGAAACCCGCGTGAGCTACGCATGGCCAGGATGAACGTTGTGTAAAAGCAACGGGAGGTCCGAACCCACTATTGCTGCAAAAATAGGGGATGAGCTGTGCGTAGGGGAGAAATTCCAATCGAACCGGGTGATAGCTGGTTCTCCTCGAAATAGCTTTAGGGCTAGCGTCGAGAGTTCCCAAAAGAGGTAGAGCACTGAATGGAAACCTGCTGAGCAATCGGTAGGCTCCAACCAAACTCCGAATTCTTTTGGTCAAGATCTCGGCAGTCAGTCCGTGAGGTCTAAGCTTCACGAGACAAATGGAGAAGAATCCACACCACCGTCTAAGGCCCCCAAATCCTAGCTATAGTGCAAAGGATGTGGGATTGCCCATACAACCAGGAGGTTGGCTTAGAAGCAGCCATCCTTTAAAGAAAGCGTAACAGCTCACTGGTCAAGCGATCCTGCGCCGACAATATATAGGGGCTAAGCTAGGTGCCGAAGACGTGGATCAATGCGAGTAACATTGCATTGGTGGTAGAGGAGTGTTGTACACAGGCTGAAGGCGTATGCGTAAGCGGCGCTGGACAGTGTACAAGTAAGAATGTTGGAATAAGTAATATATATAGAGGTGAGAATCCTCTTCGCCGAATATCCAAGGTTTCCAGGGCAACGATCGTCGTCCCTGGGTTAGTCGATCCTAAGAGTGGGTCCCAAGGGATTCACCCGATGGAAAATATGGTTGATATTCCATAACCACCATTAAATTATTTAAGGCGTGACGCATCATGATAACACTAGCGTAATCTGACTATTTGCGTTGTTGTACTTGTAGGGTGAGTTGTTGGCAAATCCGCAACTCATTACTGTCTGTCGGTCCCAAAAGGACTTGCAGCCGGTTTCAAGCTCGAGAGTATAAAGAAACCTGGCAACGGGAATTAGTGTGAATCAAGGTGCCAAGAAAACCGTCGTAATCATGTTTAATGGTGTCCGTACCGTAAACCGACACAGGTGGATGGGGAGAGAATCCCAAGGCGTCCGGAGCAATGTTCGTTAAGGAACTCGGCAAAAAAGCAGGTGTACCTTAGGTATATACCTTGCCTAAGTCTTTACTTTTTGTAAGTGAAAAAGATTTTAAAGAAAGAAAAAACGGGATTGCGAAGCAACCCCGTTCGACAGCCATCAAACGCATTAGCGTTCCTTGAGCGTGTCCCACAGAACAGGAACCACCGGAACGGTGATTGCGAATAGACACAGCGCTATTCCGACCATAATTGATACCGTTGGCGTCATCTTGGATCCTCCCTTTCTTTCATTTACGATCAGCGATGCTATTCATATACTAATCCATTTTCTAACATATGAAAAATGGGTTTATCAACAGCATCACTTCCAAAAAGTAAAGACTTAGGCTGCAACAAAAGACCTCTCCCGACTGTTTACCAAAAACTTAGGTCCGTGCTAAAGCGTTAAGCTGATGTATACGGGCTGATGCCTGGCCAGTGTCAGAAGGTTAAACCGACCGCCGCAAGGTGGTTGGCCAAGCCCTGATGAACGCCGGCAGTAACTATAACTGTCCTATGGTAGCGAAATTCCTTGTCGCGTAAGTTGCGACCCGCACGAATGGCATAACGAGTAGAGGACTGTCTTAACGAACATTCCGATGAACTTACAATGGCGGTAAAGATGCCGTCTACCCGCAGCAAGACGGAAAGACCCTATGAAGCTTTACTATAGCGTGTCATTGCAATTTTATTTTTATTGTTTAGCCTAGGTGGGAGCCTTTGAAGTTTCGGCGCCAGCTGAAATGGAGGCAACAGGTGAAATACCACCCTGTAGAAGTGAAATTGCTAACCAAAGTCTAACCTACTTTGGGACAGTGGCTCGTGGGTAGTTTAACTGGGGCGGTTGCCTCCTAAATGGTAACGGAGGCGTTTATTAAGGTATGCTAGGCATGGATGGAAATCATGCCGATAGTGCAAACGCATAAGCATGCTTGACTGCAAGGGCGGCGACCCGCGCAGGCACGAAAGTGGAAGTTAGTGATCCGATGCGTTCGAGTGGAAGACGCAAAGCCCAACGGATAAAAGTTACTCTAGGGATAACAGGCTGATCCTCTCCAAGAGTCCACATCGACGAGAGGGTTTGGCACCTTAACCATCAATCGGGGTGCTTTGAGAGCAATCTCATACCTAAGTGTCTTAGTTCCGTCTGCTCCGACGTAATAGTCGGAGTGATAATAATTCTAAGAAAATAAATTCGGCTTATAACGGTGAACCCGTAGTTACTTAAGTGGAAACAAGAAGTAACCGGCAACACCGTGGGAAGTCGTGGGTAGTATAAAGTATAACGTATAAGGTATAACGTGACTGCAACTGCAGCACCTAATACTTTATACATAATACGTAATACTAGTCATTGACCCCGTAACGACTGACCCGAAAGGGAAGATGTAAGCAGGTATAAAGTATATAGTATAAGGTATAAGGCGACTGCAGTCTGCAGCGCTTAATACGTTATACATAATACCTAATACTTGTTTCCATAATACGCCGAGTCTTGTCAAAAAAAAGCAGGTTATGGAGACAGATCCTAAAACCGCTGACAAGAACAAGATATAGTCTGCCCCATACGAAAGTATGGATTATGTACGATGTCGGCTCATCACATCCTGGGGGTGAAGAAGCTCCCAAGGGTTATGCTGTTCGCATATTAAAGTGGTACGCGAGCTGGGTTCAAAACGTCGTGAGACAGTTTGGTCCTTATCTGCTGTGGGTGTTCGAAACTTGAGTAGTCGCATCTCTAGTACGAGAGGACCGAGATGCATAGACCTCTGGTGTACCCGTTGTCCTGTCAAGGGCATGGCGGGGTAGCTAGGTCTAGTTTGGATAAGCGCTGAATGCATATAAGCGTGAAGCCGTCTACAAAACTAGGTTTCGTTTTATGTAGCAATACATAATACAGATTCGCGGAAGACTACCGCGTATTTCATCAGTGCTCAGTAAACAGGAAACAGTAGACAGTAGCAATACTGTATACTGCGTACTGTGAACTGTTTACTGATTTATAGGCTGCAGGTGTAAGCACAGTAATGTGTTCAGCCGAGCAGTACTAATCAATCGAAAATTTTAACTTTTTTGACTAGCAATTTGTGAGTGTGTAAGATACAAATATACGGATGCACAAATGAAACTGATATTAACAGATTTGTGGTTATTCGTTTCATTTGTGCCATTTGTTAATTTGTATATACAATGAGACAACACTTAAAGGTTTATGGCGTTATTTTGTTAATTTTGCTTGTAACCGCAGCATTCTTTATAGCCACGCAAAATTCAGTAAACGCAATAAGACCATAAACTAAGTGCATCCTCGTTGAATTTTATTCCATAAAGGTTTATCCAAGATTCCAAAAAATCAGGAACGGAGCGAGCGTAAGCGAGCGAGTACGGATTTTTTGGAAAGAGGAGTACTTTATGGAGGGCGAGAGTCCCGATTATAAATCGGGACGAAAGCCCGGAATAAAGTACGACGAGGGTGGCATTTCCAGCGCGGCTCTACCTGATCCCATCCCGAACTCAGAAGTAAAACGCGCACGGGCCAATGATAGTCATACGCATGTATGTGCAAAAGTAGGTGGCTGCCTTATTTATAAAAAACTCTCGTCTAAAGCGAGGGTTTTTTATTATGTTATAATAAAGCCATGTTTACAGTTATTTTGGTTTTATTTTTATTTTTTGCGATCTTAATGCTTTTTGTAGTTACCAGCGCCTTTATTGGTTTTTTAATTACCCGCGTGCCTTTTGTGCCAACTTATGCTGACGATATTAAGTTAATTGTCGACAAACTTAAGATTTCATCGAAAGATACTTTTTATGACTTAGGCAGCGGCAACGGGAAAGTTGTGTTTTTGGTTGAAAAGTTGTCGGGCGCACAAGTTACGGGTTATGAGTTAACCTTGTGGACCCATTTATGGGCTCGCATTCAAAAGATTCTTATGCGCTCCAAAGCCAAATTTATACGGCGTGATTTTTTCAAACAAGACTGGTCGCAGGCAAATATTATTTACTGCTACTTATACCCGCATCTTATGGGCAGGATTTGTGACAAGTTCAGAGCAGAAATGAAACCGGGCAGTGTGGCAGTAGTACGCGATTTTCCTTTTCCGAATATGATACATTCGGAAAAATACCATTTGCCCAAAGAGCACGAAATTTATGTGTATAGGGTATAATTGTAGGCAATATATATCTAATGTCTAATTAAAATAACCCTTATATAAGGGTTATTTTAATTTATGCACATTTTTTGCAGGAAAAATCTTGACAAGATATAAATCAAGGAGTATTATCTGAAATATGCAAATAGAAGTCATTTTAAAGAACTTCGGACTTTCGGAAAAAGAAATTGCCGTGTATTTGGCGCTTATTGAACTTGGGCCTTCGTCTGTTAGGGAAATATCTGCCAAGTCCAAAGTTAACCGCGGCACAAGTTACGATATTTTAAAGGCGCTAATGGATATGGGCATAGTGTCCTATTACAATAAAGAGTCCAAACAATATTTTATTGCAGAGCCGCCGGAAAAATTACTGGCTGCAATAGACCAGAAAAAAGAAGGTTTAGACGAAGTCCGTGGGCACATTGAGCAAAGCCTACCTCTTATTAAGACCCTGTTTGAAAAACAGGGAGGCAAGCCGGCGGTAAAATTGTACGAAGGCGGACAAGGGATTAAATTAATTTTGGAAGATGTTTTACAAGAAGTCGCCAAACTTCAAAATAAAGAATATTCTTTATATTCATCCTCAACTGTAAAAGATCGCAAGAACGTTTACGAGGCTATGCCGGATTTTAGCAAAAAACGCATTGCAAAAAAAATTAGCGTAAAAATTATTTCCCTGGGTGAAGGCGGGCAGTTGGCGGGTTTGGATGAAAGAAAGCAAATGCCAACGGGCGGAAAAGACATAAAGTCTACCCATGAAATTATTTACGCCGGAAAAGTTGCGCATTTGGGACTGGACGAAAAAGAAAATCCGGTAGGTGTAGTTATTCAAAATGAAGCAATTTATGAGACGCAGAAGTTAATTTTTGAATTTAACTGGGAGAAATTATAAATTTATGAATATTGAAAAAGGAAGTTATCAACCTGAGTCGAAAGACCCGATTGTGGCTGAAGTTAAGCAGGTATTTCAGGAAGTTTTTAATTTACTTTTGATGGACGAAGAAAAAGAAAATTTTTCTGATGAGAAAAGTATGAAAATGAAAGAATCACTTGAGAATAAAATTAAAAAACGAATTCATTCGCTAGGCGGCATAGAAGAGTTAAAGAATTTTTTGAAGGGAAACCAAGGAAAATATTTTTTGCCGCATTTTGTGGAGTCAAGGAAAGATGACAGGCACAATAGAATAATTTTGGAATGGTTGGATAATTATAAACAATAAATATGTGCGGAATTGTTGGTTATATTGGAAATAAACAAGCTCTGCCAATTCTTTTACAAGGATTGCGCGATTTGGAATATCGTGGCTACGACAGTGCAGGAGTGGCGGTTTTAGATAATGGCAAAATTGGTATAGTTCGGGAAGTGGGAAAAGTAGAAATGTTGGCCAAAAAAATTGAAGGTAAAAATTTGCTGGGTAATATTGGAATTGCACATACACGCTGGGCTACGCATGGAGGAGTTACTGAATTCAATGCTCATCCACACGTCGTAGATGAAAAACTAGCTATTGTCCATAATGGGATAATTGAGAACTATCGCGAGTTGAAAAAGCAATTAGAAAAAGAAGGGGTTAAGTTTAAATCGGACACTGATACGGAAGTTTTAGGGGCTTTAATTTTAAGGGAGTATCAACTTTTAGAAAAGAAAGGCGAAAGCTATTCAACATCGCCAATTTTGCAGAATGCGGTAAAAAATGCTTTGTATAAAGTTAGGGGCACATATGGAATTTTGGTGATGCATGTCGATAGTCCTGAGGAATTAGTCGCAGCGAGGCTAGGTAGTCCAGTTGTAATAGGGTTTGGTGAAGGAGAAATATTTATTGCTAGTGATGTTACTCCTTTATTACCTCATACTAAAAGAGTTCAATTTTTAAATGACCGTGATGTTTTACCAATTAATGTTAGAGGTCCTTTAGGTAAAGTAATCATCGTTGATTGGAATCAAGAAAAAGCGCAAAAGGGGGGCTTTGAAAATTTTATGCTCAAGGAAATTTTTGATCAGCCTACGGTATTTGAAGATGCCATTCGCGGCCGCGTGAACATGGAAGAAGGTACTGCAAGGCTGGGCGGTTTGAACATGAGCGACGAGGAAATGCGCAAAATAAATCGCGTTGTCATAATTGCAGAAGGTACGGCTAGGTACACGGGCCTTATTGCTAAATACGCTTTTGAACGTTTGGCAAACTTGCCCACAGAAGTGGACTTTTCATCTGAATTTAGATACCGGGACCCTATCTTAGACAAAAAAACTTTAGTTTTTGCCATTTCTCAATCCGGCGAAACCGCAGACACTTTAATGGCCGTGCGGGAAGCCAAAAGAAAAGGCGCGGTAGTGCGCGGCATTATTAACGTGGTTGGTTCAACCATTGCGCGCGAAACCAGTGCTGGTACTTACATTCACGCAGGACCGGAACTTTCTGTGGCCTCTACTAAGGCTTACACAAATATGGTGGCGGTTTTGCTTTTGTATGCTTTGCAGTTCGGCAGGCTAAAAAGCACATCGGTGGCCACGGGAAAAAGAATGTTGGAATCCCTTTTGGAAATTCCCGAAAAAATGAATGAAATTTTAAAGCAGGATGATTTTATTAAAAATATTGCGCAGCAGTATAAACAATATCAAAGTATTCTTTTTATTGGCCGCGGCATAAATTATCCGGTGGCTTTGGAAGGGACTATGAAGCTGAAAGAGACCTCTTACATTCACGCCGAAGGTTTTTCCGGCGGGGAACTTAAGCACGGGCCTTTGGCGCTGGTTTCTAAAGATGTTCCTGTGGTTGCCATTTTGACCAAAAACCAGCTCTATGAAAAAATGAAAAGCAGCATTCAGGAAGTTCGCGCTCGTGGGGCAAGAACGTTAATTATCGCCAACGAGGGCGACGAGGAAGCCAAAGAAGTTGCGGATGAAATTATTTACGTCCCAAAAACTATGGAATTACTTGAGCCTTTGCTGAACACCATACCTTTACAATTATTTGCGTACCACGTGGCGGTAGCTTTGGGCCGCGACGTGGACCGCCCGCGCAACTTGGCAAAATCAGTTACTGTTGAATAATTCTGTCGTTGCGAGCCCCGAATGGGGCGTGGCAATCTAATAAAAGATTGCTTCGTCGCTTACGCTCCTCGCAATGACAAATAAAGAAAAGATACAGCTAAATTGAAAAGCAGAAAGGGGCGACTTCTGCTGGAATCCTTCCAACAAAAATCGCCCCAATGTTTGTTTCATGCCGCTACCTCCATAACATATTTACGGCGAACAATTAAACAATCATCCGTGTGACGGCGTTCCTCCACCCGCAAGAACTGAAAGACTTCGTCTATAAGCGTCCCCGGGTTGTGGCCCTCTTCCTCCAAAACCGCCATAACTGCGTTGTAGAAATTTCGTCCCGGCTCCAGCGAAGTCCGGACTGAACTAATGGAGCCGTTTGGTTCAAGCACCAAAATAGTCAACGGGCTTGTCCAAATGCCGTTCAAAACTTTTCCCGGCCTCGGCCAGTATTGGGAAATGAACGAAGAGTACCGACTTTCTCGCTTAGTTAACAGGATCTTGTTTTTAATAACTGAAAACATATCCCCTCCTTAAGAAACAACAAAATTATAATGAAGGCACTAATTTTTGACAAGAGTAAGACTAAATGGTTAGTGTTAGTTTAGAGATATTACGTCACGACATTATTAATTAATTTCCCTTTGCATGAATGACTTTTTAACCCAACTTCGTCCCCGTGCCACTCAAGGGTATTTGCGGAAGATACTTTTACCCGAAACGGGTGACGAGCGGATACAAGAAGCGGCACGGATACTCAAAGATGAAAAACTGGCTGAGCCGGTGTTTGTAGAAGTAGACGAAAAACGTAGCCAAGAACTTGAAAAACTGCTCCTGGAAATTCGTTCGCCAAAAGTGGGGACTAAAGATGAACTTTCTCCAGAAAAAGCGCGGGAACTTGCCTTAGACCCGCTTTATTATGGTATGTATCTTTTACGTTTGGGCGAAGCCGACGGTTTGGTGGCTGGAGCTGTGCGCACGACCGCTGAAGTGGTTAGAGCGGGCTTATGGCTCATCGGAAAGGCAGAGGGCATACAAACAGTCTCAAGTTCTATGTACATGGTGCTGCCGGTTTTTCGCGGAGGGGATAAAGAAGAAATTTTTACCTTTGCCGATTGTGCTGTTGTGCCAGAGCCGACTGCCGAGCAGCTTGCCGATATAGCAATCGCCTCGGTCGATGCGCGTTCGCTTGTTGTAGGTGATGAGCCGCGAGTAGCACTTCTTTCGTATAGCACACACGGATCCGGAGCCGGCCTTTCTGTTGACACCGTTAAAAATGCGGCTGAAATTTTGCGCGCACGTCGCCCGAAGCTATTGTTTGACGGAGAAATACAGGCAGACGCGGCGCTCATACCTTCTATAGCACAGCGAAAAACACCAAAAAGTTCCCTCGCTGGCACGGCAAATATTCTCATTTTTCCTTCCCTTGATTCTGCGAATATTGCCTATAAGCTAGTGGCAAATTTAATACCCGGATCAGTTGCTCTCGGGCCTATTTTGCAAGGAATGAATAAGCCGATGAGTGACCTTTCCCGCGGAGCGAGTGCAAAAGATATTGTTAACATAGTTACGCTTATTGCTTCACAATGCCCTCCAAGAATATGAAAAAAACCCGCAACTACCTGCCAGAAAATACCGTCACCAAAATGGATGCGTATTGGCGCGCGGCCAATTACCTTTCAATTGGACAGATATATCTTTATGATAACCCGTTGATGAGGCGCCCACTAAAGCAGGAAGACATTAAACCCCTCCTTATGGGACACTGGGGAACTTCACCGGGCCAGAATTTTATTTACGTGCATTTAAACCGTGCAATAAAAAAATACGATCTCAATATGATCTATATTTCTGGCCCCGGACACGGCGGGCCAGCTGTTATCGCGAACACTTACCTAGAAGGCACGTATAGTGAAGTGTATCCACACATCACTAGGTCCGAAAAAGGAATGAAGAAGCTTTTTAAGCAATTCTCATTTCCTGGTGGCGTGGGCAGCCATGCCACGCCGGCGACTCCGGGCTCCATCCACGAAGGTGGAGAGCTTGGTTATTCTCTCTCTCACGCATTCGGCGCTGTGTTTGATAACCCGGAATTGGTTGTGGCTTGCGTGGTGGGTGACGGGGAAGCGGAGACAGGTCCTTTGGCAACCGCGTGGCATTCTAACAAGTTTCTAAACCCTTCAAGTGACGGCGCGGTTTTACCAATACTGCATTTAAACGGGCATAAAATATCGAATCCGACCATTCTTGCTTCAATACCGCGCAAAGAGCTCCAAGAGCTTTTCTTGGGCTACGGATGGATGCCCTACATTGTTGAAGGAGAAGAGCCCAAAAGCATGCACCAAAAATTTGCCCAAGTTTTAGATGCGGCCGTAGAAGATATAAGGCGTATACAAAAAAATGCGCGCAAAGGGGGAACTGCCGAACGCCCGCGTTGGCCAATGATTATTTTAACAACTCCGAAGGGTTGGACAGGGCCAGAAGCCATTGACGGCAGACGCAATACGGGAACACATCGCTCACATCAGGTCATCTACGGGGGCCTTAAGACCAACAAAAAGCACTTCGACGAGTTTGCTTCGTGGCTCAAAAGCTACAAACCCGAAGAGCTTTTCGACAAAAAAGGGAAGCTTGTACCAGAGCTTTTGGCACTGGCACCGAAAGGGCGTAGCCGTATGGGGGCTAATCTGCATGCGAATGCGGGGCTTCTCCTAAAGAAGCTCAAGTTACCGGAACTAAAAAAGTATGGCGTATCTGTGCACAAGAGGGGGGAAATGGGAGAAGGAGCGACGCGCGCCTTTGCGAAATACTTACGTGACGTTATAAAAATTAACCAAACTAATTTTCGACTTTTTGGTCCGGACGAAGTAAATTCAAACGGTCTTGGCGCGGTCTTCGAGGTAACTGACCGACAGTGGATGGGTACATATACAAAGGATGATGACAATGTAGCGCCTTCCGGCCGCGTAATGGAAGTATTGAGCGAACACCAATGCCAAGGATGGCTGGAAGGATACCTTCTCACCGGCAGGCATGGGCTTTTCACCTGCTACGAGGCGTTCATACATATTGTAAGCTCGATGTTCAACCAGCATGCCAAATGGCTGGATGCCGCCATGGATATCTCGTGGCGGAAACCCATTGCGTCGCTAAATTATCTCATTACTTCCCACGTATGGCGGCAGGGTCACAATGGTTTTACTCACCAAGATCCGGGATTTTTGGATCACGTATATGTAAAAAAAGCCGATATCGTCAGGGCGTACTTACCGCCTGACTCCAACAGTCTTTTGGCGGCTATGGATGGATGTTTTCAAAGCTCAAACAAAATAAATATCGTCGTGGCGGGTAAGCATCCTATGCCGGAATGGTTTTCCATGAAGGAGGCTGCGGCGCACTTTAAAAAAGGCATTGGCGTTCTCCCCTGGGCCAGTTCCGATGGAGGCAGACAGCCCGATGCGGTATTGGCGTGCGCCGGCGACGTGCCGACCTTGGAGACACTGGCGGCCGTTTCTATTTTAAAAGAATATCTGCCTAACTTGAAGCTTCGTGTTATAAATGTAGTAGACCTAATGACCTTAAGGCCCCACAAAAACCATCCTCATGGCCTTGAGGATAAGGAGTTTGAAAAATTCTTTACGAAGCAAAAACCCATCACGTTTGTTTATCACGGCTACTCGTCTCTCATTCACCGCCTAACTTACAGTAGGCCGAATCACGAAAATCTGCACGTATACGGCTATATGGAGGAGGGTACAACGACAACGCCTTTTGACATGACAGTTTTAAATGGTATAGACCGTTACCATTTGGTCAAGTACGTAGTCAATTCTTTGCCCAAAAAAGGCGCCAAAGAAAGGGCGCTTATAAAACTTATGGATAAAAAACTTACCACGCACAAGAAATACGTTAACACATACGGCGAGGATATGCCTGAAGTGAAAAACTGGAAGTGGAAAACTTCCTAAGCCAGAAGTTATTAAAGTAGTCGCAATGAAAAATATTGTAATAATCGGGGGCGGTACGGGAACCTCTACCCTGCTCGTAGGGTTGAAAAAATATCCAGTAAATTTATCTGCAGTTGTTAGTACTGCAGATGATGGCGGTTCAACTGGTAGGCTAAGAGAGCAATATGGCGGCGTTCCAGTCGGCGATATTCGCGCTTGTTTATTAGCTTTATCAGGCGCTTCGGAAAACATAAAAGAAAATATGGCTTACAGATTTGATAACGGACATGTCGTGATGAATGTCGCGCTAGCGCAATATCAATACCGTTTTGGTATAGAGCGCGCAATAGCCCATTTTGCCAGATTTTTGAAAGTTAAAGGTCAGGTTATTCCGGTAACTCTTAAAGCAACTAAACTTTCTGCGATTTTAGAAAATGGACATGTGATACATGGCGAACATAATATAGATGAGCCAAGTGGCAAATTTAAATTTAAAATTAAAAATTTAAATTTGCGCCCGAGCATGAAGGCAAACCCACAAGCCCTGAAAAAAATTAAAAACGCCGATGTAATAATTTTTGGTCCGGGCGACTTATTTACTAGTACTTTACCCAATTTGTTAGTCAAAGGCATACCGGAAGCGATTAATAAATCCCGGGCTAAAAAAATCTTAATTACCAATATTATGACTAAATTTGGGCAAAGCGACGGATATAAACCTGCCGATTTTGTGAAAGTTTTGGAGCGGTATTTAAAAGGTAGAATAGACCTAGCTTTAGTAAACAAACGCCGTCCTGGCAAAAAAGTTTTGCAAGTCTACGCTAAACAAAAATCTAAGTTTATTGAGCCGGATGTAAAAGAGCTGGCAAAAACTCCAGTCGAAACTATTGCTGCGGATTTACTTTCGGAACAAATTTTTAAAAAAAAGTCCGGTGATAAATTAACCAGAAGTTTACTGCGACACGACTCTAAAAAACTTTCAAAATTAATTTGGGAACTAGTATAAACCTTTGACCGCGGATTTCACGCGGATAGGTACGCTGATCCCACGCTGAAAAATTTATGGAATTCAAACAAGAAATTTTAAAAGATACTTTCGCCATCAAAATTACTGCCCAGGAAGACGGCAAAGTAGTGGGCAGGTGCTTGCTTTATATTTTAAAAAACGAATTGCACAAGGAGCCTTTTGGTCTGTTGGAAGATGTATTTGTTGAGGAATCGCACCGAAATCATGGTTTAGGGTCTCAACTGGTTCAAAGAGCTGTTGACGAAGCAAAAGCACAAGGTTGTTATAAGCTCATTGCTACGAGTAGAAATTCTAAACCGGAATTGCAAAAATTTTACGCAAAATTTGGCTTGGAAGTCTGGGGAGTGGAGTACCGAGTTAATTTCTAAATTCGCTGAATGAGACGCAGATAGGTACGCTGACATAACGCTGACTCAAGCGTTCGGCTATCAATCGGCGTACTCATCAGCGACAAATCAGCGGTATGAGGAATCAAATTGTCATTCTTGCAGCCGGAAAAGGAACCAGAATGGGCGGAAATGTGCCCAAGGTTTTGGTAATGCTAAAAAATAAGCCGCTGATTTTGCATTTGCTGGACGAGGTAGAAAAAATAAACCAGCTGGCCAAACCGGTTATTGTTGTGGGGTATATGTACCAAAAAGTTCGGGAAGTTTTGGGAGACGGTTATTTGTATGCAATCCAAGACAAACAGCTTGGCACGGCTCACGCTTTGCTGGCAGCCAAACATAAAGTCACCGGAGAAAATATTTTAGTTCTCTATGGCGACCATCCTTTTATAAAAGCAGAAAGTTTAAAAAAATTAATGACCCTTCACCACAAAGAAAATTCCAACATTAGTTTGTTTACAACCGTGGTGCCGAATTTTGAAGGGGGATTTGAAGCGTTTAAAAATTTTGGCAGAATAATCCGTAAAGACGGAAAAATTGTAAAAAATGTTGAAGCCAAAGACGCCGGGCAGAATGAGCTGGAAATAAAAGAGTTGATAGCGGGCATTTATATGTTCAACAGCAAGTGGTTGTGGGAAAATTTGGAAAAAATCCAAAACCAAAATGCACAACAAGAATATTATTTGACCGACATAATAGAGAAAGCGGTTGAAGTTGGAGAAAATATTGTAAATTTGACCATAGATCCTGGTGAAGTTATTGGCGTAAATAGCCAGGAAGACTTAAAACTGGCCGAAAAGCTGGTGTAAAAGGTGTGGATTGTTCAAATCGTTTTGGCTTACATAAGCCAAAATATGTTTTTTGACAATATTTTGTATGACATTGTATGATAAAGTATGATTGAAAGTGGTTGTGGGGACCTAAAACAAAAATTTTTAGGCCCCCGCCACTGCGGGTCAATTGTCCCTGCGGCTTACGTGTGCGAAAGGTTTTTCGCCCACTTCAGCCTTCGGGACATTGCCCCGCATTCCCAAAAATCCGTGCTCGTCCCGATGGTCATCGGGACTGCGCTCCTGATTTTTGGGAGCCCTCATTCTTCTGGTGTAAATTTTGGGGCCTAGGCGGTAAGCGCAAGAATTAGTTGGTATTTTTGCGCGTGCCGCTACCTCCCAAACAGAGGGTAATTTGAGGCATTTTAAAAATTTCAACGAGGGACAATAACGATTTTTGAAATAGGGGAGAAAGAAATTGATTCAACTGAGTCCAGAAGCCATGAGATTTAATATCGAGAGCACGGCCGAGGCTTTCGGTAAGTTCTATCACGATAGTGGCTTGGGTAATCCTGAAGGGGAACCTGATCCAGTCACACTCGAAGCAGAGATAGAGGCAAAACGGCAGCCAAAAATGCATCACTATGCTCCCAGAAAGGGATTGCAAAAATGCATTGAAGCCCTACAAGTTTTTTCCAGCCAAATTGACGGTGTTGAGCTGGATGACGACAATATTATGATTGGCGCAGCAGGTACAAGGCGCTTTACTGGTCAACTAGCTGACGCTCTTCGTAATAAGTTAGGACGACCGCCGGTCTTTGTTCTTCGTAAGCCATGCTATGGTGGGCACGTTGCAACAATAGAAAAAGCCGGGGGGATCTGCCGTTTCGTTGAATACGAATTTGGCAAGGACCGATACGTTGACAGGCTCGATGAAGAAGTTGTCGGTGATTTTGCTGCCGACGTTTTCGTTCATCTTCCTGTTGACAACCCAACCGGCGAGATTATGACTTGGCAGGAAACAGAACGAGCAGTTGAGATAAGTGAAAGGGTTAATGCGATTACCTGGTTTGACGATGCTTATCGCTACATCACCCGAGGAGCTTTTCCCGCAAGCGCTTTGCGGGTACAGGGTGCTTTGCAGAGGAAGGTTGTAACAACCAATTCCGCTTCCAAGTTTTTGCGGTATCCGGGCTTGATGAGCGGAGGCCTTATGGGAGACCAGCACGTAGTTAGTCAGGTAAAAGCAATTAATCGCAGCGAATTTGAAGGCGGCAGCCGCAGCGCCCAGGTTGGTTTTGCTGCCGGTCTCAATGGCTGTCTGACTAGCCCCAACGCAATTGAAGAGACCCGCAAGATTTACACGACTCTTGGGGACAGAACGTTCGAGCTCTTCAATGAAGCTGGATGGAAGGAAGTTCCGCAGTGGCTTGCGAGTATCTTTTTGTATATCCTCTTACCGGAGGGTTGGCTCAGGGCTGGGAAAAATTCGTATGAGTTCGCGATGGCTTTGGCACAACATGGCATCGTGAGCTATACCGATTTGATGTTTTCGGGCACCGGTAAGTACATCCGGTATCGCATATCAGGCCCGGACGGTTCAATAATTCGTGTAGCCGAAGTGGCACATGAATTGGTTCGCCAGTACGCTTGAATTAGCCCCTCTTTTGGAATTCGGATGTGGTGGTGGCTTGCGTTCCCCGCAAACCATCACCACCCAATTTTCTAGAGAAAAAATAAAATGTATGATATTATCATACTGGATAAAGTGAAGCATCTAAAATATTTTAAGGGATTCCTCACTTCGTTCGGAATGACACAATATGAATAGGGAAAGACTTACAATTACATTACGAAACGATTTGCTTAAAGCGCTTGACAGTGAAATTGACGGGCAGCGCCTGCGTAACCGCAGCCATGCTATTGAGTATTTTTTGTCGCGCTCTTTGGGGCTTAAAGCCGTGAAAGTTTTAATTTTAGCTGGCGGCAAACCCGTTTATTTTGAAAGTGAGAAAAAAAGTTTGCCCAAAGCTATGGTAAAAATTGCAGGCAAGCCGCTCCTTGAGCAAACTTTACAGCGCCTTAAAGCCGCCAAGCTTACAGAAGTATATATTTCCATAGGTGAGGGCGGGGAAACCATAACCGACTATTTTGGCGACGGCGGCAGAATGGGTATGGATATTACTTACCTTCACCAGACAGCCGGCAACGGGGGCAATGCGCAGCCCTTAATGCAAGCCAAAGACTATATGCACGGCAGTTTCCTGCTTTTGTACGGCGACGTGCTCTCGGACGTTGATTTTGGGGATTTTGTGGAATTTCATCGCGGCCAAAAGTCTTCTGTGTGTACCATTGCTTTGGCAAGTACGGATGCGGTAGAACAGTGGGGCCTGGCCAAGTTGCAGGGCAATAAAATAGTGGCATTTGAAGAAAAACCTAAAGAGCCAAAAACTTTTTCTCGCCTGGTTAATGCCGGCATCTATATGATGGAGCAGCAAATTTTCAGTTTTATTGGCAAAGCAGACAAGCTGGAGAGTGATGTTTTTCCAAGGCTGGCGGAGGAAGGAAAGTTATTTGGTTATCCTTACGAAGGATTATGGCTGGATATTTCAAACAGTGCGGCGTATAAACAGGCTGTTAAGCAAATAAACAATAATCATTAATATGGTTCGAGCTTGTCGAGAACAAATTTTAGCTTCTCCACAAGGTCGAAGACTAAAATTTAAGTATGAAGGCAAGAACATCGTCTAAAAGAAAAACAAAAATAGCAATAAATGGACTTGGCCGCATTGGCCGTGTTTTTTTGCGCCTGGCTCACCAAAATAAAAATTTTGAAATTGCCGCAGTTTCCAGCCGCTCCGGCCTTGAAACTTACGCGCATCTTTTAAAGTACGATTCCACCTACGGAGTTTGGGACAAAGAGGTGGCAGTGAAAAACAATAAACTTGTTATTGGTAATCAGGCCATTCCCTTTGTTCAAGACAAAGACGGTCATTTTCCCTGGAAAAAGTTAAAAGTAGATATTGTTGTTGATGCCACCGGCGCGTATACCAAAAAAGAACAGGCCCAAAAACATTTAAATGCCGGTGCAAAATATATGGTGTGCACCACGCCCATGGATGACGCAGACGAGACTTTTGTTTTTGGAGTCAACCACAAAAATTTTAAACCCCAAATCCACAAAATTATTTCCGCGGCTTCCTGCACCACGGTTTGCAGTATGTTAACCACCAAGGTCTTAGAAGAAAATTTTGGTATAAAGCAGGGCTTTATTAATACCATCCATGCCTTCACCTCTGACCAAAGTTTGCTGGACGGCACACATAAAGATTTGCGCAGAGCCAGGACCGCCTCACAATCCATTATTCCCACCTCCACCGGCGTGAGTAAAACCATTGGTAAAATTTACCCGCACCTGCATGGCAAGGTTTCAGCGCTTTCCTTGCGCGTGCCTGTGTTAAACCCTTCGGTTATTGTTTATACAGCTGAACTTAAAAAACACGCCAGTAAAGATAGCGTAAACAAAGCTTTTATTAAAGCTTCATTAGGAGAATTAAAAAATCACCTTGCGGTGAGTCACTTGCCTTTAGTTTCTACGGATTTTAGGGCCAACAAAAACGGCGCAATAGTAGACTTGCTTGCTACAGAAGTAGTTAACGGCAGTTTGCTTAACTTAATTGCCTGGTATGACAATGAGATGGGCTATGTTAAGCAGGCAGTTTATTTGGTTGAACACATAGCAAAAAAAATTTGAGGCTAAAACTTTTTTAAGGTCCGGACCAATTTTTGATGCACTTGTTTATTTCCCGCAACCACATGAGTTGTGCTCATGGAAATTTTACGCCCTTTCCAATCTGTAATGCGTCCGCCTGCTTCCTCAACTAACAAAGTAGCAGCAGCAAAATCCCAAACATTAATTTCAGCCTGCACATGAAAATCGAAAATCCCGGCAGCCACAAAAGCAAACTCCAATGTACATGACCCCAGAGCCCGTATTTTGGGAAGTTGATGGACTATGACCGGAAAAATTTTAGCAGCCTTTTTCGGTCTCCTTCCCCAGCCAAACCCTCCATAATGCTGTTTATTGGAAACTTTAATTTTTTTACCGTTTAAAAATGCGCCGTGTCCTTTGAGGGATGAAAATAGATAATTTAAAACCGGGTTGTAAATTACCCCGACAACCGGCCCATTTTTGTCCCACAGGGCAATGGAAATGCAGCCAAGGGGCAGACCTTGAATAAAGTTTATGGTGCCGTCTATAGGGTCAATAATCCAAACAAGATCATCTTTTTTTAGCTTGTGGCTGCCAAACTCTTCGCCAATAATTTTATGAGCAGGAAAATTTTTTAAAATTAACTTTCGAATTTGGGTTTCAATTTTTTTGTCTATTTCAGTTACCAAATTCCGCGGATCCCCGTTTTTCATTTGAATGTCCTTGGGTTTGCCAAAATATTTTTTAAAAATTTTTCCGGAATTTTTGGCAGCTAAAATTGCAACTTTAAGATATTTTTCATTATTCATATGGGGTATTATAACAGATAATCGTCATTGCGAGGAGTCCGTCTGACAATATTGTTCGAGCTTGTCGAGAACATATCGTAAGATTATCTTCTCCACAAGGTCGAAGAATAATCTGACCGATCTATAAAGACAAATAATATGCGCATTATCGCAGATCTTCAAATTCATAGTAAATATTCAAGAGCTTGCTCACAGGATTTAACCCCGCCTAACATCGGAGTGTGGGCGGACAAAAAGGGCATAGGAGTTATTGGCACCGGGGATTTCACTCATCCCGGGTGGTTAGCTGAATTAAAATCCGCGCTCGAGGAAACCAAACCCGGACTGTATCAGCTCAAAGCAGAGGATTCCCCTCTTGCAAGAGGGGAATCCTCTGTGAGGGCGCATTTTATGCTGACTTCGGAAGTTTCCTCTATATATAAACAAGGCGACAAAGTAAGGCGCGTGCACAGTATGATTTTTGCGCCGAACTTTGAAGCGGTGGATAGAATCATCAGTGGTTTAGAAAAGAGAGGTGCCAACTTGAAAGCAGACGGCCGGCCAATTATGGGCATCCATTGTGATGAATTAGTAAAAATAGTTAAAGATGCAGACGCTCAAGCGGAAGTTATCCCAGCTCACGCTTGGACGCCGCATTTTGGAGTATTTGGGTCTTTGTCCGGCTTTAATAGCGTAGAAGAAGCGTTTGGCGATCAAGCCAAATATATCCATGCGATCGAAACAGGCTTATCAAGCGACCCTAAAATGAATTGGCAAATATCGGGGTTAGATAAATATTCCCTAACTTCTAATTCCGATGCTCACAGTTTAAGGAAGATTGGCAGGGAAGCTAACTGTTTCGAAATCGACGAAAAGAAATTATCCTACTCTGAAATTATCCGCGTGCTTTATAGTAAAAATCCCAAAGAATTTTTGTATACCATTGAGTTTTTTCCTGAAGAAGGCAAATACCATTTAGACGGGCATAGGGACTGTAAATTTTCCTGCCTGCCTTCCCAGACCAAAAAATTGGGCGGCGTATGTCCGGTGTGCGGGAAAAAATTATTGGTCGGTGTATTAAATAGAGTTGATGAGTTGGCAGACAGGGAACTTGGATTTACACCACCAAAAGCTATTCCGTTTAAAAGTGTTATTCCGCTGGAAGAAGTTATCGCCGATACTTTAGATGTTGGCGTGAGCAGTAAAAAAGTTTCGGTTTTATACGAACAAATGGTTAACTCCCCCCGGCCCCCTCTTAAATTAAGAGGGGGAGAGCGAAGCGAGGGGGAGTTATGTGATGAATTTTCTATCCTTTTAGATTTATCAGAAAATGAAATCGCGAAAATCAGCACTCCGCAAATTGCACAGTCAATTATCCGCGTAAGGGAGGGCAAGGTAAATATAGAAGGCGGCTACGACGGGGTTTTTGGTAAGATCCATATTTATTCAGACAAAGAGCGGGAAAAACTAAGTAAAAAGGGTAAGCAAGTTGCTTTATTTTAAGCCAAATTGGTATAATTAATTTAATATTAAAGTAAACTATGGATAAATTCATTTTTTGGTTCGACGAAATTGGCAAAGACGACGTAGGGTTGGTAGGAGGCAAGAACGCAAACTTGGGGGAAATGTACAGGAATTTAACCGGCGCGGAAAGCAAACTTTTCCCGGGCGAAAAAATTTCTGTGCCCTTTGGTTTTGCGGTTTCTGCCCATTCTTACAGGCATTTTGTAAAAGAAAATAATTTGGACCAAAAAATTAGGGACGCGCTCGCCGGCTTAGATACCCATAATATTAAACAGTTAGAAGAGTGTGGCCAAAAGGTAAGGGAGCTAATTTTAAGCGTGCCTTTCCCGCAAGATTTACAAAAAGATATTTTAGCGGCTTTTAAAACTCTGGGCGATAAACTTAAACTTTCGCCAGCAGATTTAGACGTGGCTGTAAGGTCTTCGGCCACTGCAGAAGATTTGCCCGACGCTTCTTTTGCCGGACAGCAGGAAAGTTATTTAAACGTCCGCGGTGAACACGAGCTTTTGGAGTCCATAAAAAAAGCTTTTGCGTCCCTGTTTACCAACCGCGCTATTTCCTACAGACAGGACAAAAATTACGACCACTTCAACGTGGCCTTATCGGTCGCAGTACAAAAAATGGCCCGCAGTGACCGCGGCTCCAGCGGCGTTATTTTTACGCTCGATACAGAAAGCGGATTTAAAGATTTGGTTTTAATTAACTCGTCCTGGGGCCTTGGGGAGTTTGTGGTAAAAGGAATGGTTACACCCGACGAGTTTAAAGTTTTTAAACCTACACTCAAAAAAGGTTTTAAATCTATTATCAGCAAAAGAATGGGCAGCAAGGAAAAAAAGTTGGTGTATGCCCACGGCGGCGTGGAGCCTACCACGGAGCAGGGGGTAGACCCGGTTGACCGCCACCGCTTTACTTTGGACGACGGCCAAATTTTAAAACTTGCCAAATGGGCGGTAATTATAGAAGAACATTACCAAAGGCCAATGGATATTGAATGGGCTTACGACGGTTTTATGCAGGAATTGTTCGTAGTCCAAGCCCGCCCCGAGACAGTACAGGCCAGGAAAACCGGTAAAGTTTTGGAAGAGTTTGTAATGGAACAAACCGGAAAAATTATTGCCAAAGGCGCGGCTGTGGGAGCCAAAATTGGCCAGGGCAAAGCGCGCTATATTAAAGACGCCTCGCAGTTAAGTGATTTTCAAAAGGGCGAAGTTTTGGTTACAGAAATTACTGACCCTGACTGGGAACCAATTATGAAAATTGCTTCGGCTATTGTAACTAACGCGGGTGGGCGTACATCTCACGCGGCCATAGTTTCGCGCGAGCTCGGTATTCCTGCTGTAGTCGGCACCGGCAATGCCACAGAGGCAATTTCCGGCGGAATGGAAGTTACAGTGTCTTGCGCAGAAGGTGAAGTGGGGAAAGTTTACGAAGGGCTTTTAAAATTTAGAGTGGACAGGACAGACTTAACTAACTTCCAGCCCCCAAAGACAGACATAAAAATGATTGCCGCTGACCCGGAACTGGCATTTAACTATTCTTTCCTGCCTCATCGCGGTGTAGGTTTGGCGCGCGTGGAATTTGTTATTTCTAATTTTATTAAAATTCATCCTAACGCTTTAATAGACTACGAGAAATTGACCGATATGGGCGTTAAACAGCAAATTGATGAATTAACTGCCGGCTATAAAGACAAAGTGCAATACTACTTGGACAAGTTTGCTTACGGCGTAGGCCAGCTGGCGGCGGCGTTTTATCCGTATGACGTGTTGCTTAGATTTTCAGATTTCAAAAGTAACGAATATGCCGGCCTAATTGGCGGCAAACTTTATGAACCGATTGAAGAAAACCCAATGATGGGCTGGAGAGGCGCAAGCCGCTACTACGACCCGAGTTTTGAAAAAGCGTTTTCTTTGGAAGTTGCGGCTGTAAAAAAAGTGCGCGAAGAAATGGGACTTTGGAATTTAAGTGTTATGGTGCCGTTTTGCCGCACGCCGGAAGAGGGGAAGAAAGTTGTGGAAATTATTAACCGCCACGGCCTTACCAACCGCATTACACCCGAAGCCCGTAAAAACAAAAAAAATGGGGAACCAATAGAAGGACTTGAGATTTGGGTTATGGCAGAAATTCCTTCCAACATTTTACAGGTGGACGAATTCGCTGAAATTTTTGATGGTTTCTCAATTGGCTCAAACGATCTTACGCAGTTAACTTTGGGACTTGATCGCGACAGCAAACTCATTGCTCACATTGGCAACGAGCGCAACAAAGCCGTGCAAAAATTAATTGGTATTTTAATTCCTGCGGCCCATGCCAAAGGCCTGAAGGTGGGCATTTGCGGCCAGGGGCCTTCTGACTTCCCGGACTTTGGTGAATTTTTGGTAGGCCTAGGGATCGACTCAATATCACTTAACCCCGACACAGTCTTAAAAGCTTCCATAAACATCAAGGCAGTAGAAGATAAACTTGGTAGGTAAAACAAAAAATCCCGACATCATGTCGGGATTTTTTGGCGGAAGCGGAGGGATTCGAACCCTCGAACCCTTTGACAGGTTGCACGCTTTCCAAGCGTGTGCACTAGACCACTATGCGACGCTTCCACGTCGTAATCGGCATCACTTCCGCATCCTGCTCCGCAGGCTGCTACAGTATGCCGTTTACTCCTTTTTCCCAAAAATCCGTGCTCGTCTCTTTGAGACTGCGCTCCTGATTTTTGGGAATCCTTTCTTTATTGTGTGTTAAATCTTTGTAATATTACCATAAAAATAAGTCTCTTGTCGAGGTAGTTGAATCTGGACAAATTATCTAATTTTGTTCTAAACTTCCATTTAGATGACTCAAAACCATAAGGGGGAAGTATGTTTAGAACATTTTTCGTCGTCGTGTTGTTGGTAGTTTTGATTCCGTTAACTTCTGCAGGGCAGTCTTCAGACGAAGAGCCAAGCGCCCAAGAGCTTTTAAACTCACTGGCCGCGTTACAAACTGACCCGTTGTCCGACGACATCTGTCCGGCTTATGTCCGTTATCAGGTAAGCCTGATACTCGAGAGGCAGTACGAAAAGAATCGGCAGCTTACTTACAATGGCCGGACCCTGTCCGTTGTCCAATTATTGCGAAAGAGCAAGGAAGAGTTGGCCGCTTTACGGGTGAAAGTCAGTCGTGAGTTGGCAGTTGTCTATACGGATATTTTAGAAAATCAAACAGAGCGAACCTATCCAATTGAGTGTGACAATTCGCGCGGTTTGATATCTCCGCGGGTCGATAGGCACAGCAGAGTGCTTTACAACCCGCTTAAGGCGGAGAACCCGTTTCGGTTGGCCGAATATATTTTGTGGCTGCTGAATGATCCCACCGGCGCCGTTTCCAAGGATTTAACAACAGATGCCTCCGGAAGACGTTTAATCATGAAATTCCCGGAAATCAAACAAAAGGTCATTGAATACGCCAAAGAAGTGGTTCCAAAGCTTCTGCAGCAAAAGGAGTTGTCTTTTGACGACAGGTGGTTTTTGCGCTCAGCTCTCACCGTGTTTTGGATCCCTCCCGCCGAGCTTGGACTTTCTCTGAAGGAAGCTACCGACGTTATGGAGTCGTTTCGTTAGACTTAAAGCTGTTCCGGGGGCCAAAGGTTTGGCTCCCGGATATTTTTTATGAAATAATTTTGATATTTAAGGATTCTAATGTAACCAACAGAGCAGGCAAAATAGTTAAAAAGAAAGAAGCGAATATGCCGGGGGCAATATTCGCTTCTTGGGGATGAGCAGCTGTTGCTAGAATCGGCTTACGATCCAAACAATAGCTGCGATGACCAGAATGATGATGATAGGAACGGTCAGCTTTGGGAGCTTGTGCCCCTCTTTTGAGCCGGGGGTTTCAACCTCCATCATTTTCTCATTCCACTTCTGCTGGATTTTGTCTCGGTCAAAAGCCTCCTGGGGGGAAATTTCTTTGCACAAAATCTGCATTATGTGGGCCAATTCACCTCTGCAATCCTTGCAGTAGAGAAGATGGCCTTCTATTTCCTGGCGCCTTGGTTCAGGGACAATCCCTTCTAAATAATCAGTGAGTTCCCGGTCGGTTAGGTGTTCCATTCATTTCCTCCATTTGAAATTAAACTTTTTATCTTTCCAAAATTCACGATGAATCATGTGCTTTGGAAGGAGGGAGAGTAATGTAATACTTCTCCCTTGTGTGCAGATTGTTGGGTTGGATGAAATACGGCTTAGTGCAGAATTAGTGTTTAGCGTCGTATCCGCTTTAGAAAATCGCGGAAATCGGTGACGAGCTTTCTACATCCAAAGCAAATGGGTAAATGCATTTTTATGTCGAGTAGATCGCCTCGTTTCAAAATGCCCGACAGCTTTCCCATTGCCTGTGGAGAGAACTCGAATCTTGCGGCATAGGCCAAGAGCTTGACCGGTTCTTCATGGATGCTGTGCCCGAATATAAGAAAGTGAGGCACTGTGAATTCTGAATAATTTTTTTGGCACTCCTTACATTTTTTCAAATGGGCCTGAACTTTGTCGCTATCTTCCGGCCCAAGAACCATTGGTCCCAGTACCGCAAACCGTTGAGTTAAGATATGCTCCGGGCTCATTTTTTTCGGTTTTCTTTTCGAAGACATCCGTTATTCCTCCTAAACGATTGAACTTTTGATTTCTGTTTGCAATCCTCTCCGCATCCAAACAGAAATGACTTAATATTCTAGCATTTTATTAAACTTTTGTAAATAAACATAAAAATTAAAACAGCACGATTGTAGCGGCCGCTACAATCGTGCTGTTGTTGTCTTTCCAAAATTTACAAAAGATTTTCATTATCATCTTCTCCTCTTGCCTGCCGTCCGGCAGGCGGGCGGGAGAAGGTGGCCCGAAGGCCGGATGAGGGGATTGATGAACTTTGGAAGGAAGGCAAGTGCGTCTACCGAAGGTAGACAGGCGAACTTGCCTTTATGGTGGGATGATCAGCCTCGCGCGGCTGTAAAAGTATCACCTCCGGAGTTTTTTTACTTCCTCAATGATGAAGTTTTTGATTCTCTGCGCCGTTGGTCTCACGCTTTTGATGCCGTTGTATGTATACCGGCATCCATAGCAAATGGCCAGGTGTTTTTTCAGCCGATTTTGTTTCTTTTTGGGCAGATCGTCTTCTCTTAGCATTATGAACACTTCGGGCGCCGGATGCTCAGCCAGCATCTTCGTGATGCTGCCGAATGCCTTATTCAAAACCAATTCGATTGAATCGGTGCGGCACTCTTGGCAATCTCCTGCCAAATGAACCTTTGCTTTCGAAATCTCTGCAGGCGAGAGGTAATAAGCTCCTAAACGAAGTGCTTTTTGAGCCAGATCGTGACCGGATACATTGAGAGAAGCTGTTTTTTTAATCATCGGATCCTCCTTAGTTTCTGTTTGCAATCCTCTCCGCATCCAAACAGAATTGACTTAACAGTCTATCATTCCGAGGCTTTTTTGTAAATAAGCAAAAAAAGAAGCGCAGTTCGAGTAGTGTGTGACAAGCATCTTGCTTGTCACATCACATACATTGTTGAACTGCGCTTTCCACAAATATTATTTCACCGATAATGGATCTCGGTTAGACCGGAGTTTATTCGGTCTCTGCTTGTATTGCTTCTTCGGCTTCCTGTAATGAGCTGGCAGATATTTCTTTCCGAAAAACTGCCCACACAAAAATCAACAGGAACGCGGCCGCGGCAATCGACCAATAGAGGTTGCCTCTATGTGTGACCGATTCTACAAGCGAAAGGATTCCGAAACCGCCAATGACTGACAGCTCGGCATACTTCCCCCAATGAAACCAATTTGCCATTTCTCCCGCGGACTTGAACTTTTTTTTACGCAAAAACCGTGCGCCGATGAGAGCGGCTTGCGCCACGAGAGCGACGGTTATTCCAGCGACAGGAAATGAAAGGATTACTTCATTGGTTTCCCAGTTTCCAGCAACTGCCTGCGCTGCTTTCGCCGGACCGCTCCATAGAGCATCCCAGCTGACTGCTAGGATAGCAACAAAGCGGCGGGAGTCGTCTTCTTGCAGACCGATCGTTTTGCCTATCCATGCAGAGATACCGAATATGGGTTCTTTGCCTACGGTTTCACTAACCACTTCATAGACAAAGGCCAGAACGAACAGAAACCCAATAGCTCCAAGAATCGGAGAGAGGATCTCAAATTCCCTTCTCAGTCCCCAGAACAGATAGTAACCGACCGCTGGGAACGCGATGTGCGTTCCCATTATTGGTAACGTCCAATTTTTGTAGGACATTCCCCGGTCGCGGAATTTGGAAAACGTGGCGATTGCGACGTCGATTGCAATGCCAACACCCATTAATATTGACGGAAACGAGAATCCCCAGAAACTGAATTTTTCCACAAACCCTCCTAAGGTTTGTTCCGATTTTCACCGGAAAGGTTTCGACGACCAGCGGAGCGCCGCTGGCAGAAATTTACGAACTGTTAAAGAACTCTCAAACTCTTTAAAAACGTAAAGAGTTGATTAAACGGGAAACCACCTGTGTCCATTCCCGCGAAGGCGGGAATCCAGAAAAACAAAGCCAGGGCCTTAGATCCCGGATATCGCAATAAATTGCGATTCCGGGACGACATAAAAATCAACTATTTATACTAACCTAATATTATATCACAAAAAGGCCTATTTTGTCAATATAGCAAAATAAGCTAGAATAACAATGTCATTCCCGCCTGCCTGCGGTAGGCAGGCGAAGGCGGGAATCTTAAATACTAGATTAAAGGGATCCCTCCACTTCGGTCGGGATGACTCAACTTTTTTATGCAAGATTCAGTTTTACAAGATATAAAAGACCGGCTGAACATTGCGGACATCATCGGCGGTTATATTCCGGTAAAAAAGGCAGGCGTCAACTACAAGGCGCCTTGTCCTTTTCATCATGAAAAAACTCCCTCACTCATTATCTCGCCGCAAAAACAAATTTGGCATTGCTTTGGTTGCGGGGAAGGCGGGGATGTTTTTGGTTTTGTAAGGAAATATGAAAATTTAGATTTTAAAGATGCGCTTAAAATTTTGGCTGACAAGGCCGGAGTTAAGCTCCCGACTTTTAGACCTGAAAATAAACAGCAGGTCGATGAAAAAGAATTGCTTTTGCGCATAAATGATTTTGCTGCAAGGTTTTATAATAAAATCTTGCTCGAGGACAAACGCGGAAAACCTGCTTTGGCTTATTTGGAGCAACGCGGACTGTCGCAAAAAACTATCGACAACTGGCAAATTGGCTTTGCGCCGGACGACTTCCATAGTTTAGAAAAAGCTTTGGCCACAAAAAAAGTTTCCGCGGCCGATTTAGTAAAAGCCGGCGTTTCGGCTAAGAACGAAAGAGGCCAGATGTACGATAGATTTAGGGGAAGAATTACTTTTCCTATTTATGATTATTTTGGCGAGACAGTCGGATTCTCGGCTAGGATTTTAAATGATGACGGAAAATCTGCAAAGTATGTAAATAGTCCGGAAACTTCTATCTACAACAAAAGCAAAATTTTGTTTGGCTTAAATTTTGCCAAAGACTCAATTCGAAAAAAAGACGAAGCTGTAATTGTGGAAGGGCAAATGGACTGCATTGCCTGCCACCAAGCAGGCTTTGCCAACACTGTCGCATCTTCGGGTACGGCGTTAACCGAGACGCAGCTGGTGCAGCTTTCAAGGCTGACTAAAAATTTAAAATTTTGTTTTGATTCAGACCAAGCCGGGCTTGCCGCGGCAAGGCGGGCGGGGGAAATGGCGCTTAGAAGCGGATTTAGGTTAAAGCTAATTGTGCTGAAAAATGTTAAGGACCCCGACGAGTTAATTAAAAAATCCCCCGGGCTGTGGGAAAAAGCTGTTAGTGAAGCGGTTTGGTTTTTGGACAACTATATAGATTTAGCTCAAACGCAATTTGCCGCCGGCTCAGTTGAGCAAAAACATTATTTGAGTAAAGAAGTTATTCCTTTTTTGGGTTTTACATTAGACCCTTTAGAGCAGGACCATTATATAAACAAGCTGGCAAGGCAATTTTCTATTTCGGAAAAGGTGATACGGGAGCAGGTAAGATCTGCAAACAGTACACAGCAAACAGTACACAGTAGACAGTACACAGTAGACAGTACACAGGAGAACAAATCGGCTGTGCCTGGTTTGCTTTTGCAAAAAGAAGTGCTGGGTGGGTTGCTTTTTTTTCCTGATTTTTTGGAATCGGTCTTAGGTAAGCTAAATGTAGAGGATTTTGAGGACAAAGAGGTTGGTGGCCTGGTGGTTGCCCTTATGGAGAAGAAGGACAGTAGTCCCGAATCAGCATTAGCCAAAGAAGCGTTATTTATGGTAGAATCACAGTTGGAAGAATTGGAAGGCGACCAAACCCGCCTTAAACGACTTTTAGAAAAATCTTTTGCTTTGCTCAAAGTTTTAGCGCTTAAAAGAAGGCAGCAACAGTTGCAGGCTGAAATCAAGTCTGCGGAAACTGAAGGCAAAAAAGAAAGGTTGGAGGAACTCAACAAAAATTTTGCGCAGGTTTTAGAAGAGCGAATGGCTTTTGAAAAATATATTTAAGTTATCCCGACGATAGCAATGTCGGGATCCCGACTATATTTTTCGTAGGGATAAAGTTTTAATATTTATAAAGTTATAAAGTAGTAAGAGCGGCATTTTTTTATGGCTAAGAAAAAGTCCACCAGAGGTGGATCCGCCTTTGGCGGAAAGTCAAAACTTAAAAAATTAAGGCCCGGGAAAAAGGCTAAACGCAAAGCGCAGAAGTTTATTAAAAAGCGTTTGAAAGCAAAAGCAAAGGCTTTGGGTGCCAAAGCTGCCCAGGCCGGTTTACCTGTGGCTGCTCCGGTTGTAGATACCGAAAAGTTGCTGGTTAAACTTATGGCCAAAGCAGGCGAGCGGGGCTTTGTAACGGAAGCGGAAATTTTGCATGCGCTCCCGTATTTTGAAGATGACGTAAAACAGTTAGAAAATGTAATGAGCCTGTTGGAGAAGCGCGGTATTGAAATTGTTGACCAGGAGGTTGCCAGTGTGTGGGAGCAGAACAAACCCGCCCAAGAAACCGAAGCGCCGACTACTAAAGGAAAAGGCAGGAAAAAGAAGCAGGAAGAAGCTGTAGACGCTTTTGATTTGGGCGATATTTACGACGACAGCATTCAAATGTATTTGCGTGAGATTGGTAAAGTGCCGCTGCTTAAAGGTGAAGAAGAAGTGGATTTAGCCAAAAGAATTGCAAAGGGCGACGTAGCCGCGCGCAAAAAACTTACGGAAGCTAACCTGCGTTTGGTTGTATCAATTGCAAAAAAATATATGGGCCGCAACCTTGGCCTTTTGGACTTAATCCAGGAAGGAAATCTAGGACTGTTTAGAGCGGTAGAAAAGTTTGACTGGACTAAAGGTTACAAATTTTCAACCTACGCCACGTGGTGGATTCGCCAGGCCATTACCCGCGCACTGGCAGACCAGAGCCGCACCATTCGCATTCCGGTGCATATGGTGGAAACTTTAAACAAATATGCACAGGCCGAAAGATCTTTGGTGCAAGATTTGGGACGTGAACCGCTGCCCGAAGAGATTGCCGCGGAAATGGGCATAGAGGTGGAAAAGGTTTATCATCTAAAGAAAATTTCGCAGGAAACCGTTTCCATAGACTCACCCGTTGGGGAAGATGAAGGCGAAGACTCATCGCTTGGAGATTTTATAGTAGACGAAGATACCACAAAGCCCAACGAAGTTGCCGGCAGGCAAATTTTAAAAGAATACGTGGGCGGAATTTTAAACGACCTTGATCCACGCGAGCAGAAAATTTTAAAAATGCGTTTTGGGTTGGAAGACGGCGTTACTCATACTTTGGAAGAAGTGGGCGAAGAGTTCGGCGTTACCCGCGAACGCATTAGGCAAATCGAGAGCAAGGCGTTAGAGCGCATACGCGAACATATTGATATAAATAAACTTAGGGATTATTAACCCCTCACGGCGTCATTCCGAGCGAGTGCTCCGCCAGTTGGCGGACGAGCGAGGAATCTCTTTCTAAAACAGGGCTTTACAGGCCCTGTTTTTTGTGATACTGTTTAATGTCTTTTTAGGAGGAGTAATGAATAAAGAACAGCGAGTGATTGTTGCAAGGTTGGCCAAGGAGTTTGAAGATAAACTCCGAGACGAATTGGCTTCTAGCTTAGCACCGAATGAGCATCTGAAGATAGAAGTGACTTGTGACGCGGAAGTAGTTATGTTAGAGCCGTTGGAAGTTAAGGTCTCGCTACTAACAACCGAGATTGGGCGTTACAGGTGGCCTAAGCATCAAAGAATGAGGATCTTGCGGGCGGCAAAAACCTCCGAGGTCGCAAAATTGTTGGACATTGTGAAGACTGACAGGCACAGGAGGATTGTTGAGAGTTTCGTAAAGTCCTCCAATGCACCGACACCTGTTGCGAATCTGAGTTTGAAACCGTGGAATTTGGAACCTCTCAATACGATGCTTAGACAAGAAGGATGGGCCATCGCATTGAGAGACCTATTGGGAGATCACAAATATCAGTTTTACATTCTGGTTCCGCCGAGTTCTTGAAGAAGACAAGAAAGCCCCGCGAGCTGTGATCAGTTCATGGGGCTTCCTTATTTTTTATCAATTCATTATAAACAGTTTATCCACCGCATTCAAATCCGCTCATATTTTGGGCGGATTTTTTGGGTTGACACATTTATAGGGCAAGCGCGATAATATAAGTAGAAAGGAAAGTAATAGATGACTAACAGGTTATGGTGTGCCTAGGTAGCTTTTCTAAATCCCGCACAAGCGGGAGTCGATAAAGCCTACAGGTGCTTATACCTGACATCTACAATTAAGTAGAAAACGAGAAAAATCGCATATGGGAAAAGCTACCTTAGTTTAAACCCCCTCCATCCATTTTAGGACGAGGGGGTTTAACATTTTATGGTGAAAATTTGTGTTGTTGATATTTTTTAACGGCCAAACTCCAGGGGTATGCTAAAATAAGAATGATATGCAAAAATTGAGTATTAAATTTATTTTTGTTGCTGTTTTGGCGGTTTTTTGCTTAATATCCGGACCAATTTTTTCTATAGCCCAGGAAACAGTGCAAAACGATCCGGCCATTCAGGCGGAATTAGAAAAGCAACTTGCTGAAATTCAAAAAGAAATTGAAGCTGTCCAGCAGCAATTAAGCCAAACCCAGGCGGAAAAAAATACTTTGACTAACAAGGTTAAAGCCTTAAAAAAACAGCAGGACGTTTTGGGTTTGCAAATTAAATCCACAAACCTTCAGGTTAATAACCTGGGCGAGCAAATTGAAACCGCTGAACAATCCATAGTCCAAAATATTGAGCGCACCAAACGGATGAAGCAGCAAATGGCGGAAATAATTAGGACCATTAGCCAAAAAGATTCTTATCCATTTTTATACACTGTTGTTTCCAAACAGAAACTTTCCGACGTGTTTTCCGCCTACCACGATTACGCCCAAATTTCCGACAGCTTGGCCACCGTGGCGCAAGACTTAAGGCAGGCAAATATTGAGCTTGCAAAACAGCAGGAGGAATTAACACAGGACCAGGAGGCGGCAAGGAATTTGTTGTCCATAAAAGTGCTGCAGCAGGGCGAACTTTCGGAAACCGTAAGCGTGCAAAACGTTTTGCTCACGCAGACCAAGGGCAGGGAAGCGGACTACCAAATTGTGCTTAACGATACCAAGCGCAGAGCCGGTGAAATCCAAAGCCGCATTTACCAGCTGCTTGGCATATCCTCGCAAATTACATTTGGTGAAGCTTTAAAAATTGCCAATTGGGTTTCTCAAAATACCGGGATTCGGCCGGCTTTTTTGCTGGCTATTTTGACCCAGGAATCCAATTTAGGAAAAAATGTGGGCACCTGTAACCGCCCGGGAGACCCGCCGGAAAAAAGCTGGCTGGTAATTATGAAGCCGGACAGGGACCAAAAGCCGTTTTTGCAAATTACTTCGGACTTGGGTTTGGACCCGAACACCACCCCGGTTTCCTGTCCTATGAGGGATAAGCGGGGCAAACAAATTGGTTGGGGAGGCGCTATGGGTCCGGCGCAGTTCATTCCTTCCACCTGGGTTGCTTATAAAGACAAAGTTGCGGAAATTACCGGCAAGCCGGCCAACCCCTGGGATATTCGCGACGCTTTTATTGCCGCTGCGGTTAAGCTTAGGGCCGGGGGAGCGGACGGCACTTACAAAGGCGAGTGGAATGCGGCTATGCGGTATTTTTCAGGCTCGACCAATACGCGCTACCGTTTTTATGGCGACAATGTCATGGCAACAGCGGAAAAATACCAAAAGGATATTGAAGATTTAAATCAGTAAACAGTAATCTGTATACAGTATACTGTTTACTGTATACTTGAAAAAATGCTGAAAGGTTTTAAACAATTTATTTTAAGAGGCAATGTGGTGGATTTGGCCGTGGGGTTAGCCGTGGGCGCGGCTTTTGGTTCGGTTGTCAGTTCATTTGTTAAGGGCCTAATTACCCCGCTGGTCGGAGCAATTTTTGGGACCCCGGATTTTTCCGGCATTAGCTTTAGCATAAACGGCAGCAAATTTTTAGTCGGGGAATTTTTAAATGCAATAATTTCATTTGTGCTTATTGCCGTAACAATTTATTTTTTTGTTGTTACGCCCATGAACATTCTAATGTCTAAAGTCCACAAAGAACCGCCCGCGGATCCTTCCACTAAAAAATGCCCCGAGTGCCTAAGCGAAATTCCCAAAGAAGCCAGCCGTTGTTCGCATTGCACCCAGCCGGTTTGAAGTTATACACAGGATTTTGTGCTTAATTTGTGGACAATTTGTAGAAAATAGGGGAAAATTGAAAATCTTTATTTGACGTTAAAGTTTTAATTTAGTATTATTAGATAAATTAAATATTTTTTGTAAGCCCGTAACCTGCAATTCAGTATTTGGTCGCCTTAGATTGCAGCTAGGCCAATGGCGAAACCGGACATCTCTTTAGATAGTGCGGTTTTTTGTTTTTTATTCCTTAAATTTGAGGTATTTTATAGCCTCGCAAGGTTTTGGAGGAAACTTTGGAGGAAAAGCAAAATGCTTTTATTGCGGGGCTATAAAATATTTTTTAAAATTTTTATGGATTTTATTATTTTGGCACTTTATGGCGCTTTAACAAGCCTTTTTGTATCTAAGTCAAACTTCAATAGGGTTTGGGACTTTGTTTTTGGGGTGCTGGGGGCGGTTTCTATGAGCGGACTTGTTTTGAATTTTAAAGATGGGATTTTTGCGACTTTAATTCCAATAATTGCCGCAGTAGCCACTATTTACACCGGTCGCTTGCTTAAATCAGCCGAAAATCAGCTGTTTGAGAATTAATTATGGCGGAAGTTTTTTCTTGAATTTAAGGTATTGTCCGTTTATAATACCTATACTTCGCGGATATGGCATCCGTGGGGTAAACAAATTTACGGAGGTAACACAATGAAGGTCGGACTGAAGTTCGAACCGACCCTCAATAATGAGCTCGAGTTAGAATTACTTTTAAGCAACGAGCTTCAGCGGGCCAGGGAAAAATGGAAAGAAAGGTTAACAACCGGCCCAAAATGGAAGCGGATGCTTCCAGCTGAATATCGTGACGGCTCAAAAGCCATCAGCCGCAAGCAAGCAGTTGCAAGCGAAGCGGGGGTCTCCCACTGGATGACCCAAAAAAAACTCGAGGTCGTTAGAGGTTGTGGCGTCATCACTGATAATGTTGCCCTTTGTCTTGAAATTGGGGTTGGAACGTGGAGAGGCTATGGCCATGTACAAGCTGTCTTGGCCCACGGACTTAAACCGGTTTTCGTAGATTGGCTACAGGAAGCTTTAGACAACGCGGAACACGGTTTGCTCAAGGCCTTGGGAAAACCATGGAGGGGGGCAATCAAGGAGATGTTGCAGTTAGGTGAAGCGACTGCTGTTTGTGAGAGCCTGGATATAAGCACGACCAGGATTTTAATCGCCTGTACCGTGCTCGAACATATTGGGTTTGGTTTATCCGAAGGTCGGAGGTGGCCTGTAGTAATTAGAGCCATCCAGAACATAGGAAAACTTTTGCAAAACCCAAAGAACCAGGTGCTCATAATCAACACGCCCCCGCATAGCGGCAAACGTCAGGGCAGCATCAATCTGGATGATGATGCAATCTTCGAAAACTTACGGGTCGGAGCAGGGAGGACAATTAAGAAAACGAGCGTGGACAGCCACGAATCCGCTACCAGCAGGTTTTCGTCCATGATAGTAAGAGCCGACGTTTTTTAACGAGTGTGGAGGAACTAGGCAAAAGTTCCTCCACCAATTTTCAGCATATGGAATTGCTATCTGAAAAAATTACTTATTTAAACCGTGCCACCCTGGAATGCCTAAGCGAAGCAGACGAGAATAAAATAGTCGAAAAGCTGACTGAATGTGGCATAAAAACTCTGGGGGCAGATTTTGGATTTGTGTGGCTTAGGGAACACCCCCAAAGCCCTTTTAATTTGGTTTATAAAAGCAACTCAACTCCTTACGAGCCTTCGGCTCCCAGGGAACACGGCACCGGGAATGAGGTAATGATAAATAATGAGCCAATGCTCATAACTAATTACCCGACCAGTAAATATTTTAGGGATGATTCAGAACCTTTTGTGAAAAGTTTGGCGGTAATTCCTATTTTTTTTAATAATCATTCTTACGGAAGTATTTTTATCTGCTTTGGCCAAACCCACGACTTTGGACCGGATGATGAAAATATTTGCGCTTTTATTGGCAATAGCGCCGCTCAGGCAATTACAATACATAGGCTGGTTAAAAGCGAACAAGGGGCCAGGGCGGAGGCGGACAGCCAAAAAAACAGATTTAAGGCTTTGATTGAAAACAGTTACGACATTATTGCGCTTATTTCCTCACAAGGTGAGATTGAGTATATGAGCCCGTCCATAAGTAAAATTACCGGGTTTAATTTGGAGAGTTTAGTTAAAAATAACCTGAAGGAATTTGTTTACGAAAAAGATATGCCCCTGGTGAATTTGCATCTGCAGGAGGCGCTGCAGAATCCCAAAGATGTAAAAACTGTAGAATTTCGCTACAGGCACAAGGACGGCTCTATACGTTGGTTGGAAGCAGCTATGCTAAACCATCCCGAGCTCGGTGGCGGCAAAATTGTCGCTAATATTCGTGATATTACTGAAAGCAAACTTGCGCAGGAAACTATTTTACACCAGGCGCTTCACGACCCCCTAACTAATTTGCCTAACCGAAAAGAATTTGCCATAAGGATGGACCAGGCCCTGGAGTCTGCCAAGCGGCATAAGCGCCTTCTTGCCATAATGTTTTTGGATTTAGACAGGTTTAAAGACATAAATGATACTTTAGGCCATGCTATGGGGGATAGTTTTTTAAAAGTGGTGGCGAACAGGTTACTTTCCTGCGTCAGGGTGGAAGACACTGTGGCGCGTTTTGGAGGCGATGAATTTGTTATTTTACTAAATGAGATCCATTCCAGCAGGGAAGCGGCAATGGTGGCGGAGAAAATTTTAAAAACCGTTGCTATGCCTGTGCAAATTGAAAAGCATACTTTTTATCCGAGTGTCAGTATTGGCATTGCGGTTTTTCCTCACGACGGGGAAAACAGAGATACCCTAAAAAGGCACGCAGACGCGGCTTTGTATCGCACCAAAGAAAACGGAAGGAATTCTTACAGTTTGTACGACAGCTCAAAAGACACATATACCGAAGAAAAATTGGACACAGAAAATGAGCTTAGGCAGGCCATTGAGCTCAACGAGATTTTACTTTACTACCAACCCATTATTAGCCTTAAAACCGGCAAAGTAGTTGCGCTGGAAGCTTTGGCAAGGTGGCAGCATCCGCAAAAAGGTTTGCTGCAGCCAAAAGATTTTATTCCACTGGCAGAAGACTGCGACCTTATTTTACCGTTAAGCCGCTATATTTTAAAAGCAGCCTGCAGGCAGTATAAAGCCTGGCAGGCCTCAGAATTCCCTAAGTTTAGGATAGCAGTAAATGTTTCGGCCAAAAGCTTTGCAGAGGAAGAATTTATATCCCAATTAGGCGCCTTTTTGGAGGAATTTAGCTGCCAGCCGGATGCTTTGGAAATAGAAATTACGGAAAGTTTGGCAATGGGCAATTTGGAACTTTCCGAATTTCATTTAAGAGAGCTAAAAAAGATGGGGGTAAAAATTACCATAGATGATTTTGGCACAGGCTATTCTTCCTTTAACTATTTAAAACGTTTTCCGTTTCATAATTTGAAAATCGACCGCTCATTTATAAGGCATTGTATTACCAACGAACACGACGCAGGCATTACAAGGGCTATTATTTCCATGGCGCACAGTATGAGTATAAAAGTTGTGGCCGAAGGCGTGGAAACAGACCAGCAGCTAAATTTTTTAAGCGGACTTGGCTGCGACGCGGCCCAGGGCTTTTTTATTGCCAAGCCTATGAAGGCGGAGGAAGTGGGTAAGTGGCTTGAAGACAGGGGGCTGAAGAAAAAAACAGTCACCCAACAAATGCAATTTCAAATAATTGGTAAATAAAAGTAAATCCAACCGGGTTTTATTGCTTAATTATCAGAGGAAGCTAACAAAGCTTCCTCTTTTTTATAAAACATTTTATTGAAAAGAGCGTTGCAATATATAGCTAACATCTAAATATAAATTTATGCCAAATTATGAAGTTGTAAATACATATAATTCACCAAGGAACAGACCGCTTTACAGGGGAGTCCAAATTGTCTGGTATGTTTTGGGAATTTTAGAAGTTTTGCTAGCTTTCCGTTTCCTGCTTAAGTTGTTTGGGGCCAACCCCGGCGCGGGCTTTAGTAGTTTTATTTACGCCCTGTCTTACCCTTTTGCCGCGCCTTTCCTAAATGTCTTTAGAATTAGCCGAGTGGAAGGCAGTGTGTTTGAATGGACAACATTACTGGCTATGGTAGTTTACTGGATTATAGCTTTGGGCATTTCAAGACTGTTTGTAATGGGCAAGCCGGTATCGGCTCCGGAAGCCGCAGTCAAGTTGGAAAGAGAAGAACAATAAAAATTAAAAAATTAGAGATATAAAATTAGCTCTAATTTTAGAAAGGAAATCTATGGCTACTGTTATAAACAATCCTTCGCACGCCCCGGCTGCTCCGTCCAGTAATGAGGGGGTTAGCGCTGCGGCTATGATCGGCATTATCTTGGCTGTCCTTGTAGTTTTTGCCTTTATAGTTTACGGCCTGCCTGCATTGCGCAACCAGTCGGGCACGAATGGCGGGACAAATGTTAACGTCCCGGAGCGGATTGAACTGGATGTAAACAGAGGCGGATAGTAATAATATTAAAATTAATAATTAACGAAAAATATATGGGAATTATTCTTTGGATAGTTTTTGGCGCGCTGGTAGGCTGGATAGCCTCCATAATAATGAAGTCCGATGCCAACCAGGGAGGACTTATGAACATTGTTGTGGGAATTGTTGGGGCTATATTAGGCGGATGGCTTATGAGCTTCTTTGGTCAAAGCGGCGTAAGCGGCTTTAACTTCTATAGCTTCATAGTTGCCCTTTTGGGAGCCGTTGTGCTTATAGCAATTGTGCGCGCTTTGCGTCCGGTAGCATAACCGGCATAAAAAAGCCGCGGCGGGATGCCACGGCTTTTTTTTTGCGCTATGAAACGTCGTTACCTTTTTGCCGATTAAAACTAATAATAAAAATTGGCGGATATTGTTTATGGCGGTAGCGTAAGTGATGGCAATAATAAAAGAAATATGGTATTATTTCCTTTATGGATAATGCGATTATAATAAAAAATTTGAACAAGTCTTTTAAAGACCTAAAAGTTTTGGAAGGCTTAAATTTGGAGGTGGAGCGCGGAAGCGTGCTGGCTTTGCTTGGCCCCAACGGCGCAGGCAAAACAACCACAATAAGAATTTTAAGCACCCTGCTTTTACCTGACTCCGGTGAGGCTGTGGTAAACGGCCACAACGTGGTTAAAAATGCCGATGCCGTTAGGGCGAGTATTGGGCTAACCGGCCAATACGCGGCGGTGGATGAATACCTTACCGGGTTTGAAAATTTGGAAATGATGGGACGGCTTTACCATTTAAGTAAAGCTAATGCCAAAGCCAGGGCCCAAGAGCTGCTGGGGCAGTTCGATTTAGCAGAAGCCGGCAGTCGGGCCGTAAAAAATTATTCCGGAGGAATGCGCAGGCGGCTCGATTTGGCCGCCAGTCTTATTGCCACGCCTCCCGTCGTTTTTTTGGATGAGCCAACTACCGGCCTGGACCCGCGTTCGCGCATGGCCATGTGGGAAATAATAAAAAAATTGGTAGAGGAAAATGTGACTATTTTATTAACTACACAGTATATGGAAGAAGCGGACAATTTGGCTGACCAAATAGCAGTCATAGACAACGGAAAAATAATTGCTAAGGGTACTTCTGACGAGTTGAAAAATAAGGTGGGCAAAGAAAGATTAGAATTGACAATAAAAATGGAAAGCAGCTTTGCTAAAGCACTGGAGGCCGTGGACGGAGAGCTCCTGTACCAAGATGAACACCAAAGGACAATTAATGTATCAACAGAAGGCAGTGTAGGGCAAATAAAGCGCATACTGGACAGGCTTGAACAGGCCGGAGTTGGGGTGGAAACGCTTTCTATGCATAAGCCCACGCTGGACGATGTATTTTTAAAACTCACGGGTCACAAGGCCGAAGCAGAGGAGAAACAACTATGATCAAAACTGCCCAACATTCTAAAACTGTTTGGATGTTTATTGATTCGTGGGTGCTAATTAAGCGCTCGCTTTTGCATATTGTAAAAAACCGGGACCAGATTTTAGGCCTGACTATTCAGCCGGTAATGTTTATGTTGCTTTTCCGCTATGTTTTTGGCGGCGCTATTGGCACGGGCGGAGTAAGTTATGTGAATTTTTTGGTTGCCGGCATTCTCATTCAAAGTGTGGCGTTTGGTTCGCTTACGACATCTCTTATGGTAGCAACCGACCTGCAGCGCGGCATTATTGACCGTTTGAAATCAATGCCCATTTTTAGCATTGCGGTAGTTTCCGGCCACGTAGTTGGTGACTTAGTCCGTAACTTAATTCAATCGGTAATTATGATAGGTGTGGGACTTTTGGTAGGCTTTCGCCCCGAAGCTTCGGTTACAGATTGGTTTTTAATTGCCGGGATTGTTTTATTGTTTACTTACGCTATGTCCTGGGTAGCGGCTATTATGGGACTGCTTGCCAAAACTCCTGAAGCAGTACAGTGGATGGGATTTTTTGTAATATTCCCCTTAACTTTTGCCAGCGCAGCGTTCGTCCCTACTCAAACTATGGTTAAAGGACTAAGAATTTTTGCGGAGAACCAGCCTGTTACGCATGTCATTGAAGCGGTGCGTGCTTTAATGATTGGCACACCGGTAGGTAACCATGCTTGGATTGCGGTAGCGTGGTGTATTGGCATAGCCGTTGTCGCTATTCCCGTAGCCGGCTATTTATTTAGAAAACATAGCGGGAGATAAAAAAACGTCCCAATGACATTGGGACGTTTTTAAATTTATAATATATCTCTAATTTTCTAACCCTGCCGACGGTTATTGCTGCAACAATAAGACGTTCCATAGTTTTAATTAATCCCGGAGTTTTTTAAATACAAGGGCTTCTTTAAATGAAGCGGGGGTATATTTTGGGAGAGTAATTATTTGTTCTAAAGAAAATTTATTTGCAAAAGCATCCATATGTTCGTGCCTCGAATATGCTTTAGTCGCGTAAATTTTAGCAACTGTGTTGCCCCACCAATTATTTTTTACCGGTGAAATTAAAAAATAGCCGCCCACAAGCAAAAGTCGGGACAATTTTTCAACCGTGGGTTTTAGCGGTACATATTCAAGCACCCCCGCCGCTATTATTAAATCGAATTTCCCGTTAATTGCATCCAAATCTTTTCGGACGTCGGCGGTAAAAGTTTTTATACGGTTCCCATAGCCGAGTTTTTGGGCCTTATTTTTCAGGTGTCCGGCTAATTTTTTATTTAAATCAAAAGCCGTCACCTGGGCGTTGCTAAATCTGTCCAAGACGGCTAAGGAATACAGGCCGGTGCCACAACCAACTTCTAAAACTCTTAATGTGTCTTGTCTGTTAAAATTCAGGTGGGAAACAAAAAATTTTACCGACTTTTCATATCCCGTTAGTTTTGTTAAGAAGTCGTGAATATGACTTGCATGGCCAATGGCGGAATATATTCTGCTTGGGTTCATTTTCTATTTTTTTAGATTTGTCTAAAATAGCCTTTTAATTTGTTTGCGTAAGGCATCTTTTCTTCGGGCGTGGGCCAGTAAGTGTCTTTGTGGTTTAAATAAAGGTTGTCATTTTCATATCTGGGGAAAATGTGTAAGTGATAATGCCATACGTCCTGGTTACCGGCCGGTTCGTTGTGTTGCCTGGTAGAAATTCCGTCGCACTTGTAAGTCTCCTTTAACCCAATAGCTATCTTTTTGGAAAGATCGGCAATTTTATGGCCCAGCTCATCTGACAGGTCGTAAATATTTTCTATATGATCATTCGTGACAATAATAACGTGTCCGGGACTGGGCTTCCACCATTTGCCGGAAATGTACGCGGTTAAAAATTCGTCACGAAAAACCACAAAATCTTCCATATTGCCTTTTTCTGTTGTCTCGCCTTTAGCAATTTGGCAGAGCGGACAAACATAGTTTTTTGGCTCGTGATTATACATATCTAAACTTTAGGGTTTTAAATGACTGTTAAAAAAAGCACTAGACTGCTGCATAAAGCTGGTCCATTTTGGGCCGAATTCGTGGGCCTCTCCTTCAAAAGTTATAAGGCTTACTTCTTTATTTAACGTTTGGAGTGTTGACGTCAGGTCGGTGGACCACTCGTATGGGACGGAGTCGTCGCGGGTGCCGTGGAAAATTAAAACTGGCGATACTGCATTCTGCAAAAAATTTTTTGCCGAAACATTTTTCCAAAATTCGGGGCTGGTTGTCGGGGAGCCGTAAAGCTCAACAACTTTAGTTGCCAGTTCGGGCCGCCTGGTTGTCCAGCGTTCAAAGTTTTGTTCGTAGTTACTGCTGACCGGGGCATAGAGCACAAAAGCTTTTACTAAATCCGGTTTTACCACCATAGTATTAATGGCCACGCCGCCGCCCATGGAATGCCCTAGCATGCCAATCTTTTCTTTATTTAAAAAGCCTAAACTTGAATTTTTTACCGCATAGATCCCGTTAATTACATCTTCGGCATACCCAAGACGCAGCGAGGTTTCCGCTTGGGGATCTTTGTCCGATTCGGCGTGGTTTCTATAATCGGGATGAATTACCACAAAACCCTGCCTGGCCAGATAGTCCTGCTCGCGTTTAAGCCCTCTGCCGTTGGTGTAAATGCTTACATCAATATGGCCGTGGTTTAAAATAAGCACGGGAAAACCGCCCAAAGGGGGAGTGCCGGTGGGCACATTCATAATTCCCGAAATAGTAAGCTCGCCGCTTTTGTAAGTAATATAGTAGCGGGTGTAGCTTTCATTTGCTGACAAAATTTTTCCTAAAGTTAAATCCCTGCCGTCAAATTCTTTTTGCATTAAGGCAGGCAAAGACACGGCGTGAAAGCTTTGCGTTTGTGTACTTGTGGTTTGTGTTTTTCTTTCAGAAAGCGGGCTCGATTGGGTTGACTGAAGGGCGGTGTTTTTTGCCGGTTTTTTTCCGTAATAAAAAACGCTCAAGCCCGCGGCTACCACTATAATAGCTATAGGTAATTTATATTTCATAAATTTTCGGCGCTGATTTAAAAATTGTAATTAAGCACTGCTTGCCAGCTGGGCCTTAGGCTGCCGTCGGCCCTAAGCAGGCCGGCAGAATTAAACTCTGTGTTGGGCACAAAGCTTTGAGGCAAATCGTATAAATAAGTGATGGTGACAAATTCCGGATTTAAACCGGAGAGCAGTTGCGGCAGGCGTTCGTAGTATTTTTTTTGCAAATCTTCCGATCCCGTGCCGCCCGCAAACCAGGACATTTCGGAAATAGCCACGCGCTCGGAAGGCAAATAGGCGCGGATGGAACCAAAGAAATCGGTCGGCAGGGCCAAAGGATCCTGCGCACTTATGACATTTGGGTAAGTGGTAAAGCTAAAGACATCAGCACTGTTTTTAAACTGGGCTAATATATTGTACTGATTAAATATGCGCATAATGTCCCAGGAAAAACTTATGGTAACGGTTTGGCCGGGGTATTGCTGTTTAATGGCGTCGTAAGTTTCTTTTGCCAGCGACACATAATTGTTAAATTCAGAGGGGTTGTTGTGGTAGAGCATTAAATTTACCTCCGTGCCAATGCCTAAGACATCGGGATGCAAAGAAGCGTAGTTGAGCATTGCGTTTTTAAAAGCCTGCCTGGCTGTTGGGTCGCTAAAACTGTTGGTAGAAGACACCGAAGCCGGCACAGCGGGACCCGAATGGGTATAGCCGGTTAGGGGGTCAATATGCAAATAAAATTTTAAGCCTAAGGTTTTTGCCTTGGCCTGCGCTTGCTGCCAGAAAGAATCCAAATTGGGCTCATCCCAGCGCTGCAGCACGGCAATATGTCCGCCTACTTGCTTAGTTGCGTTAAAATATTCATCTATTTCCGCTGTGTTATTCAGTAAAACAGATTGAGGAAAATTTTTTGGCACATAGTATGTACCCATTTTAGAGTTAAGCTTAGAGACAGGAGTTGAAGTGGGCTGTCCGCCGGGCTGGGGAGAAGGCTGTGGTGCGGGGGTGGGAGGCAGGGGAGCAGGGGTCGGAGTAGGGGTGGGTGAAGGCGGGGCGAGTGGCAGGGGAGTAGGAGTAAAAGATAATGCCCCATATACCCGATTGTCATAAGAGGCTAATATGGGATTGTTAGGTTGTTTGTTTAATTCCTCTATATCGTACTTATTGGCTCCAACAATATATTCAGCTTTCCCGCCGTTGCTGACAAAAATGTCCCAGTTCGGCACGCCTATTAACCCGCTTTCGTGGCTGTAGTAGACTGTATGGTTATATAAAAGCCAGCTGCCCCAGGGATGCGTCGCTTGCGCGGTTGTAATAAAATAGCTCTGAGCCAGCCTGTAACCGGACAAGTTTCCATCGACAACATTTTTTAAAGAATATCCCAAACCCACAAAAGCCGCGTAATTAGTAAAAGGCACTTTATCCTTGCCTACAATGAAATAAATTGTCCCATTTTCGTTAATCAGGCTGCCTGAAGCATAAGGGTAGAGGTCAGCTTCGCCTAAAACCTTACTTAGGGGCGACACACTCCGGTAAGAAAAAGCGGCGGTGGAGGGGGTATTAAAAGAAAATTCGCTCGATAAGGCGGCAAGCAAAAAAATAATAGAAATAATTTTTGCTTTTTTCATTTTTATTGGTACTGAATGTAAACCGGGATGGGATTAAGCTTAAGCAGTTGTTTAGGCTCAAAAATAGAGCCGCGCACAGAATCGTTTTTATAAAATATTTTAAAGCCTGTAAACTGCACGGGTTCTTTGTAAATGTATTGCTTGTAAGTGTTAAGCTTGGCGCCCTGACTGCCAAAACCGTCCATTTGGATGACAATTTGCACTTCGGGCAGGGGAGTAATTTTTCTTGCGTTCGTCAGCATAGGCTGGGTGAAGCGGTGGATAATTAAAATTTTTGGCGGCAAATTATTTTTTCGCACAACATCGGCCAAATAGTTTGCGGCAAAATTTACATCAGCCGCATCGAGTGTGCCAATAACCGTACCGGGCCTATTGCCATTATGCATGGCAAATTCCGGGTCAATTCCCAAATGCACGTTGGGCAGTTTTAAATATTTTTCTAAGAGCGGGACTTCAATTTGAACATTGCTTAGGCCAACCTGGACATCGAGAAAAACTATGCCGTTAATTTTTTTAGCCATGGCAAGGACTTTTTCTATTTCCTTGTCCGGCATACGCGCGCGGTATTTACCGTCACGTCCCGGGCCTGCCTGGGCAACTACAGAAATATAGTGAAGCGCAGGCACCACCGGGGTGGCTGGATCGGCAGCTTGCCAGTTACTGACTTCATTGTTCAATTTTTTTAGCATTACATCTTCCGGATATTCACCCAAAATTCCCATACCCCGGGAAAGTAAATTTCCGTAATAAGCCACCACTCTGTTAAACGGTAAAATTGCGCCAACGTTTGGGTAAGCGGTTTTCACCGGCCACAAAGTTTGAAGTGTGGATGTTGTTGAAGACGGGGTAACGGGATTGTTCGCTATTTCCAGCAATTTTTTGTCGTAAGCCGCAATATCAAAAGCAGGCATTTTCAGTCCGTCGGTTTTTAGCGCCGATTCCACCAGCCCGCGGATGTTTTTGGCAACAAGCTGTTTTTGCCTTTGGTTTTGCACATACAGCAAAACGCCGCACAGGACAGACAGGCCTAAAATTATCCAAAAAATTCGATTTTTTAACATTGGGCTTTATTTTTTCTTACATTTAAAGTATACCAGAGTATTTCAGGCAAACAAAAACCCCCGACCTCTAAGGTCGGGGGTAGGTTTTAGGAAATTTTGTTGCTACCTACTGTTGGGGTAAGAGGGGGAAAGCGCAGTCTTCCTTGTAACACATCATAACGTTATCAAACATTAGGTTATGGTTATAAGCAGTGCCGGGCGCGCCTGTGAAGCCGAATTTTGAGTACCAGGGAATATGGTCTTTACAGGAGGTGGCGTAAATCTCTCCAATTTTGTTTAGGCCTTCGTCATATACCCACAAAGCATGCTTGTTCATAATTCCGCTGATGTCCGGGGAATATTGAATTGTTATCCAATACCAAGCATTGGAATTAATAGTTATGGCGTCCACTGTAGAATTATGGCCAACACACCCTGTGCCCGGGTTGCTTGCAGTTTCCAGGCTTAGCCTTAAAAAACCGCCGTTTCCCTGAAACGCAACATTGGTATAATTTGGTGAGCCTAAACCATAACCCACACTTGTCAAAATGTCTATATTAGGCGGAGGATTGGTGTTGCTTGGGTAATCGGTTTTAAACCACATACCCAAGGTCGCGGTGGAAGTCGGCGTTGGCGGCTTGGAAAAGCTAAAGCCCGGATAGGTAAACTTGGCATACCGGTAAGCGTTGTCAGCCACGAACAAATTGACGCCCATTGGTGCGCCGTCTCCGGGCCAGGGGTTGTTGCAAAAATTGGGATTTTGACCGCCGAAAATATGGCCGGCGCCGGATGAGAAAGTTAAATAAGAGCCCGGGTTGCTCACACTCCAGTAATTTCCTAAAACGCCAAAGGCGGAAGAATTCAAGGGTGCTGCGGTCAGCACATTTCCTTCTGCGCCGTCTCTAAAATCCGTCAGGGTATTTTGGGAACAGGAAGGAGTAGGATTGGTGGTAAAAGTGTAATCGGTAGACGTGGCCAGGTTGCCGGCTAAATCTTTGGATTTTACAAAAAAATGATACGTCGTGCTGGCAGTAAGACCTAAAAGATTTTGGGAGTGAGAAGTAAGCAGGTTAGCATCCAGCGCAGTCTGCGACCCATAGCTCTGTGTAAGTCCGTACTCCACCTGGCTGTCTGCGGCTTCATCCGTGCTCCAGGAGATTGTGGCCGATGAGGAAGTAATGTTGGAAGCAAAAACAGAGGAAATTACCGGAGGAGTACTGTCCGGCTCGGCGATAGAAAAAGAAACAACGTAGTCGGCCGCATTGGTATTGCCTAAGACGTCTTGGCACCTTATGTAATAAGTGTAGGAAGAGCCGTCAGTTAGCCCTGTAAGGCTTTGGGAATGAGAAGTTGCGCCGGTGGTAGCAAAGGCGTTGGCCATAGAGGCATATTCTACGCCCGGCATTGTGTCGTATTTGCATGTGGCATTTTCGTTAGTCGCAACAAAAAGAGTGGTTTGCGTGGTGCCGGCAGGCAGAATTCCTGTGGGGGATCCGTTTGAGACATTTGGAGGAGTGGTGTCGGTTACGCCTATATCAGTGTAGACATCAACTGCTTCCTGGGCCGTTAACACCCGGTTGTAAATGCGCACTTCGTCTAAAACTGCGTCGGAAAAAGTTCCGCCGGGTACCCCGCCAATCGTAAGATTATTGGCAGCGTCGGAATTGGGGGTAGCACCGTTAGTGCTGTAACCTTTAGTTATTAGGGAGCCGTTTTTGTAGACATTTACTCCGCTAGCCTGCATTGTGCCGTCCCAGGTCAGAACAATATGAGTCCAGGAGCCGCTGGCCAAAACGCTGTTATAATTAACGTTCATATCTGTGGCGCCCTCTTTGACAAAAACCAGCCTGGCCGGATTCGTGCTCGCGGATTTTTGAATGTACCAATTGCCGTTATTGTTGGCATTAAGGCCTTTAGCAATAAGGATTTTAGTCGCGTTGGTTGTGGGCTTTACCCAAAAAGCCACAGTCATTCCGCCGCCGCCCTGGCTTTGGATGTTGTCCAACGAAGTGCCGGAGCCGGCGTTTACATAGTCATTGCTGCCGTCAAAAGACAGAGCCGCGCTGCCCACCTGGCCAGAGGTCCAACTTGGGTCATTAACCAGTGTACCGTTGTTGGCGTTGCCTGAACTGTCGGCTGCCAGCGTGCCGCTCCCTTCGTTAAAATTCCAATAGCCTGCCAGTCCCGCAGTGGGCGCATCTGCCTTGGAAGTATTGAAATTAAGAAATAAAACAGAACCAATCAGACTGACTAAAACCGCTAAACCGAGAATCTTTACTCTCATAGGTATCAAGTTAATTAGTTAATGAATCTAATATTCTATGATAACAAATTCTTAAAAAAAAGCTAGTGTGTGCCCTCTAAATATAGAGCTATAACTTTAGTTATAAATAGTTGAGTTTTATTTTTTATTTATTTTTGAGTATACCAGAGTATTTCAGGCAAACAAAAACCCCCGACCTCTAAGGTCGGGGGTAGGTTTTAGGAAATTTTGGGGTATATAGTGTTGGGCTGCTTTTTATTATTTACATACTTTTTGGTTGGAGCATACCGACTCGGTTGTCCTCGGTGTCTTTAAACATAATAAATTTGCCAATACCGGGTATGTCCATAGGTTCACCCTGAACATTGCCGCCCGCTTTTTTTACCGCTTCCATGGATTCGCTTAGATTGTCCACGGAAATTACCACATGCGGAATTGTTCCATCCCTGCCTTTTTTATAGAAGCCGCCGTTAATAGCCCCTTTATTTAATGGCATCCTGTTTTCGTCCACTGGGGTGGTGCCGGCTAAAAGGTAATTACCCATTTCATCTCCCATTTGGGTCATTTGCCAGCCAAATACATCTTCGTAAAATTTCTTTACCCGCGCGTTGTCTTCTGCAGGCATTTCAAAGTGAACTACTGGGTTCATATATTTCCTTTCAATTAATTTTTAGACTATAAGCTTTTAACTTTTTTATACCGACCCGGCCAGCAGATAGGACATACAGGCCTTGCGCTGCTTTTATAAAATTTATGCCCCCGGCTGCAAGTTGTTAATTTCCCTTTGATTGTTGTCATTGTTTTTTCTGCCGCAGGCAGGGAATCCAGGATCTGGGTCCCGGATATTTTTTGCCTAAGATGATCATCTGGCGCAAAAATTCCGGGACGGCAGCTATAAATTAATTATTGTTTGCCGCTTTTTCCAGGTCCGCAATTATTATTTTTTTCATCTTAAGCATAGCCTGCATAACCCGTCCGGATTTTTCTTTGTTCGGATCGCTTAAAAGTTCACCCAACCGCTTAGGGTTTACCTGCCAGGCAAAACCATATTTATCCGCGAGCCAGCCGCATTGCTGGGCTTTAATGTCGCCGCCTTCTGTGAGTTTGTTCCAAAAGTGGTCAACTTCTTCTTGGGTTTCGCAATCAATTAGTAGCGAGACTTGCCCGCTTTTTGGAAAAACGCCGGGCCCGCCATCCAAAGCCATAAACTTCTGTCCTTCCAGCTCAAAAATTGCGGTAATGACCTTGCCGTTGACTTCTTTGGGCCAGGGTGGGTTTTCAATGTTGTCAGGATATTTGTGAAGGCTCACTACTTTAGAATTGCCGTTGCTTTTAGGCGCGCTATTAAAGACTGAGACATAAAAGTTAACGCCTTCTTCGCAGTCTTTTTCAAACCATAAACACGGGGTAATTTTCCCCGACGCTTGCGGTCGGGGCCCCGACCCCTCCGGGCGTCGGGGTTGGTCATCTTTTTGAGGCGTAGTATTATTTTCCATATTTGTTAATTTAATTATTTAAGTACCAATTTCAACTTTAAATCCGCCGTAGACAAACCGTTTCATATCCATTGGCATGGGTTTGTCTTTCCATTTAGGGTCGTTCATAGCCGGGTCGCTCATAACTTTTTTGTTTACTTCGTCACGGTGTTTTTTGGACTTGAAAACTATGAATGAAAACCACACGGTCTCACTGCCTTTGGCTTTGGCCGCGTCTTTAAAAGAGCGGGGTTTCATTCCCGGAGTGCCTTTGGGATGCAAGTCATCTCCCCGGCATTCTTTGTAGTCCAGCGCGCCGTATTTCATCCAGGTTTTTTTGCCCCACGCAGCCATTTTTTTGTATTCAGCTATTTTGTTTTTTGGAACAACGAGTAAAAACCCGTCAACGTATGTACCTTTTCCGCCAGAGGCGGACCCGCCTTTGGCGGGCATATTCTTATTCATATTATTATTTCATTAATGTTTTTTTAACTATCCCACCAGTTTTATTGTAAGTAACCCATTCTCCGGTTTGCTTGCCTGCTTTAAAATATCCCGATCTCATTTTACTTCCGTCTTTCCTAAACCAAACCCACTTGCCGTGCATTTTGCCTTTTTGAAATTCTCCTTTGGCCCATACTGAACCGTCTTTGTGGTAGTGAATGTGCTTTCCGCTTTTTTTAGTCGTTTTCGGCATGTTTTTTAAAGTTATCTAAAATACTTTGCCAGCCTTGCCGCTGCATTTCTTCCGGGTTTTCGTTTTCCGGATCGAAAGTTTGAACAATTTTTACGCCGTCAGGCAGCTGAGAAAATTCAATTTTTACATGCCTGCCGTCGTCCATGTCGTATTCAATAAGCTTATGTTCTGTTACGGCGGTGTAAGTTCCGGCAAAATCAAAACCCTGGGTTTTGTCATTTTTTGCCTGCATCCGGGTGTTAAATTTTCCGCCCTCGCGAACATCATTTTCTGCCGCCGGAGCTTCCCAATCGTCCTGCGCAAAAGCCCATTGGGTAATGTGTTTCGGGCTAATCCAACATTCCCAAACTTTTTCCATTGGGGCATTAATTGTGGTTTGGACTGTAATTGTATTTGACATAAACTTCCCTTTAATTAAAAATAACGCTTAAAACTAATAATTGTTCGTTGCTAAAAGCCTTTGCAAAAGGAAAGTTATAAGCAATCCTTGTTCAATCATAAGCAGGCCTAGGCCCACAGGAAAATATATTTTCCTTGTTTTATGGCGGAAGTAATACATACCAACAAGAACGCCTAAAGATGAAAAAAATATGGCAATAAAAAAAAGATAGACTTCGGGTACGCGGCGTTCATCGTAAGCGCTGCGTTTTTTATCAACGCCGACCAAAACAAAAGCTACCACATTGACCGCAACTAATATGAAATAAAAAATTGATTCGTTATTTATCATAAAAATTATTTAGCAGATGAGTTTTTGCCAACGTCCTTACTCTAGAAATTTAATTTTTAGTTTCTAACGGTATCCATTTCTCTTATATTATAGCAAAAAATAAGCAGGGGGTTGTTTTATTTGTTTTTGTGCGCCCGGTTTGGTACTATTACAGGGAAAGTATTAACAATTAAAAAATTAAGCATATGAAGAAACAAATACAACAATTCGGCGCAGCGCTTGCGGCAGTGTTGGTTTTTGCCGGGGTTGCCCAGGCGCAGGCTCCGGCATTGTCCGGTTCGGGTAGGCCGCTTTTAATTCCTAAAGAGGCCACGCAAATTTCGCCGCATATTTTTAGCCTTGGGGTTTCGGTAGACCCCTTAAGAGGGGATTTGGTAGAAGGCTACGCTATAGTGCATCCAAAAAAACAATTTGCTAAACCGGACTGGGCCGGAGGCAAGGGGACAACCGCGTGCTACGGTTTTTTGGCTAAGGACGCGAAGTGGAAATCCGTAGAGTCCTGGGTAGTTAACGCTTCCAATTCTTACGGCATAACCGCCACTTCGGTGTTATCTACCTTAAGTTCGGGTATTGGCAAGTGGGAAAGCGCGGCGCAGGCAAACATTTTAGGCAGCGGCTCAACCACAACCCAAACTTTGGTCGCCGACACGGTTTCTATGGACAATGTAAATGAAGTTTATTTCGGTGAATTGGAAGCGGGGACAATTGGCGTGACTATTGTGTGGGGAATTTTTGGCGGGCCGCCACAGGGCAGGGAGCTTCGTGAATGGGACCAGGTCTACAATACCTTGTACACCTGGGGCGATGCGGCAATAAATCCCGCGCTTATGGATTTTGAAAGCATTGCCACGCATGAGCTTGGCCACAGCGTGGGAATGGGCGACCTTTACCAGTCCGAGTGCATAGAAGAAACTATGTACGGCTATGGCACGGAAGGCGAGACTAAAAAGCGCGATTTGAACACCGGTGACATTGCGGGAATAAATAAACTGTATTAATTTAAAAGCCGCTCCAAATCTTGGGGCGGTTTTTTAAATGAGGAAGAAGAGACACGGCTTTTATTAAACGGGTTTATTTTTGTATGCGCCTACAAACACAGGGAGGATAAAAGTCAGGGCGTAATACAGGTAAACATCGGGTTTGTAATATTCTTCTGCCCCGAAAGTTTTTACAATAAACAAATAATCAAACACTACGGCAATTAATGTCCACGCAAGTCCAATTTTTACATAGTAGCTAAAAAATTCAGGCGTAATTTTTTTAAGTAAAACCCAGAGCGTGACTACAATGCCGATTGGTGTAATAATCCAGCCAATTGCAGAAGGCGAGACTACTTTAAATAGGATTATGCCAAGGACATAGCCAATTAGCCACAAAATAACTCCCCAGCCTAAAGTGTCTTTAAGTAATTGTTTATTCATACTCTTATAGATTAATTGTATCAGCATTATATCATTTTTTAATACAAAATTAGGTATATGTGTATAAGCAACAATAAATATATATTGACAAACAATAAATAAGGGTATACTATATAAATATCAACAAATAAGTAAGCTATTTATGAAAAAAGGATCAACCTGGTTCTTGCGCGCAGTTTTAGTACTTATGGGAATTATAGCTCTGGCCGTAGGTATTTTTGCGCTACCTTCCATTTACAGCGGGGGCTCAGAAGAATTTCCCAGCACAATCACTTTCCTGCGGTTGTTTATGGCCGGTTTGTATCTTTCCATAATTCCTTTTTTCAATGCGTTATACCAGGCCTTCAAACTTTTAAATTATATAGACAAGGATACGGCATTCTCACAGGCTTCGGTTAGTGCTTTAAAGTCTATAAAATATTCGGCAATAGCAATTAGCATTTTGTATGCCACAGGTATACCATTCTTATTTCAATTAGCAGAGCTGGACGATGCGCCGGGCGCCGGAGTAATTGCTTTAGCCTTTGCCTGCGCTCCTTTGGTCATTGCTACCTTTGCGGCTGTGCTGCAAAAAGTGCTCCAGAGTGCAATTAATATAAAATCGGAAAACGACTTAACAGTTTAAGGGGTATTTTAAAAATAATTTTTCCATTCCCGCGGAGGCGGGAATCCAGTTCTAAAGCATTTAGTTGGATCCCCGATCGGGGTCGGGGATGGAATAAAAAGTTAAATTTATGATTATAATCAACATCGACGTAATGTTAGCCAAAAAGAAGATGAGTGTTACCGAGCTTACGGAAAAGGTCGGAATAACTATGGCTAATATTTCAATACTAAAAAACGGAAAAGCCAGAGCAATTCGTTTTTCTACTTTAGAAGCAATCTGCAAAGCCTTAGATTGCCAGCCGGGGGATATTTTGGAATTCAAATAGTTTACAAATTAAATTCCCTCCCCAAGACTTGGGGAGGGCTAGGGAGAGGTTGATTCTAAGAACTAACCTCTCTGTCGCCTTCGGCGACATCTCTCCAAGCATTGGAGAGAGTAATAAGGAAAAATTCTATGAAAAAAAGCTTAACAATATTTCTTCAGGTAATAATTGTAATTTTTGGTCTCGGCCTTATTACTTTAATGCTTTGGGAGCCGTGGCTTGAGGGCGTGAACGCGCACGCTACTACACTCTCGGATATTTATTTTGACGACCCTTTTCTAGCTTATGCGTATTTAGGTTCCGTCCCATTTTTTGTGGCGCTTTATAAGGCATTTAAGCTACTCGGATACGCCAGGGAAAATAAAATATTTTCTCAAGCAGGTGTAAAAGCTTTGCGGGCTATAAAATATAGCGTGCTAATTACAGCGGGTGCTATAGTGGGAGCAGATGCCTACCTTATGATAGCCTCACGCAGCAACAACGAGGATGCAGCGGGAGCTGTAATGCTGGGAATGATCTCTACCTTTATTTGTATTGTCATTGCCACTGCGGCGGCGGTCCTTCAACGGACTTTGCAAAGTGCTGTGGATATAAAATCCGAAAACGATTTAACGGTGTAATTTTTTGTTATGTCATCCCGACCGACCCCGAGCGAAGCGAGGGGGAGTGGAGGGATCTCTTAAAGATTAATTTACTTGATGTCATCCTGAATTTATTTCAGGATCCATCCTAAGATTGTGGATTCCGAAACGAGTTCGGAATGACACAGAAAACCATATGAACAATCTCATCCAACGAAGTTTGCTAAACGCGCTTGGCACAATTGCCTATGTGTCCATTGTCGTCACCATTATGCAAAATGGCGAAAGAATTTTCAACGGCATGAATCAGATTACGGCGCCAATAGCATTCTTAACGCTTTTTGTCCTTTCTGCAGCCATTACCGGCGGACTGGTGGTAGGTAAACCTGTAATGCTGTTTTTGGAGAACCAAAAAAGCGATGCGATAAAATTGTTTATTTATACGCTTTGTTGGCTTGCGTTAGCGGTAGTAATTTTACTGGTATACAGTAGTTTTACAGGCATACAGCGTATATATTAAAATATTTACCTATCTTTATGTCATTCCGAGCCTGCCTGCCGGCAGGGGAGGGTGATAAAGTTTTTTTATCCTTCACCCCCTCCTAACCTCCCCCATCAAGGGGGAGGAATCAAATCTAAAAATGTCATCCCGGACACCGATCCGGGATCCAGAAATTAGCCAATGAATAGATTCCGGATAAAATTATCCGCCTAAGGCGGACCGGAATGACACAAAAAAACAATGGGTTACGCCCATTGTTTTTTGTATATTCAATTTAATAATAGCTAACTTTTTCGGGCAAGGGCGCGAAAGACAATGCCGGTCCAAATTGAGATGCAGCCTAAAAGCACAATTAAGCCGGAAAATAAGTAGGTCAATATTGCCAAATTCAGGGCGGTTGTTAAAGTTGTTGCTGTAATCCAAATGTCGCGCGCGGTGTTTGCGACCATAACAGGTTTGCCGTCTTTACCCAAGACCGGCTTGCCGTTTTGGTCGAGCTTTTCAATCTGTCTGGGCATTTCCGAGAAAGTCAGGCCTCCGGTTGACTTTAAAGTATGCTCGCGGATAATATCTGCCTGCGCTTTGAGCGTAAAGGGCCCTTTAACCGGTTTTCCCGCAATGGAGGCGTCGGCCGGAGTTATAATTTTTTCCTGCGTAATGTTTTTGCAGGTAAAAACTATGGCCCATATGCCGCCTGAAACAAGAATAATGCCGGCAACAATTGCCAGCAGGGAGGAAACTTTTAACATTTTTTTCATTTGTGTTTTTGTTAATTTCTTTTATTTTATCAGAACTTTAATCTTTTATCCAGTATATGGGTCATTGCTATAGTTTTTCCAAAATAGTTTAACCGGCAAGATTACGGAAATACACCGTAGAGAGAATAGTTATTAACGTCATTGTTGCGGCCAGCCCGTTGCTGCCCATAATAAACCTGTCCCGCGTAAAAAATCCGTGCAAGGAAAAACCGCTTTGAATAAAAAGCAGGATGGCAAGAAAAATTAAAGACAGTCCCGCTGTTTCGCCCGTATGCCAAACCTGCCAGAGCTGGGGGATAATCATTAAAGGGTTAACTATGCTCACAACCCAAATAATCCACGTCCAATGTATTTTTTTGGCAATATCTTCTCTCATATAAAAATTATATCATAAAATAAAACAATTTTTCGCCCTAATAGGTCATACTCGAATTATAGAAATCGATTAAACTAAAAACACGACCAATTCTTTTGGCCGTGTTGCCCGTCGGATACCGGACGGGCTCGGTCTTATTTTCATCATTTTTGATCTGCTTCAGTGCGCCGGAGCAGCTCCAAGGTCGACATTTGGCCAATCATCCATTGTCGGCCTTCGGTTCTCCCAATTTTATCCAAAACCTTGGCGTAATTCATCGCGTTGATCAAAATGTCTTCCATGGGCTTGCAAGCAGCTTCTGCTCCTTTGCGCAGTTCGGCCACCAAATTCTTCCAGGTGGCCTCAGAAATCGCGGCGACCAGATCGTCGAATTCCTTTTTTTGGCCGAGCTCCTCCGCAGTCATTCTGAGAAAGACAAGGACACAGCCCATGCCCCTAAGTGCCGCCATCCCATATTGTCGCATTAAAGCTTTTGAGAATCCGACAATCTGTGTGGTTTCGTAATCGGCGTACGTCGTCTCTATGTACGGGGCTTCGAGCTTAGGGAAGCCTAAACCAGTTGGCCCGCAAGTATCACTTGCGCGCAGAATCAATTCTGTGAACATAATCCTCCTTCTATTTGCAAACATTTTTTCAACAAGACCCCTTATTATATTGAAAAGACTATCCCGAGTCAACAGGGGAAATGGGGACATGACCCATTATTTTGATTTTTTAGATTGTCTATTAAGCGCCCATTGGACCGAACGACTTATAGCCTTATCCTTCCGATGAATACAGCCCAGCCAGCAACATGGCCTTCGCATCCCTTCCTTAAGTTCGCTAATAGTCCTTTTAACATGATCCTTCCTTGTTTCTTCTTTTTTGACAAAGGTAACCCAGCAAATCCACTCATTGCGCGCCAGTGGGGTAAGACTTTCCCAGATATTTACTGCCGCTTTATCTGAAGTAAGAGCTTTTCGTAAATCGGTCGGTAGTGTATGTGCTGTACCGCTGGAGACCTTGTGGTGAGCCTGTCGAACCATTGCTTTTTTGGTCATAACTATTTGGTAATTGGGCTAGCTTTAGAAAGTTTAGATTTAAAACGGATTTTGGGCATTTATTTTTAACTTATGGGATCTTTTTATTTTATCATAAATCGGGAATAAAAAAATCCCTTCCAAAAATTTCTTGCCTTTTGGTAAGGGGGGTCGGAAGTCTCTGGGGCAGAGACTTCCGACCTGTTGTTTAGGTCTTTTTTTCAAGCCGGGGATTGGGAGCCAGCCGCACAGTACAGCTTCTGGCAGTACAGCTCTTGCAGGCCTCTTTCATCCCAAGTTCCTTGTACTCATCATATACCAACTGAGTCCCCATAGGAACTGGGATATTGTCCGCCGGCGACCAATAAAAGTCGCAACCCTTGGGGAAAAAATCCCGAATCCTGTAGAGTTCTTGCACAGAAAAAGGCCCGTTGGACATTGTTTCCTCCAGATTTATTTGAAGTCCTTAAGTGTTGTGCTTAAAGACTTCCTATATTAGCAAAAAAATCTGGAGAAGTCTAGGGTAATATAAAAAGCACCACCCTGTGGTAATGCTTTTTATAGACATTTATTATCTAAGCTCCAATAGTACCCGTTTTAACTTCTCCTGCGCGCTCGTAATTGGCAAAAATAACTCCGCTTGGAGAAACTTCTGTTTTGGTTAGTTTGAACGCAGCGGGGATTGTACCTTCTGCAAAAAGGCGCTTGCCCGTTCCTAGCGTAACTGGGAATGTTTTGAGTAGCAATTCATCAACCAAATCGTGTTTCAAAAGTGTTTGAATAAGATTGGCGCTGCCCCAGACTTTTAAGTCAGAACCGTCTTGTTTTTTAAGTTTTTTAATTTCCTCTGCAGCGTCGCCTTTTATAATAATGGAGTTTTCCCAGTCAGTTTTTGTAAGCGTATTTGAAACCACGTACTTGGTAGCTTCGTTTATGCCGGGCCAGTCACTGGCATGCTGCGGCCAGTAAGATGCAAATATATCAAAAGTTTTTCTGCCTAAGAGCAAATCTGAAGGGTTTTTCATCTGCTCTCCCATAACTTTGCCCGAGAATTCATCAAAATAAGGAAAAGTCCAGCCACCATATTTAAAACCGCCGGATGTATCTTCCTCGGGTCCGCCGGGTGCTTGCATTACACCATCGAGTGATATAAAAGATAAAACAATTATTTTTCTCATAATTAGTTTCCGCCAGAGGCGGGGATTAATAATCAAAGTCTATTATTTTAATCGCACAAGCTTGCCACAGTGTTTTAATCTTATGGGATTGTTTTAAATGCGGACTCAGCTATTTCGACTTGTTAGCTTGAGTAAGCTCCGGCAAGGCCGGGATTTTTTTGAGCAAGCAACAAAACCTTTTTTAACGCCGGCAGGTTTAAGTCTGCTATTTTTCTAAAACGAATACAGCTCTTGCCTACGCTAACTTTGCCTAAGTCCTTTTTATTTTTTTCCGCAATGTACTTTCCGTTTTCCACGGCGCAAACATACAGGCTAATGTAGTTTTTTTGGTTTGCCAGGGCAATAGTCGGCCATAAAATTTGCTCATGTTTATAATTGCGGTAGGGGAATGAGCCGTAGCCAAGCATATTGTAGGCAAAATGTGGTTTTAGTTTCGACACCGTCTTTTTTATAAAATTGTGCAGAAAAAGAATATCCTCCTTGCGTTCCTTGGGAACAGCAGCGAGGTAGCTTTCTACGCTATTTGCTTTTACTTTTTTGAACATATTCATACAAGTAGAATAACAAAAAACACCTTCTTTTGAAAGATGTTTTTTGTGGCTCGGGAGGTGGGATTCGAACCCACGACCCATCGGTTAACAGCCGATTGCTCTACCGCTGAGCTACTCCCGAACGTCACAGCCTGCTCGCCTGCGCTTTTTACTTCGTAAAAGAGCTTCGGCTCGCGGCTGTTCCTTCTTCCCAAAAATCCGTGCTCGTCCCGAAGCTTACGCTCGGGACTGCGCTCCTGATTTTTGGGAGCCCTTATTAAGGGATCTTTGATATTTTACCAGTTTTATTTTAATTTATCAATACTCAAAAAACGAGCCGGTGGAACTTGTTTCCACCGGTCGTAAGGCCCGACTAAGGGCTGATTCTAGTCATATGCAAGTAATACAACCCCGACACGGACGCTCCTGTCATAAGCGCGATGATCCATAAACCAGCTCCCGGGATTTGCTCTCTGTGAAAATAGATACCGAACAGGCAAACCAAGAAGAGAATGATAAACGGAGCAACGCTGCCGAGTGCCGCGTGCTGTGAGGGTGTTCGGTTTTGAGCCGAGCGCAAATGCTCATGACTCCCTTCCTTCTTGCTCAGATTTTCTTCCATAATCTTGGCGTTATTGCCGTTCATGTGGATGTTCCAGTGGAAGGTGCCTTCTACGAAACCAATACATATGGAGGCAAACGCCGCTAGGAGCAAATACTCATAGGTGTTTTCCTTGATATATTTACACAGCAACGCAATTGCGGTTACGAGCAGGGTCAAGCGGTAAAGTCCCTGCAGGGAAATCCATACATTGATTTCGGACACCCTTTGTCCGATATGCGCGATCCAGTCATTGTCGGTCATCTATCCTCCTTGGCGTTTTTTCGCCTCTGTTGAAAGTTAAATCGTTGATGATGGCAACTACATACAATACCATAAACGAAGTTTTCCGACAAGGGTTGCATCTACAAAAGTTTTGTAGTACACTTAATATATGGTAATTGTTAGCTATCATAATTTATTCCTTAAGCTTTCCGATCATAGCTGATTCGGGGCTTTTGTAATTTATTTATAATTGGCCCCGAAACTCCGGGGTCTTTTTATTTTTCAATTTCCCCTCCCTGGATGGGAGGGGTTAGCCTGCCTGCCGGCAGGCAGGGGGAGGGTGATGATTTTGACTTCACCCCTCCCAATCCCTCCCCCTCAAGGGGAGGGAATTCAAAACATAATTTTTTAACATCTTATTTATGCAAATCACAAAATTATTGTATTTGGAAGATTTCACAATCTTAAATGCAGCGGCCAAAGTTTTGGAAGTGCGAGAAGAAGAGGGGAGAGCGGTTGTAATATTAGATGAAACTATTTTTTATCCTCAAGGCGGCGGACAACCTTATGACAACGGATTTATTAGCGGACAATCAGGGAAATTTATTGTCGAAGAGGTTAGGTTTGTGGAGGGGATTGTAAAACACATTGGTAAGTTTGAATCGGGTAACATCGCCGCAGGAGAAGAGGTGGAGCTAATAGTTGATAAGGAAAGAAGGGAATTAAATAGCCGGATTCACTCCGGCGGCCATGTTTTGGACATGGCAATTTACGATCTTAACCTTCCCTGGATTCCTGGCAAAGGCTACCATTTTCCACAAGGGCCGTACGTAGAATACGCCGGAAGCTTGGACGGAATGGATAAAGAAAAGTTAAAAGTTGATATTGAAAACTCTAGCAATAAATTTATTGCAGAAAACAGACAGACAAAATTAGTGTTAATGGAAAAAGAAAAAATGCACGAGGTCTGCAGAAACGTTCCTGAAAATTTGCCCGAAGGCAAACCCGCGCGCGTGGTTATGTATGGGGACTTTGGCGTGCCGTGCGGCGGGACGCATGTAAGCCAACTTTCCGAAATAAAATCTATGACTGTGCGTAAAATTAAACAAGAAGGTTCGGGCACAGTTAGAGTTGCTTATGATGTAAGCAGGTAGTATTGTTTTAAATAACACCATCCCGACGGTCGTCGGGATGGTGTTATAGGGCTGCATTGCTAATTATAGGCGCTTTCGTCGGTTGACTGGCTGTTACGCCTCCTCGCCGCTCTGGCCTTTTTAAGGTTTTCTCGCGCGGCTTTTTTTTGTGCTTGAGTTGCCATATATACCACCTCCCCCAAAAAATTAATTGTAAAATGCTATATTTTGCTCATCGCGGACAACTTAGCAATGTTTCAAAATTAAGGATTTTTTACTCAAATATAAGCTTGTAAAAGCAGACTAAAAAAATTTAACCCACAAACAAAATATTAAAAATTTGATTTTGCAAAAACCAAGGGTGTATAATAAAGAAAATAGTAAATTTCGTCCCTTGCAGGCGAAAGGAAACAAACAATAAAAATGAGACAAAAAGTCTTTTTGCAGACTGCCGCGGCTATTTTTACCGTGGTCGGCGTACTGCACATTTTGCGTATTTTAAACGGTTGGGAATTGCAAATTGGCGGCTTTACTGCGCCAATGTGGGCGAGCTGGGTGGCAATGCCCATTGCGATATTTTTGGCGTATACAGGAATGAAGTACGCGAATAAAAAATAGTTAAGTAAACAAAAAGCCTGGACATTTCCAGGCTTTTTTTGCTATTATTAGTTACCCTTAAGGAGGTTCTTGATGAGCAAGAAGAAGCAACATGGCCGTAATCAGTCTCGCGAAAAAGCTCGGCCCGTAGCTATTCGCAGGGAAAAGTCGGGAAGAATATGGCGCGTGGCTGACAAAGACAGGAAGTATTTTGAATATAGCCAAGATTTCGGATTCGGGATTTTGTCAAAGGTGACATTTGTGCACAGCGCGCCGCCCATGCAATGTGTGTCCGGGTACGATTCCACCGGGGAAGCGATTGGAGTCCTGTCTGTCGGAGTGAGTAAAATGCCGGCCGATGCGGTCAGAATCCTCTCCGTCGCGTACGATCCCAAAAATCGGCTTTTTCATGAAGTCGGCAACCCGGCAAACAAAATTGACTCGGCAGACTATTTGCTCCTCAAGGAGTACGGAGCTGCCATCGCCGGTTGGAAAACCGCTTAGTTCAAGTCAAACGCGAATAGCAGAGTGCTGCAAGGCACTCTGCTATTTTTTTGTAGGAAAATTTTAAATTAAGTTAACTTTTTTCTATAGTGTCTGCTTCAGCCTTTTGTTTTTTAGCTAAGGCAATAAAAGGCAAAGCGGCGAGCTGGAAAAAAGCCGCACCTAAGTAAGAGGCAGGGTAGCCCCAAACATCGGCAGCCCTCCCTAAAACCGGCTGAACAACAATGCCGCCGGAAGAGCCCATTAAGGAGTCAAAAGAAAGCACGGTTGCCCGCTGCTCCGAAGGAATGTTGCTGTTTAAATAGGTTTGGCGAATAGGCCCAAGGGCTGCAAAAACCAGTCCCCACACAAAGATTAAGCCCACTACAGCAAAAAAGTTGTGAGTAAAAGAAACTAAAATTAACACCAGGGCGGTAGTCAAAGTGCCGGTGAGCAGAGCGTTGGTCCTTAGGTTAAACAGGTTTTTTATTTTGCCGGCAAAGAATCCTCCGGCAATTTGTGAAGCTGCGACAAGCGCGGCAACCAGTCCCGCTATCCAGTAGGCTTTTTCGTCGCCGTAAAGCTCAAGTAAAAATGGCTGCAGGGCGTAAAAAATATAAAAACTTACACCGGTAGTAAACGGCGCGGCCAGCATAATCCATTTGACTTTCGCGTTTTTTAAACCGTTGTCAATTGACAGGCGAAAAATATTTTTTATTTCTTTAAATGGAGTATTGGTTTTCTTTGGGGTAAAGCCTAAATCTTTCATTAAGAAAAAGGCTACGGCAAAATTCAGTACTAAAATTGCCGACCTTGCAATATAAGGAATGCCTAAGCCAAAGGCTTGCGCCAGCAACCCTCCGCCTATGGAACCTGTTAACATGGCCGCCCCGCCTGCCATTTGTGCTTTGGCAAAAACATTCTCAAGGCTCCCGGTAAAGCCGGTGGCTTTAAGCGCGTCAACCAGCCAGGCTTCCAAAGCTCCGGAAAAGAAAGTAAAGCCAAGACCAAGCATTACGGAGGAAGCGGCCCAGCCCCAAAAAGGGCCATGGATTTTCCACATAAAAAGATACAGCAGCGTGGAAACAGAAAGCGTTATTGTCCCTAAAATATAAGAAGTCCTTCTGCCCCACATATCCGCAACAATGCCCGTGGGGATTTCAAAAATTACCTGTCCGGCAGTAAAAAAAGCATTGGCTAAAAAAGCCTGAAAATTGCTAAGTCCGGCATCCAACAAAAAAATTGTATTTATTCCCCAAATAAAAGAAGCGGCTAAGGTGTTGGTTAAAGTTAAATAAAGGTAAACGGACTGGATGCTTTGGGGCTTTTGTATGCTCATTGTTAGTTCTTTGTTAAGTAGGATTCATAATAAAACAAAAATCCTGATAAAATTGCAATCATCCAGGCAGTTAAGAATACGACTGTGGTTTTTTTATATTTTTGGAAAAAATTAATTCCCTGCTTATACCCCCGCCATGCAAAAATCATGAACACAATCAGCAGCAAAAACATTAAAAGAGAAAAAGTGCCGTGGAAAATTGCCACCGCCAAATGAAAAGTAGAATGCGGGTGAGCAGGGCCGTCGTTGTGCGTGACTGCCCGGTAGGTCATATAGCTAATGTTAAACAAGAGCTCATAACCCAAAGTCGCTGCCGTTAATTTTGCGGGAAATTTATTTTTGTAAAATCCGCTGTATAAAATATAAACCACCGAGGCAGTTACAGCAGCTTCGGTTATTAAAGTAAAAGTGCTAAACCACGGGATAGTTTCCATTTAAGGATTTATGTCTTGAGAAATTTCCACAATAGTGTCGAGCCTGTTTAGTTTTGCCCTGACCGCAGCAATACCAACAGCCATAACTGCCAGGTACGCCAGGCCGGTTACGCAGGTTTGGGTAAGGCTCGCAGGTTTAGCAAATACCAAAAATCCGCCTGAAACAAAAGTTAAGGCAACAAGCAAATAGCTATAGCGAAGCTTAGCCCGTGACGGGCTTAAAAACAGGTAGATTGTATAAACTACACTGGAAATGGCTATTACAATGTGAATAAGTAAAATCATGTAAGAAATTTATCTATTGGTATTATAACACAAAAAGTCAAAACTATTAGGAGGGAAAATTTAAACATACCTCTTGCCCATTTACTATCATCGGCGGCCTTAAAACCTCTAAAAGCCATTACTAGCCAGGCTAAGCACAGCACACTCATCACAAACAAGTAAACGTAGCCGGTATAATTTAAAAGCTTTAAAAGCAAAACGGCCACAGTGAAGGCAAGTATGTAAGCCAGAATATTCATCTTAGTACGGCGGACACCTTTGACCGCGGACAAAATTGGAATATCTGCTGCTACATATTCTTTTAAACGATAAATTGCGATTGCATAAAAATGCGGCATTTGCCAAAGCACAAAAATTGCAAATAGGATTATGGCCCCGGAATCAATTTCATAAGATACAGAGAGATATCCCACAACAGGTGGCATAGCTCCGGCAACACTGCCGATTTCGGTTCCATAAACAGAATAACGTTTACTAAAAGTATAAAGAAAGACGTAAACAAAGAAGCCTATGAGGGCCGCGTAGAGTGCCAAGTGGTTAGTGCTAAGTGCTAAGTTTGTGATACCAAAAATTAGCAGTACAATGCCAAAAGTGATCGCGTATGATTTTTTAACAGTACCTCTAACCATAGCGCGGTTTTTGGTGCGTTCCATTTTGGCGTCTATGTTAGCATCCAGAATGTTGTTAAAGACACATGCCGAAGCAACGATTAGCGATATGCCTACGATGGTTATCATTAGCAACTTAAAATCATAGGCGCCTTGCGAAGCCAAAAAAAAGCCGGCAGCGGTATTTATAGCGTTGCCGTAAATTATGCCGGGTTTGGTTAAATAGTAATAAGACTTTAGCATTCTACTTGTGTATGCCCTCGTCTTTAATAACATGCTCTTGCATTTGCATAGGAGTCATATGGTAGTTTAAATGGGTCATTATCCAAATGGATCCGGCAATTAAAATAAATACAACACCTAAAGTTGAGATGAGCACAGTAGAATTCCAAATTCGGTCCGCGCCTTTGTGCACGTGGAGGAAGAAAAATATTTGGACTACTAGTTGTAAGAAAGCTAGGCCAAGGATTATGGGAAGAGCACTGTTTAGCTGATTGGTTACGGCAAAATAGGCACCTAAAGTAAACGCGATAGAGAGAAGGAAACCGGTTAAATATGATTTGAATGTTGACATATAATTACCATCTCGAGCGAAGCGAGAGATCTGTAAATCGTCAGTGCAGATTTTTAACAGATTTCTCCCTCACTACGTTCGGTCGAAATGGGGTTAAACTTGTGACATTAGGTACACAATAGTAAAAATAAAAATCCAAACAATGTCTAAAAAGTGCCAGTAAAGGCTTAAGCGGGTGAGTTTGGAGATTACAAATCCGTTTAAGCCCAAATGTGTAATTTGTTTTAAGGCTACAAGTATCCAAAGCCCTCCTACTGCAATGTGCAACCCGTGGGTGCCTACGAGCGCAAAGAAGGAAGAGAGGAATGCGCTATTTTTCCAGGCGTGGCCTTCGGCAATTAAGTGAGAAAATTCTTTTAATTCAAAAAATAAAAAGGACAAACCCAAAATCAGTGTAATTACAAACCAAAAAATGGTTTGTTTTTTGTCTGCTTTGTGCGCCGCAAGCATGGCCAGGCCGCAGGTAAAACTGCTGGTCAGTAAAATGAGGGTAAGTTTAAGTGCGTCCGGCAGGCTAAAAAGTTCGGCTCCCGAGGGCCCGCCAAATGTGCTGCCCGAGAGCGCGGCGTAGGTTGCAAACAGGGTGGCAAACATCATTAGGTCGGTCATTAGGTAAATCCAAAACCCGAGTTGGGTTTTGCTGTCGTCGTGATGGCCGAGCTGGTTTTGATTAGTGGTTTCTTCCATGGTACTTTCTTTCCCCTCCCTGGATGGGAGGGGTTAGGGGAGGGTGATAATTTTTGATTTCACCCCTCCCTAGCCCTCCCCCTCAAGGGGAGGGAATTTATTTTTTAGTAAAAACTTTTATGCTCCGATTCTATCTTAGCGACTTCTGCGGCGGTAATTACGTATTCGGTCTCCTGGTCAAAAGAACGGGTGATTATTAAAATAATTGCTGCAATTAAAGATGCAATAACCAGCCACCAAATGTGCCAGACAAAACCAAAGCCAAACAGGAATGCGCAGGCGGAAATATAAATTCCCATTGCTGTATTTTTGGGCATATGAATGTCTTCGTATTTAGCTGATCTGCTGATCTGCTGATCTGCTGATCTGCTGGCTTTCATTTCCCAAAACGCGTCTTTATCGGTTACGTTTGGGATAACTGCAAAATTATAAATTGGGGGAGGGGAAGCTGTGGCCCACTCCAGAGCCCGGCCATTCCACGGGTCACCGGTAACATCTAAATTTTCACTTTTTTTAATAAAGCTGTAAACTATTTGCCAAAGCTGCATAGCAACGGCTGCGCAAATAATTAAAAAACCAAAACCGGCTATGGCAAACAGGGGTTGCCAGCCTAAGGAGGCGTCGTAATGGTCCAGCCTGCGGGACGCGCCCATAAAACCTAATATATACAGAGGCATAAACGAAACGAGGAAGCCAACAATCCAAAGCCAAAAAGCGTACCGCCCTAATTTTTCGTTTAACTTAAAACCGGTAATTTTGGGGAACCAATAAGAAATAGCTGCGAAAATTCCAAACAGCGCGCCGCCAATTGCCATAGTGTGGAAGTGGGCGACTAAAAATAAACTGTTGTGCAGCTGGAAGTCAGCTCCGGGGATTCCTAAAATGACTCCCGCCATGCCGCCCAGCGTAAAGGTGGCAACAAAACCAATAAACCAATACAGCGGCGTGCGGAAAATAATTTTGCCTTTGTACATTGTGGCCAGCCAGGAAAAAACCTGGACTCCGGTGGGAATGGCAATTATGCCGGTCATTATGCCAAAGAAAGCGTTAACATTTGCGCCCGCGCCCATGGTAAAGAAGTGGTGCAGCCAAACCAGTACAGAAAAGAGGGTAATAATTATTGCAGCCGCAACTAATGACGTGTAGGAAAAAAGTTTTTTTTGGCTAAAGGTGGAAACAATTTCGGAATACACCCCAAAAGCCGGGATCATTAAAATATAAACTTCCGGGTGGCCCCACGACCAAATGAGGTTGGTGTAAAGCATAGGGTTGCCGCCGTGGGTAGAAGTGAAAAAGTGAGCGCCAAAAGTTCTGTCGAGCGTAAGCAGAATTAGCGTCATTGCTAAAATAGGGAAAACGGAAAGTATTAGCACTTGGCTTAAGAGCCCGTTCCAGACAAAAAGCGGCATACGCATTAAAGTCATTCCTGGGGCGCGCATTTTTAAAATTGTGACCATAAAGTTTACGCCCGCAAGCAGCGTGCCAAGACCTGAAATTTGCAGGCTCCATATCCAATAATCCACCCCCACGCCGGGACTAAACTCAATGCCGGAAAGCGGGGCAATAGCCAGCCAGCCCACGGCAGAAAATTCTCCGCCAAGGAAGAAAAACATATTCATTAAAATAGCGCCTGCAACAAACAACCAAAAGCTTAAAGTATTTAGAAGCGGGAAAGCGACGTCGCGCGCGCCAATTTGCAAAGGCAAAATAAAATTCCAGAGCCCGGCCAAAAAACCCATGGTCACAAAAAAGACCATAATGGCGCCGTGCGCGGTAAAGATTTGCTGGAAATGTTCGGCGCTTAAAAACCCGGTGCCTGCGCCGGCCGAAAGAGTTTGCTGCAGCCAGATCATTCCGGCATCCAGCGCGCCGCGCGTAAGCATAAGCGCAGCCACTACAAAGTACATAATCCCAATTTTTTTTGGGTCAGTGGAAGTCAGCCATTCATTCCACAGCCATTTCCAGCGTTTAAAGTAGGTAAGTAAAAATATGACTGTTAAACCGCCAAGCGTCATGGAAACCGCCCCGCCAACGGTAAACCATTCGTGGGGGAGTGCTGACCAGGTTAAATTGCCTAGAATTAAAGAGCTCATAAAGATATTTGGATATTTGATATTGGGATATTAATCAGCTTCGCTCGCTTTGCTTTGATAAGTGCTATGGATGAAATTATTGAGTTTTTTTGAAAACTTTTCAGCCGTTTGTTTATATTGATTATAAAGTTCTTCCGGTACCTGACCTCTTTCTTTTAACAATTCAATCCAATGTTCATTGCATTCTAAAAAAGAACCGCGCGCATTGTAATAAAACTTAATCCTATCGAGGTAGTGGAATCTTCCGTAACCTTCGGCAATATTTGCCCCAGTTGAATCCGTTGACTCTATAAACTGATCACCATTAATCTTTTGCATCTTCCAATCCAAAGTTTGATAAATCTCCCAACCTATTCGCGACAACTCCCGTGACAGCTGATAAACTTCCAAATTCTGCAATGAAATATAATTAGGTTTGCTTTCCATAGTATCTATTAATATCCTAATATCTATAAATATCTTACTTAGCCATTTCTGTAGGACTCATATACTTCATAATTATACTATTGAACAGGTCTTTTTCCACCATAGAATAATTGGTTTGCTCATGATTTTCACTGGGCTCTAAGAGCTCGTTGTATTGCTCTTTGTGCAGCATTTGAGGGGAGTTTTTTACTTCCTTTACCCACGCATCAAATTCTCCCCGGCTTGTTGCCTTAACTTTAAAACGCATACCGGAATAACCTTTGCCGCTTATTTCGGAAGACTGGCCTTCAAAATTTCCGGTCTCGTTGGCAATTAAATGCAGTTTGGTGCTCATGGCTGCCATGGTATAAATTTGTCCGCCTAACTGCGGGATCCAAAAAGTGTTCATTGGCCCGTCGGAAGTCAGTTCAAAGTTTATGGGCGTGTTCGCCGGAATTTGCATAAAGTTAACCGTCGCTATATTTTGCTCGGGATAAATAAAAAGCCATTTCCACCTTAAAGATACTACTTGTACAGTCAGCGGTTTTTTGGCAGATGCAATTGGCTTGTAAGGATCCAACTCATGAGTGCTTTTTACAATAATTATAGAAATTACAAAAATTATCGCAACCGGTATAGCCCAAAGGAAAAAAGAGGATTTCGCGTTACTGGTTAAATTTGGGGAGTAGTTAACATCCTGTTTTTCGGCTTTGTATTTTTTTGAAAAATAAAAAAGAAAAAAATATGTCGGCGCCACTGCAATTAGCATTATTAAAGTGGCGGCAATTATTAACCAGCGCTGCTTTTCTGCAATCAGCCCTTTAGGTTCTAAAATGGCAAAAGTTAAGTCGGGCCAATTAATGGGGATTTGGGCCAGAGCTAAAACAACCAGCGCAAGAGCCAGCAATATGAAAAAAGCAGTTTTTATTCCAGACGATTTTGTTTCCATGCAAAGTTTATATATGCATTATATCACAAAATAAAAACACCCACTTTGGCAAGTGAGGGTGTTTTTGGTTTTAAGATTGGGCAAGCCTGCTTGCCAGTCCGGTGTAACTGTGGGGAGTAAATTCTTTAAGTTCCTTTTTTACCCTGTCGCTGATTTCCAAATTGTTTATAAATCGATGAATGTCATTGAGTGTCACATTCTCGCCCCTCGTGAGTTCTTTTAACTGTTCGTAAGGCATTTTTACTCCTTCTCTGCGCAAAACGGTTTGAATGGCTTCGGCAATAACTTCCGGGTGTTTTTCCAAATCCGCCGCCATCTTTTGAGGGTCGGGAGAAATTTTCGCCAAACCTTTTAGTAAATATTTATAAGCAATTATAGAGTGTGCCAAAGCCGTGCCAAAATTTCTTTGCACGGTGGAATCGGAAAGATCTCTTTGCAATCTTGATATGGGCAACTTATTAGCAAAATGATTAAATAGCGCGTTAGCCAAACCTAAGTTGCCTTCGCTGTTTTCAAAGTTAATTGGGTTGACTTTATGGGGCATAGCAGAAGAGCCAATTTCTCCGGCTACTGTTTTTTGCGTAATCCAGCCATCGCTTATATAGCGCCAAATGTCCTGGTTAAAGTCTACTAAAATGGTGTTGATGCGGCGGAAAGTATCAAAAATTTCTATGTATGAGTCGTGCGGTTCAATTTGCGTGGTGTAGAGGTTAGGTTCTAGATTCAAAAAGGTTTTGGGTCCAAGGGAATTTAGATGACTAATAAATTTTTGGGAGAATTTAATCCAGTTAACTTTTGGAAATGCGGCCATATGCGCGTTGTAGTTGCCGCTGGCACCGTTTAATTTACAGAGGATGGTTTGGGATTTTAATTTGTTTGCTTGTCTTTGCAATCTTTCTTTAAAGACCCTCATTTCTTTGCCAAAAGTGGTTGGGGACGCAGGCTGACCGTGGGTTCGGCTGAGCATAGGCAAGTTTTTGTATTTTTTTGCCTGTGAGGTTAAGTTAAGAATAATTTCATTAAGTGAAGGCATTAGGCCCCGGGTAATACCGTCTTTAAGCATTAAGGCATATGAGAGGTTGTTTACGTCTTCGGAAGTTAGACCAAAATGCACCCATTCCAAAACATTTTTTAAAGAAGTATTTTTAAGTTTTAGTTTAATAAAATATTCCACGGCTTTAACATCGTGGTTTGTTGCCGGGATGCCTTTGTGGCCTTTTCGTTCAATATCGGAAATAATTTGTGCATCACTTCCTTTGGGCTCGTATAAGGAGCGCACTAACTTTTTTTCTTTATCAGAAAGTTTTCTTTTGCCCAGTTTGCTTTGGGAAAGGGCAATAAAATATTCGCCTTCAACAATAATCCTGTAACGCATTAAAGCCTGCTCACTAAAAAAGGCTTTTAGTGCATCTGTTTGTTTTTCGTAGCGGCCGTCAATGGGGGATATGGATGTAAGCATAATTGTTTTATTCCCCTCCCTTGAGGGGAGGGGTTAGGGGAGGGTGATGAATTATAAATAAGCCTTGATTTTTTCTAACACTTCCTCAATGTTTTCTAAAACTTCATTGTTCCAAAATCTTAAAACTGTAAAACCTTCTTTTTTGAAAAAATTATCTCTAATTTTATCATCAGCAGAATCGTAATGCTGCCCGCCGTCAACTTCAATAATTAAGTATTTTTTTAGGCAGATAAAGTCGACGTAATACGTACCAATAAGTTGCTGTCTTCTGAATTTTTCACCGAGATTGTTGTTGCGTAAATAATACCATAGCTTTTTTTCTGCTTCGGTTAGATTATTGCGCAGCTTTCTTGATATTTGAGTTGTGTGGTTTGTCATTCACCCCTCCCCAGCCCTCCCCCTCCAGGGGAGGGAGGCATGTTTACAACCGATAGCTATTAAGGTTGTTTTCTATTCTTTGAAGTGCGGGGGTGTTTAAATCCGCTTCAAATTTTTGCCCGGTAATTTGTTCGAAAATTTGAATGTAGCGGGAAGAAAGTTCGGCTATCATATCCGCCGGAGCTTGTGGTAATACTTCGTCTTTGTATGGATCGCAGTTTTGTTTAAACCAAAGACGCAGAAATTCTTTGTCGAAATTTTGCGGCTCTTGCCCTTGGTCTATCCTGGATTGATAGGAGTCTGCCTGCCAATATCGCGAAGAGTCGGGTGTATGGATTTCATCAATCAACATCAATTTACCGTCTTCCGTTAAACCAAATTCATATTTAGTATCCACTAAAATAAGTCCGTGTTGTAACGCAAGTTCCTGGCCGCGGGTAAAAAGTTTTATGGCGGTGTCTGCCAACTGTTCCCAAAGCTCTTTTGATACAATTTGTTTTTCGATAATTTCTTTAGTGGTAAGCGGTGCGTCGTGGTCGTCAGACTTTGTGGTGGGCGTTAAAACCGGTTTTTCCAGTTTTTGGTTTTTTTTCATACCTTCCGGCAAGACAAAGTCGCCAAAATCCCGCTGGCCGTTGTTGTATAGTGTCCAAAGGCTCGTGCCCGTAACGCCTGTAATGTAGCCTCGCACGACCATCTCAATAGGGATCACCGAACATTTTTTTACTACAACTACATTTGGATCGGGAGAGCTGATTAAATGGTTTTGGATAATATCCTCGGTCTTTTCAAACCACCAGCGGCTTACTTGAGTAAGTATTTGGCCTTTGAAAGGAATTAACGCCAAGTTTCTATCAAACGCGCTGTACCTGTCGGTGGAAACCAAAATAATTTTATCCGGCTGCGTGTAGACATCGCGCACTTTGCCCTGGCGCCTTTGACCAATGTGTTTAAAATTAGTGGTTTCAATAACTTTATGCAGGACTTGCGATATAACTTCTTTATTCATAAATAATTTTCTTGCCAGGATTTAATTTTGAATCAATTACAACTTGTGGTTTTGCTGCTTTGGTTATTTTACCACAAATTTTTGCCTGTAGGTCAAAATCGTTCGCTCTTTTTATTGTGGTTTCGGCATCTTTCTCCTTTACTATTAGCAGCATACCCTGGCCGCCGTTCCAGACTTCGTAAAATTCTTCGTCATCTATATTATGCCAGGCGGCACAGTCTTTCATAATTTGCGGCGGATCGTATAAATCCGTAAGTTCGGCCGAAAGAGACCTGGGAAGCAACATATCTTTTGCCAATTTTTCTTTTATGCCGCCGCCGGAAAGGTGGACCAGACCGTGGATTTTTACTTCAGCCTGAAAATTTTTGTCGTACCAGCCGTGTATGGTGTTTATAAATACGTCATAAAGAAGGGAAGGGGCGGCCGCAAGTTTTATGCTTTTTTGAGCATCTTTATTTTCGTACCATCTCTCGCCAAATTTATCTTTAAGCGCAGCTCTAACCGCACTTATGCCGTTGCACCTAAATCCTTGTTCTTTTAGAGCGATAATAACCTGGCCGTCTCGCAGTGATTCTCCGGTTATCATTTTATCTTTGTGGTACGCGCCAATCATTGTGGCTGACCAGTTAAAGCGGGTTTTAGACTCTTGCCAGTCCGAACCAACAAACACTCCCATTTGCGCGGTTTCACCTTTAAGCGAAACTATTTTTGCTTCGCCCGATACTTTACCTAAACCCGATAGAAGTTTTTTATATTGGTTGCTGACTTCGTCGCCTTCATTTCCAACCGCGACAACGTCGAGCACATTAATAAAGACCAAAGGGATGCCGCCAAAACGGGTAACGTCACTGGAAGTCATAGCAACAATATCGTAAGCCGCCTGCTCATGGGTTTTTGCTGCGTCTACAAGCACGCCTTTGGTGCCCATGCCGTCAGTTGTGGCTTCTATAAAGTAGCCTTCGGGCAAGTTTTTAAAAGTAAACGGACGCGGGCCCCTAAAATGCCCGCCGGAAAAGTCGTGGACTTCCACAAAGGGGGAGTTTTGGTAGGAACCTTTACAAATTTTTCCGGCAAACGAGCTGAATTTAGATTCTTCTTCTACGTTCACGCCGTCTTTAGAATATTGGCTGGGCATTGATTGTTCTGTTATATTATATTATTCTTTCCAGTAAGGAGGATGCACATGGACCCATCGATTATAAATGAACTTCTTTTCGCAGAAGGCCATTTGGCAAAAGCTTTGGATTCGCTCGGGCAAGCTTCTACGAAATCCGATGATCTTGGGGCAGAAAGTTCAGCCTCAATTAAACGCTTCCGGGAGAGGCTGGCTGCCGAGCTGACCGGCTTTTCGGGATTCATTGCCAGATGCAGGGAAACACCGGAGGAAATGAATGAGGAACTGGCTTTGTCTGTTGAGGCGCGTTCGGGTTCGACTTTTCCTTTCGGCGTTCCGGGTATTTAGTGTTTAGCCGGCGGGTCTGTAGCAGGCCCGCTTTTTACTTTTCTCCCAAATATTTTTTATAACCTAACTCTTCCAACTTTTTGGCTTTAGTGTTAACTTGTTCCGCCATCTGATTTTTATAATCTGCCAATTTTTTTGCTAAATTTTCATCAGCCGCGGCTAAAATCTGGACGGCAAATAGCCCCGCATTTTTTCCGCCGTCAATTCCCATTGAGGCAACCGGCACGCCCGGAGGCATTTGCGCGGTAGAGAGTAGGGAATCCAGGCCGTTTAATTTCCAGTCAATTGGCACGCCAACAACCGGCAAGGTTGTGTTTGCTGCCATAACTCCGGCTAAATGTGCCGCACCACCCGCGCTGGCGATTATAACTTTAAGCCCTCTTTCTTTTGCAGTAGAAGCATATTCGTGGGCGCGCGCCGGCGTTCTGTGCGCCGAGCAAACAGTAATTTCAAAGGCCACACCAAATTCTTCTAAAACTTTGGCAGCTTCCTGCATTACTTTTAGGTCACTATCACTACCCATTATTATTCCAACTTTGTTCATAAATTAAGTAATTAATTATAATTTTATTTCTACTAAAAAATAAGGTTGTCCGGGGTTTGCGGTTGGGTGTAACTGTTTTACATCTTCGTGTGTCCTTAGGTACTCGCCGATTTGCTTTTGTAGTTTGCCTGTACCCCATCCATGAATGATTTTTACTAAACCATTCCCAGCATTTATCTGCTCTATTAAAAAACTATCAATTTCTGATTTCGCTTGATCAACGCTCATCCCATGCAAATCCAGCTCAGGATTCTTCCCCCCAAACTCTCTTTTTTCACCTCTCATAATTTAATTTCTTAATTATCTTTTTTAATTCTAACATATTACTTATTAAAAAATCTGGATGGGTTTTTCTCAATCGCGAAGTAGAATTATAGCCTCCTGTTATTGCTACAGTGTGGTAACCCCCATCTTTCCCAATTTCTATTTCTTCTTCGGAATCGCCGACTGATATAATTTCATTTGGTTTTAATTTATGCCTTTTAATAAAATTTTTAAGCTTTTCGGCTTTGCCCCTGCTGTGTAAATGCGAATGATCGTCATCTTCGCGGGCTAATACCACGTCGAAATATTTTTCTATTTTTAATCTTTTAAGCTGTTTTATTATATAATTTGTCACATGATTGCTGTAAATTACCGTTTTAATATTATTTTCTGCCAAATATTGTAAACAAACCCTTACTCCCGCGCGTGTTCGGCAGTTACTTACTCTAGCTTCATAATGTTTGTTGAATCTGCCATTAATTTCTATGCTGTGGTTTAAGTAAGCTTGCCTGTCCATACCCAAAGCCATTAGATAGTGAATTATGGGTATTTGGAAATGGGCCTGCAATAATTTTAAAGTTATTTTTCTTCTTAAATAAGGTTTAACAGCGTAGTTATCACCGGCAACGGCCAGCTTAGTGTCGGCTATTAATGTGCCGTTCCAGTCAAAAGCTACAAGTTTTATCATAAGAGTAGTGGTTAGTGAGTAGTGGTTAGTGAGTAGTGGTTAGTGAGTAGTCAAGCGATTTGGCGCCGATGTCCGTTCTGTAATGCATTCCATCAAAGTGGATTAATTTTGCTGCTTCGTAGGCTTTATCAAGCGCGGATTTTAAATTATCAGCTGTTACGCTGACTCCTAAAACTCTGCCGCCATTAGTGACAAGTTGATCATCGCTGATTTTTGTTCCGGCGTGGAAAACAATTACATTTTCCATTTTTGAGGCTTCTTCGATTCCAGAAATGGGTAATCCTTTTTCATACTTTCCCGGATATCCGCCCGAGGCCAGGGCAATGCAGCAGGCGTATTTGTTGTTCCACTCTATATTTAATTTATCCAAATTACCATCCACACACGCTTCCAAAATTTCCAAAAGGTCAGTTTTGAGCAATCGCATTAAACTTTGGGTTTCAGGGTCCCCAAACCGGGCGTTAAATTCAATAACTTTTGGTCCTTCTTTGGTTAGCATTAACCCCGGATACAGTAGCCCAACAAAAGGCGAACCTAGTTTTTTTAAGCCCTCCAGGGTTGGTTTAACTATTTTTTCTGCGACTTCGTTTAGCAGCTCTTGGCTAACCCAAGGTAGGGGAGCAATGGTGCCCATACCGCCGGTGTTAGGGCCTTTGTCTCCGTTGAATATGGATTTGTGGTCTTGGGCGGGCGGCAGAAGTTTAAAATTTTCTCCGTCACAAAACGCGTGGATAGAGAATTCCGGTCCTTGTAGAAATTGTTCAATGACCACTTCTGTCCCGGCTTGTCCAAGGGTTTTATTTATCATTAAATCTCTTAACACCTCTTCGGCTTCTTCCATAGTGTGGCAAATGGTTACGCCTTTGCCTAATGCCAAGCCGGAGGCTTTAATTACCACAGGCAAGAATTGAGGCTTAATGTAAGCCCAGGCGAGGTTATAGTCTGTGAAGGTTTTGTAATGGGCCGTGGGAATGTTTTGCCGGCTCATTAATTCTTTAGCAAAACTTTTTGACCATTCTATTTTGGAAGCAGCTTTAACCGGCCCCCAAATTTTTAAATTTTTTTCCAAAAAAGCGTCTACTATCCCGGCGGCCAGGGCGTCATCCGGGCCAACTACAGTAAGGTCAATTTGGCTTTTTAAAGCAAACTGGGCAAGCTCGCCTATATCACTAATAGGTATAGCGACATTTTCCCCAACCTCTGCCGTCCCTGCGTTACCGGGCGCAATAAAAATTTTCTCCACTTGCGGAGATTGTTTAATTTTCCAAGCCAAAGCATGCTCACGTCCACCTCCGCCAATTATTAGGATTTTTTTTCCGCCAGAGGCGGATCCCTGCCGGCCGGGCAGGCGGGCGCCTTCGGCGGACATGATATTACCCATTAGTTAGCCTTTCTAAAACCTCAACATACAAAGCATTTTCTTTCTTTTTTAGCCTTGCGTAAAGCGTTTCTACTGTATCGTTGGTCTCAACTTTTTCAAAACAGCGGCCGAGAACGGGCCCAAAATCGAAATTTAAAGTTAAAAAATGAATAGAAGATCCGGCAAAACCAGCTTTTTGATCTAGAAAATTCTGGATAGCCTTTGTGGTAAGCATACCTTTATTCCAAAGTCCGTCTGTATCGTCCGGGTTTTTTACCGTGCCCTCTTCGCTGTCGGGAATTAAGCCCGGGTGCAAATTTAAAATTTTATTTGGGAAAGCGTTTATTACCTCGTTGAGTATTATTTGTTTCCAACCGGCTAAACAAATATAATCAGGGTTTAATTTTTGCAAAAGCGGGAGTAACTCTTCTTTTTTTGCGCAAATTTCAATTGGCAAATTATTTTGTCTCGCCCGCTCTAACCCCGGAGCGTCTACTTTGTCACACACAACCGAGCCAATTTCAGCTTTTATCCGGCCGGATTTTGTGCCGTCTATAATAGCCTGGAGGTTAGTGCCCGTGCCGACATTCGAAATTAATATTGTTAATGTTTTCATAAAAAAGTAATCACATTCATACACGACTGTATGAATGTGTTAAATTTCGAGCATGTCTTTTGCGGTTTTGTCTTTTAATTTTTTGCTAATCCTTTTGTCTAAGGCCATTATTCCGGCTTTAAGCAAGGCTCCTCCCAGGGTTTTCCTTTTCGCCTTTTGTCGGAAGGGGTTTTCTAAGTTTTTTGTAATCTTCTGATGTTTGTCTAAATATTTTGCTTCCAAAGCACTTAGTTTATTGTGAGCCTTGCGTAAGCCCTCACCCCTTTCAGCTAAAATATTGTTTACGGTGGTAATTGTCCTTGCGGTTACGTGTAACTCTTTATCTATTTGCTCATAGGTTTGACCTTCTAGCAGCCGTCTCGCGATCTCCATTCTCTTGGCAAACATTTTGTATTCGGTGTGTGTGAATAAATCTTTAAAGAGTGTTTTAATATCTTCTTTAGAATCCATTAAAGTAAAAGCCGACCATAAGTTGTTAACATAGTGGCCAAAGTTTTCTGGGTCTAAGTGTTTACGCGATAATTTTGTCATATTCGGACAATACATTCATACAGTCGTGTATGAATGTATTGTAGTATAGTGTATTTTAAAATAATGCTCCTTGGGGTTTCACTTTGGTATAGACCGGTTCTTTAATTTCGGCTGCACGTTCTTTTAAATCTATGGGGTAATTTCCTGTAAAGCAGGAAGTGCAAAATAAGTCTTCTGAAACGCCGGTAGACTCGAGCAAGCCTTTTAAAGAAAGGAAATACAAACTGGTTGCGCCCAGGTATTGGCGAATTTCTTCCACAGTTTTGTGCGCAGCGATTAAATCTTTTTGTCTGGGAGTATCAATGCCATAAAAGTCCGGGTACTTTACCGGCGGCGAGCTAATTAACAAATGGACTTCCGTACAGCCGGCCTCAAAAAGCATTTTAACCAACTGCCTGGAAGTGGTGCCTCTTACTATAGAGTCATCCATAACTACAATTTTTTTACCCTTTAAGACCTCGGGCAGGGGAGTGAGTTTTAATTTTACCCCCAAATCGCGGCTGTGTTCTTCGGGCTGAATAAAAGTTCTGTGGATGTAGCGGTTTTTAACCAGCGCCATTTCCATTGGGATGCCCAAAGCTTTACTGTAGCCGCTGGCCACGGGGTAAGCGGTTTCGGGAACGGGGACGATTATGTCAGCATCAATAGGATATTCTTCGGCCAGCTTCATGCCGCAGTTGTTCCTAACCTCGTAAACCGATTTGCCTAAAATTTGGCTGTCTGGCCTGGCAAAATAAACAAACTCAAAAATGTCCAACTTGGTTTTGGCATCCGATAGTTTTACCGATTCAATCCCTTTTTCATTTATAATCACCATTTCGCCTGGTTCAATTTCGCGCACAAACTTTGCACCCACAGTGTGGAAAGCACAGGTTTCTGAAGCAATAACCGTGGTGTTGCCGTTTATTTTTCCCAAAGAAAGCGGCCTAATGCCGTAGCTGTCCCGAATCGCAATGAGTGAGTCTTTGGTTAAAATAGTTAAACAAAAAGCGCCCGTAAAAAGTGGGTAGGCTTTTATGACTGCATCTTTAATGCTATTTCCGTGTTCTATATAGTAGGCGAGGGCTTTGGCCATAAGCTCGGAATCTGAGCAGTCGTCGGTGGAAATATCTTTGCCTTCTAAAAATTCTTTTAATTCGGTTACAGAAGGCAAATTGCCGTTATGGGCCAAAGCAATATGATGGTTAATAACTACAGGCTGGGCGTGTTTAATATGCGAGCCTTCGGAGGTGGAGTAGCGGTTATGCCCAATGGCAATATGACCCTTAAGACTTTGAATTGTTTCTTCATTGTAAACCTGTGTGACCAGCCCCATGTTTTTATAGCAATCTAGACCAAAGCCATTGGCTACAGCAATCCCGGTGCTTTCTTGGCCCCGGTGCTGCAATGCAAAAAGCCCGTAAAAGGTTAGACGGCTTACGTCTAAGTTTTTCCCGTAAATTCCGAATATTCCGCATTTGTGGTTTAGGTCATTCATATTGGCTCCTTCGAACTTACGAACTTTTCCGAACTACGAACGGTCTCTAAATTAACAATTCTTTTATATTCTAAGCCTTTCTTAGTAAAATTTGATAGTATACCAAGTTTCAAATTAAAACTTTTTAAATATGCGAGCGTTTGCTCTATATTTTTTCTCGTGAAAAATCGGTCTGTTTTTAATTCCACGATAATTTTATCTTCAACAATAAAATCGGCATAATAAATTCCGATTGGAAAATCTTTGTAAACCAATTTTATCGGAACTTGTTCCTTAAAATTAATTCCTTTTAGTCTAAATTCTTCGGCTATTGCTTTCTGGTAATGTTTTTCTTGATGATTTGGCCCGAGTTCTTTATTAACTTCTAAAAGGGCTCCAACAATTTTGTAAGATAATTCTGGATACAAGAGGTCTGTTTTTTTAATTTTATTAGGCGAATACATGGTTCGTAGTTCGATTATTTCGTAAGTTCGCAGGATTAAATAAAGTATTTCACTCCGTTAACAAATATCTTTAACCCATCCCCATACTTTGGCAATTTTTGACCCGACCGAATCAGCTTCTCCTTCATAAGTGGCCACATAGGACTTTGGGTAAAGAACATAGCGCGTTCGGGGTGGGGCATAGTGCCCAAGATTTTGCCGTTTTCAGAGGTCATAATAGCTAAATCGGCAGTTGATCCGTTAGGGTTCGCTGCAAGGTTTTGGTAAGCACAGACGTCGCCTTTATAGTATACACCAGCAATTTGGCGGTTTTTTTTGATTGTTGATAAGGTGTTATTATCTGCAACAAATTTACCTTCCCCGTGCGCAATGGGTACTGACAATGTTTTAATTCCAGTAAGCCAGGGACTGCTTGATTGTATGCGTAAGTCTACCCACCTGTCCGTGTATCTATTATTGTCATTAAAAACCAAGGCGCCGGGAAGCAGGCCGGCTTGGGTTAAAATTTGAAAGCCGTTACAAATCCCAATTACTAATTTATCCTTGGAAGTAAATTCCTTTAAATATTTTTTTAAGTGGTTATTTAATTTGTTGGCGTAAGCCTTGCCTCCGCCTAAATCATCGCCGTAAGAAAAGCCGCCCGGTATTGCCAATATTTGGTAGCTCATTAATTTTTTTGGATTTTCCACTAAATCGTTAATATGTACAATCTCGGCCAGACCGCCGGCCAAAGTAAAAGCAGCCGCGGTTTCCTCTTCGCAGTTAAGGCCGTAGCCGGCAAGTACAATGATTTTGGGTAACGATTTAGCCATATAGGGTTTTGTAGTCAGCCCATTTATGGGCTGTTTTAACAGCTGATAAATTAGCTAACTACCTAGATCAATAATCTTTAAAAGTAGATTTATATTCTTTTAGCGCAGCGTTTAAATTTACATTCAAAATCTGTTTGCCGTCTTTGCTATTTATCACGAGCTTTGGATTTTTCCCCACTTGTCCGATTTTTGCAAATACATTTCCATGCATAAGTTTTTCAAACTTCTGTGCGTTTTGAGGGGCCACGCTCACCAAAATTCTGCCGGCACTTTCTGAAAATAAACCTTCTGCGTTGACTTTCCAGTTTCCCGGTAAATTTTTAAGGTCAATTTGTACGCCAAGGCCGCCGCCCATTACCGATTTTGACACAGCAACAGCGAGTCCGCCGCGGTTTACACTTATGGCGGATGCTACAAGGTTGTTTTGTACTGCCTGATAGAAAGAGCGGTAGAGTTTTAGGTTTTTATCAGTGTTAACACTTGGAGTAATCCCAAGTTTTTGGATTCCCGCCTGCGCGGGAATGACATAATTAAGGTATTCGCTTCCGGCCAGTTCGTTATTTGTCTCTCCTAATATATAGAGTAAGTCGCCCGGCAGTTTAACATCGAGAGAAATTGCTTTTTCTACATTCTCTATAACTCCCATTGTGGTTATTAATAGAGTTGGCGGGATTGATATTTTTAAAGGTTTACCGTCATTTCCAAAACCTTTAAAGTCGTTGTGCATACTGTCTTTGCCCGAAATAAACGGCGTGCCGTAAGCAGTGGCAATATCAAAGCAGGCTTGGGCTGCTTTTTTAAGTTGATAAAGTCTTTTTGGATCGTGAGGTGAACACCAACAGAAGTTATCTAATATCGCCATGTAATTAACATTTGCTCCCGCGGCCACAGCAGAACGAATTGCCGCATCTATACTATTGGCTGACATTTTGTAAGCGTCAGTTTCTGAAAGTAGAGGATTAAGCCCATAAGAAAGCACAACGCCTTTTTTAGAATCCAGCAAAGGGCGAATTACCGCGGCTTCGGAGTTAATTTTGCCGCGGCCTTGGAGTGGTTTTAAAATTGATGTGCCTTGGACTTCGTGGTCATACTGGGTGTTAACAAATTCTGTGGAAGTTATGTTTAGTCGCGCTAACATTTTTAATACGTCAGCAGAAAAATCTTTTTTATTTTGTAGTATCAGTTTATGAGTTACGGGTTTTGACTTACGGGTTGTTTGCTGCTGCTTTGGCCGGCCGTTGTGTAAAAATTCCATTTCTAAATCTAAAACGTTTTTGCCGTTGTATTTAACAACGCATTTATTATCTTGAGTAAACTTGCCAATTACCGTGGCTTCTACACCTCTGGCGTTCATTAGCTTTAAAAATTTTTGCCATTTGTTTTTTGGCACGGCTAAAACCATTCTTTCCTGCGACTCTGAAATCCAAATTTGCCAGGGTGCCAGGCCCGGATATTTTACCGGAACTTTATCCAGCTCTACTAAACAGCCGCCGGCTTCTTTGGCCATTTCACCAACAGCGCTGGAAATTCCTCCGGCGCCGCAGTCGGTAATAGAATTGTAAAGATTTAAATCCCTTGCCTCTTTGCAAATAGTATCAGAAAACTTTTTTTGGGTAATGGGATCGCCAATTTGCACGGCGGTTGCGGGGGAGTGGGAAGAAAGCCCTTCAGATGAAAACGTAGCGCCGTGAATGCCGTCCATTCCGACCCGACCCCCGACCATCACTATTAAATCTTGGCTTTCGGCTTTTTTTACCCAGGATTTTTTGTTACCAATTTTTTTGGGGATTAATCCTAAAGTTCCTGCAAACACCAAAGGCTTGCCTCTGTATCTAGAATCGAAAAACAAAAAACCCAAAGGCGTGGGGATGCCGCTTTGGTTACCTCCCGCGTTAATTCCCGCTACAACTCCGTCCATAATCCTGCGGGAGGAAAGCATTGGGTTTTTAAGTTGCTTGTCACGATATAATTTTGTTTTGTCCCCCGGGTCAGCCAAACAAAAGCCGTAAAAATTTGCCACCGGTTTTGCGCCCAGGCCAAAACCCAAAGCGTCGCGATTAACTCCGCCAATGCCTGTAATTGAGCCGCCAAAAGGGTCTAAGGCCGAAGGCGTGTTATGGGTTTCGACTTTGTAAGCAATAATATTTTTGGAGTCAAAACTAATTCCGCCCGCGTTGTCGGTAAAGACGGAGACGCAAAAATCTTTACGGCCCTTTTTTTTCCGGATTACTTCAGTGGCGCGCTTTATGTAATGTTTAAAAATTCCCTCTTTAATTTCATCAATTGGATCGGAAAAAATTGTGTGCTTACAGTGCTCAGACCAGGTTTGGGCCAGGGCTTCTAATTCTACATCTGTCGGCTGTCTGCCCAGCTTTTTAAAGTGAGCCTGAATTGCTTTTAGTTCACCCAGCGATAGAGCAAGTGGGCCCCGTCGCTTTTCTTCCATCCCCGACTTGATCGGGGATCCATTTTTATGGATTCCCGCTTTCGCGGGAATGGGGTAGTCCGGAATTCCCAGCTTCCCAAGTTTTGCCAGTTCTTCATCGCCCACATTTAAATTTACCTTTAAAATTTTATTTGAGGATTTAATTTTAACTTTCGGGATTCCAGACCCAAGACCGGTTTTTTTAAAATCATCCCAAGAAGTAATACTAGCCTTCTGGATTAGGGGATTATGCAGGCTCAATGCAATCTTATTTGCATCGGCAAAAGAAATTTTTCCTGAAATAAAAAAGACCTGGGACGTGTAAACGTTTTGTCCAGGTTTAAATTTTATCTTGGCGCCGTCCTGCAATGTTTCCCTGGCAGTATGCCCAACGTTGTCGGTAACTCCGGGTAAAAAGCCAATTTCTATGGCGTGGGAAAAGCGGGTAGCGGGTAGCGTGGAGGGATTAGTGTGGGTTTTTTGGATGAGCGGGTTTGCAAGCAGGTGTTTTGCCTTTTCAAGTTTTTTTGAGTCCAGCTTAGCATCAATTGTGTAACAGTCCGCAAGATACACTGCTCCTATTTTGTTTTTTAGTCCCAAGGCTTCAAACTGGTTTTTTTTAAGTCTAGCCCTGGGGTCTGTGATGGTGTATGTAGTATAGAGGCGGGTCATTAACTCACTTAAGATTTATAATTTTAGGTTGAATATGTTAAGTTGAATATGTTAAAGAAAATAAAAAACATCTCATAATAAGAAAAAATGAAGATGTCGTCGGGTCTTTAGGGCGGAGCAATTTCTGCACGGTGTTCTACACCCGCAGTGTAAGCAAAAAATCCCGTATTGTCAAGCAACAAAAAAAGAGGCCTAAAACACAGATGGGGTTACCATTTGTGTTTTAGGCACTATCTAAAGGAGGGACTAAAAAGCGAATTATTTAAAATGAGTCCTCCGAAGAAATAGGGGGCTCCGGTCCTCCTGACAAAGATCTGGTTGAGTAGATCTGAGTCTAAGGGGGACCGGAGCAGGGGCCCGGTAGGATGGTGCAGTCCAGCACCTCTGCCGGGAGTTCAATATACGAAAAAAATTTGAAAATGACGGCCGGGCGGCAAATCCCACCAATCGCATTGCAGTGGAGTACAATTTGCCGGCCGGCTTTGATAACGGCTACCTTCTTACGGACTTGTGGACTCGATGGATACAATCATAGGGTTGTTCTCCATTGGTTGACGACACTGAACTCGCAACGTTAATCCCCGTGGGGACTAAGCAATAAAACGATGATGCAAAAAGCGCACCAAATTCTCGTATTATCCTCCGTTTAGCTTATTGGCAGCTTACAGTTTTTGGCAGTGCTTTGTCAAATAAAAAAACCCGAAAAAGAAAATTAACAGATCGAGAGGAGTCGCAATCTCGAATAACACAGTTAATTTCTTTTCCGGGTTAGCGGCAGGTTAGCTCCATGCCAGGCCGCCAAGCGGGGTTCCGGGGCAATCTCGTCAAAATACCCGGCGGTCTTTTTTTCGTTTGTTTCTTGCCTTGCTCACAAACAGGATATTGCCCGAGAACATTTGGCCGTTTAAATGCCGTGCGGCCTCTACGGCGTCTTTGACTTCCGGAAGAGCCACAATTGCGAAGCTTCCGGGGTTATTTGTTGAAGTATTTGGCTGGACAACAATGAACCCTGTAGAGTATCCCATGGTTTCCAGCCATCGGCGCACGTCAATCCATTCACAATCGACGGGAAGGTTGCTTACAAAAATTCTCGCCACGTTGTTCTGCTGTCTGCGCCCGATGCTACTTTGGGCAGCTGAAAAAAACAAAAGGATGCAAAAGACATTTTTGCCCCCTTTGTACTTTAGGGTATTTTACTGTTCCGGTCTTTGTATGTCAAAGCTTAAAAATCCACTAAAGTCTCAAGGCTTGATTTTGGCGCAGAATTACTGTAGCCTGTCTAAGCTAGGAGGAACTATGGATCTCATCACAATAGGGATAGTGGCGATTGCTGTTGTTGTCTTTGTTGTCATCTGCATTATTGCAGGTGTTCGGCGGACTATCTTTTCCGACCTGTCGGACAGCTAATGACTCTCGGGTTATGCGTAACCCGAGGTCTTTTTTTTGCCCAAAAAGCAGTAAAGCGTTAAAATAGTAGTATGGGTAAAATTGCTTCATTTAAAAAATTTGCAGTATTTGACATAGACGGCACAATTTTCCGTTCCAGTCTTATTATTGAACTAAGCCATGAGCTGGTAAAAAGGGGGGTTTTCCCTCAAGTTGCTAAAAAGGAAATTGAGAAAGAATATTTAGCCTGGGTCAACCGTAAAGGCACTTACGAAGCTTATATTAACAAAGTGGTGCAAATTTATGTAAAGTATATTGGCGGCAAACGCTACCCTTTGGTAAAAAGCGCGGCGCAGGCTGTAATTAATTTTCAGAGGGACAAGGTTTACAGGTTTACCCGCGATCTCATTAAGCAATTAAAAAAACAAAACTATTTTTTGGTTGCTATTTCCGGCTCGCCTTCATATATAGTAGAGGCGTATGCCAAGGCCATTGGGTTTAATTTATTTTTTGGCACGGTCCTGGAAATTAAAAACGGTAAATTTACGGGCAAAGTTTTAAATTTGGATTCCGCTTACCATAAAGCCAAGATTTTAAAAAGCGTTGCAAAAAAATACTCTATCCGTTTAAAGCAATCCATAGCAGTTGGAGATACAGAAGGGGATATAGCTATGTTGTCACTGGTTGGTAAACCCATTGCGTTTAATCCAAACCATAAGCTTGCCAAGACTGCACGACAAAAAAAGTGGAAAATAGTAGTTGAAAGAAAAGACGTAATTTATAAGGTAAAAAATTTCGATTTCGTGGTATAATTATTGAAATGATTGACTATCAAGAAATCAAAACAAAAATTCAAGGGGAAGTTGAAACTGACGAAGCGACTTTAAAAAAATACAGCCGCGATGCCAGTATTTTTGAGGTTATTCCCCGCTGCATTGTTCATCCTAAAAATGCGGAAGATGTAAAAAATTTGGTGAGTTGGGTTAACCAAAACAAACAAAAAAATCCGGAGCTTTCCATAACCGCCCGCTCCGCCGGTACCGATATGTCCGGCGGGCCTTTAAATGACTCCATTATTTTAGACGTTACTTCACATTTTAATAAAATTTTTAAAATTGAATCTACCGGCCCAGATACCGGCAGCGCAACCTTAGAGCCGGGAGTGTTTTACCGCGACTTTGAAAAAGAAACCCTGGCAAAAAATTTAATTCTACCCTGCTATACGGCTTCAAAAAGCTTAAATACAGTCGGCGGTATGGTGGCCAACAATTCAGCAGGCGAAAAAACCCTGTCTTTGGGGCAAATGAAAGAATATATAGAGGAGATGGAGGTTGTGCTTTCCGACGGGCAAACTTATGTTTTTGGGGAGTTGAGTGAAGATGACCTGGACAGGAAAATGAAGCTTACGGGTTTTGAAGGCGAAATTTACCGAAAAGTTTTCCGTCTCATTAAAGAGAATTACGAGACAATTTCAGAGGCCAAGCCAACCACTTCCAAAAATTCGGCCGGTTATTTGTTGTGGGAAGCCTGGGACAAACGCAGGCGCACTTTTAATATGGCCAAATTATTCACCGGCTCGCAGGGTACTTTAGGGATTATTACAAAAGTAAAAATTAAACTTTTAAAACCCAAACAAAAGAGCGAACTGCTGGTGATTTTTATGAAGGACTTACACAATTTGGGCGACGTGGTGGACACCGTGGTAAAACATCACCCCGAAAGTTTTGAAAGTTTTGACGACCATACTTTTAATTTGGCAATGCGGTTTTTCCCCGATATGCTTAAACGTATGAAAGGCAACTTAATAAGTTTAGCCCTGCAATTTTTACCCGAACTGTGGATGACCATAACCGGCGGTGTCCCCAAACTAATTTTAATTGCGGAATTTACAGGGGAAACCGAAGAGGAAGTTTACCAAAAATTGCTCATTGCCCAAAAAGAAGTTGTGGCCAGGTTTAAGCTTAAAACGCACATTACCAAAAATGCCCAGGAAGCCCAAAAGTACTGGGTGGTGAGAAGAGAGAGTTTTAGCCTGCTGCGGCAGCATACCCACGGGCTGGCAACCGCCCCTTTTATAGACGACATTGTGGTTCATCCGCAGCAATTACCGCAATTTTTGCCCGAACTTAACACAATTTTAGCCAAGTATCCGTCACTTATTTACACCATAGCCGGCCATGCCGGGGACGCCAATTTCCATATAATTCCTTTAATGGATTTAACCAAAGAAGACCAGCGGGCAATAATTCCGAAACTTGCGGACGAAGTTTACGATTTAGTTATTAGATACCAGGGCAGCATTACTGCGGAGCACAACGACGGGCTTATTCGCTCGCCGTATTTGGAAAAAATGTACGGGCAAAAAGTGGTCGGACTTTTTGCAGAAATAAAGCAAATTTTTGACCCCCACAACATTTTTAACCCGCGCAAAAAGGTGGGCAGCAGTCTGAGTTACGCCCTGGAGCACATAAAGAAGACGCTATAACAGTAACTATAATCATCACCGGACATAGTAATTGTTATTATTATGGTTTGACCCATACTTGCGCCGGGCAAGAATTTTTTATATGATACCATCATATATATGTACTACTTTGCCTACAGCTCGAACATGAACCTAGAACACATGCGAAGACTTTGCGGATGGCATTTTAATGTTTTGGGGGCGGCAGTGCTGAAAGGTTATGAGTTCGGTGCGGACTTGCGCGGCTACTTTAACATAAGACAAAAGGCCGGCGCGTTCGTCAACGGGGTTTTGTATGAGTTAGACCAGCATTGTATAGACATATTAGATGAAGCCGAAGGCTTCCCCCAGGTTTTTTCCAGGGCGGAAATTATGGTGGAGGACCTGAAAGGCCAGCTTATAAAAGCGTGGGTGTACCTGCAACCGCCGGAGAAGTTTGGCGGCAATTATATTAAAGAGAATTTTTTAAAAATTGTAATTTCCGGCGCGCAAGGCAACCGCCTGCCCGAGGCCTGGATAAAATTTTTGCAGACTTTTTCACCTACGGAGTCTAACAATGGTAAATTTGAGCTCAATGCCTAAACATTTAAATATAAAAATTTCAGGCCGGGTGCAGGGGGTTGGCTTCCGTTTTTCTTCTTACGAAAAATTTGTGGAATTGGGTCTTTTGGGCAGGGCCGAAAACACCCAAGACGGGGGACTGTTAATAGACGTGGAGGGGGCCGAAGACAAATTGGACACATTGCTGGAATGGTCTAAGCGCGGTCCGACCGGGGCGCAGGTGCAAAATGTGGAAATAACGGAAGTTGCCGCACCTTTTGTGCCTTTAAAGAACAGTTAGAGCACCAAATAGCAAGCCTTAAATTTCACCCCGGTGCCAGGGAAATTTTTTAAAAATTGAATTTTAGATATTGTTTGTAACTTGTTATTTGGAATTTAGCCATGCAAATTAATATCTCAACTCAAAAGAAAAAACAGGTTGTAGATATAACAGATCGGATTGATCAAATTTTATTGCGCGAAAAAATTAAGGATGGCTTGTGCCATCTTTTTATAAAACACACCACTGCCTGCCTGACCACCGCAGATTTAGACGCCGGAGGGACGGACTTAGATTATTTGGACGCATTTGAGGCCCTAATGCCCAAACTAAATTACAGGCATCCTCATAACCCTGCGCATGTGGTTGACCATATTTTAGCCAGCATAATTGGGCCGGGCATAAGTTTGCCGGTTTATGGCGGAAAGCTTAATTTGGGGCAGTGGCAAAGAGTGGTGCTAATTGAGCTAGACGGTCCAAGGGAAAGAGAAGTGGTGTTAACCATAATGGAACAAGATTGACAAGAACCATACAAATCTTTTAAATCATTTAAATCTTGCCAATGTTTTAAATTAACTTTATGTCTGATGTCAGAGAAATAATTTGGGTAGTTGTAAACAGCAATTCGGCCAAAGAGGCCGATAACATTGGCAAGGCTTGTTTAAAACGCCGACTGTGCGCCTGTTACGGGATAATCCCGCGGATCAAAAGCGTGTACTATTGGCCGCCCGGGTCCGGTAAACTGGAAACTTCCAAAGGCCCGCTGCTGACTTTAGAAACCCTGCCTAAGCACTATGCAAAAATTGTAAAACTGGTAAAATCCCTGCATAGCGACCAAGTGCCTTTTATTGGCCAGCTGGAAATTGAGAAGGTGGAAAAGAATTTTTATAACTGGTTGAAAACGGAAACTAAGTAATCAATAAAGCGTTAAACTATATAGTATGAAAAAGATTTTAATTGTTTTAGCCATTATTATTTTGGGGCTTAGTCTTTATATTTTGCAAAATTTTAAAGGCGCCCTGCCGGCAATTACCAAACCGCCCGGGGACATTACCGAGATGATACCCCAAACCGGCAATACCAGCACGCCGGTAAACATCACCAACATGCCTTTAACCCTGCCGGGTGGTTTTTCTATTTCTATTTTTGCAAAAAGTTTGCCCGGAGCCAGGGACATTGCCGTTGATAATTTTGGAAATATGTGGGTTAGCCAAACCGGCGAAGGCATAATTTCCCAGCTTGAAGTCCAAAACGGTGTTGTGGTAAGGCAAAACGCGGTATTTAGAAATTTAGACAGGCCACACGGTTTGGCCATTGACGGCAATATGCTGTATTTTGCCGAAGAAACTAAAATTACCCGGGTTGCTTTATATAGCGACGATGCGGGGCAAAAAATAGCCGAACTTCCTGAAGGCGGCAGGCATTACACCCGCAGCCTGGTTTTTGGCAGAGATGGCAGACTCTATGTTTCCATAGGCTCCACCTGCGACGTTTGCCGCGAAGAAGATGAACGGATTGCGACTATTTATTCCATGAACAAAGACGGGAGTGATTTTAAAAAAACGGCATTCGGCCTGCGTAACTCCGTGTTTATGGCGCTAAACGAACAGAGCGGAAAAATTTGGGCCACAGAAATGGGACGCGATAATTTAGGGGACGATTTGCCACCGGATGAAATTAATATTATAGAGGCAGGAAAAAATTACGGCTGGCCAATTTGCTACGGCAAAAAAATCCACGACACGGTTTTTGACAATAACCAATATATTAAAGATCCGTGCCAGGATACGGTTGCCTCCCACATAGATTTACCGGCCCACAGCGCACCTTTAGGTTTGGCTTTTATTCCCGCAAATAAAAATTGGCCCAAAGAATATGAGGGCGATTTAATTGTTGCTTTTCACGGCAGCTTGAACAGAAGCCAGCCAACGGGCTACAAGCTTACCAGGGTTAAGTTAAGCGGGGCAGGGGAATTGGAAGGTTTTGAAGATTTTGTTTCAGGTTGGTTATCAAAAGACGGAACAACATCTCTAGGGCGCCCGGTGGGTTTGGTTTTTGGAAATGACGGGGCGTTATATGTTACCGACGACAAAGCCGGGGTGGTTTATAAGGTTTCACCCCAAAGCTCGGAAATTTTCGTCAGCGCGCCTTTGGCAAACACCAAAGTTACCTCGCCAATTAAAATTTCCGGAAAAGCAAGGGGAAACTGGTTTTTTGAAGCCAGCTTTCCGGTTAAACTGCTGGACGAAGACGGCAGTGTGCTCTCACAAAGTTTTGTTACTGCGCAGGGGGAGTGGATGACTCAGGATTTTGTTAACTTTTCCGGCCAGTTAGATTTTGTTAAGCCCAAAGGCGAGATTGGCAGCTTAGTTTTTGAAAATGACAACCCTTCAGGTATGCCGGAAATGCGCAAAGAGTTTAAATTACCTGTAAATTTTAAATGAAAAAAGCATTTTTAGGAGTTTTAATTCTTTTGTTTGCGGCTGCAATAACTTTTTTGTTTTTGAAAATAAAACAAAATAAAAATTTAGGCGGACCGGCTAAGCCTCCGCCTCCAATTAATGCTGCAATTATGAAGATCCAAAGTTATGCCTTTGGCAATAACCAAATTATCCCATCCAAATATACCTGTGACGGGGAAAATATTAACCCGCCTTTGGAATTTGTTGATGTCCCCAAGAACATTTCTACGCTGGTATTAATAGTAGATGACCCCGATGCGCCCATGGGCACGTGGGTGCACTGGACAGTCTGGAATATTGCGCCGGACATTAACTTGGTCGCGGAAAATTCCGTGCCACAGTCCTCCGTACAGGGCAAAACCAGCAGCGGACAAAATGTATACGGGGGCCCCTGTCCTCCAAGCGGGACGCATCGTTATTTTTTTAAACTTTTTGCGCTAGACAGTAAGCTAACCGTGCCTTCTTATTCCACGGCTGCAGATTTAGAAAAAGCAATGCAGGGCCATATTTTAGATGAAGCAGAATTGGTCGGATTGTACAAACGTCCGTAAATTTGCCAAGTCTTAGCCAAAAAACCAACAAAATTTTAATTTGTTGGTTTTTTGCTTAAAAAATGCTATAATAATAAAAATAGTTTTGAATGAAACCTAAACAAAAATTGCAAAATTCTTCCGGCTTTAGCATAATCGAGCTCATGGTGAGTATCGGCATTTTTGCGCTGTTATTGGTGGGAGTTTTGGCCTCGGTGGGCGCAATTAACCGGGCCACCAAAGTCGCAAGGGAAAAGACCGTGCTTTCCAGCCTGGCAAGTAATTATTTAGAAGTGGTACGTAATATGCCTTACGCCGACATCGGCGTAATTAACGGCAACCCGGTGGGGAATTTACCGGATTCTAATAACGCCTATTCGCAGAAAATTGAAGCCACGGTTTACAACATTTACTACGAAGCCTTTTATATTGACGATCCCTCAGACGGCACGGCAGGAGGCGACCCGGACGACTTATCTCCCACAGATTACAAGCAGGTAAAAATGAGCATCTTAAATACGGATACAGGAGTGGCGACTCGTTTTTTAACAAATGTTGTGCCGGAAGGCTCGGAAGGAGTTTCCAATACCGGAACGCTTTCCATTAAAGTGGTTAACGCGCAGGGTTTGCCGGTGCCGGACGCAAACATTCATATTCAGTACCCAACCAGCTCGCCTTTTTCGCTAAGCGTTGACCGAACGAGCGACAGCAGCGGGGACTGGGTGGAGGTTGGCCTTACCCCTGCAGTAAATAATTATCGCATTGTTGTCACAAAGGAAGGATACTCCTCTGACCAGACCTATCCGATTACGGCTGCAAACCCAAACCCAACCAAGCCCGATGCAACAGTGCAGGTGGGTGTGGTTACCCAAATAACATTTTCCATAGACTTGTTAAGCAACTTAACTGTCCGTACAGTAGACCAGTATTGTGCTAACATAAACGGCGTTGGCGTAAATGTAGTCGGGGCAAAACTAATAGGCACTGACCCGGACGTTGCAAAGTTCGCCCAGCTTTATTATTCAGGGCCGGCTGCTTACCCCAACGGGCAAATTGATTTAAACGACATAGAATGGGACACTTATACGCCCACGCTGGCGCCACTGCAGCCTTATACCGTGGTTGGAACCTCTCCGGTGCAAAAAATTGACGTAATGCCCAACACCAGCCAGGTCTTTACAATGTATTTGAGCACGGAGAGTACGGGTATAAGTCTTTTAGTAATTGTCAAAGATGCAATAACCGGGGCGCCTTTGGAAGGGGCGCAAATCCATTTGCATAAGGGCGGGAGCGAGCCGCAGGATTATTTTGGCACTTCGGGCGGCAGTGTTTGGCAGCAGTCTGACTGGATCGGCGGAGCGGGCTCTGACAACTGGAGCCCTTCACAGCCGAACACGTATTACCAAACAACAGGAAGTATTTATATTAATTCCGGCAATGGCTCCAATTCAGTTGAATTACAAAAAAATGTCGGAAACAATTACGTTGTTGACGCCACCTCCACTTTGGAATCTTCGGCTTTTGACACAGGCAGCAATAATTCCAGCTTTACCACTTTGTCCTGGGAACCAACTTCGCAGGATCCAAACACATTTTTAGGTTTTCAGATTGCAACCAATAACGACAATTTGACCTGGGACTTTAAAGGCCCAGACGGCACTGAAGATACTTATTACACCGTTCCCGGTTCCGGCATAAATAGTCTCCACGACAACAGCAGGTACGTGAGATATAAATTATTCCTCTCTACATCTGACCATAAAAAAACTCCGGTTTTAAGTTCCTTAGTTTTAAATTATGTTTCCGGATGTTTTGCGCCGGGCCAGTTTTTCTTTCCTAATTTGACCCCAAGCGAAGGCTCGGCATGGGATATTTCGGTTGTGTTACCCGGCTATGAGCCTTACTTCCTTGGGTGGGTAGAAATTAATAACGGCTTCAACCCGCCGCTGGAAATATTAATGATGCCGCAATGAACTTGTTTGAGGCTAAAAATGGAGAGACAAATTCCGAAGAGGGGTTTACCATAATTGAGATTGTGGTCGCGATTTTTGTTTTCGGTTTAATTGTCTGGGGGCTGCTGGGGTTATTTTCAAATATTTTCAGTTCGTCATATAAGTCGGGCGGACTTTTGGTAGACTCGGATTCCGCCAGAAGGCTGGCCATACAACTGACGGCTGAATTACGAAACGCCCAGCTTGGCAGCACGGGAGCTTATGTTTTAGACACGGCTGAAGACCAGCAAATAATTTATTATTCACCAGGCGCAGACGGCGATTTGGGCGTGGAAAGAATCCGCTATTTTGCAGCTGACGGCAAGCTGCACAAAGGCATAACAGAGTATAACGGAGTTACTTACAACACTTCAACCGAACAGACAATAGTGGTTCAAAAAAACCTGGCCAACGGCTCAAACCCGATATTTTATTATTATGACGGAAATTATACCGGATCCTCAACAGAAGTTTCATTAAGCCAGCCGGTAAACCCAAGCCAGGTAAGGTTTATTAAATTAAATTTGCAAATATTTAACACAGCCGGGGTGGACAACACCAATACCTATACCGTGACCTCCGGCGCGGCAATAAGAAATGTAAAAACAAACCTTGGAGAATAGTTATGCATAATGTTTCAAAATTTTTGGTTAAGCGCCTAAAACCGGAGCCGCAAAAACCGGTTGGGCCTGCGGGCCAGGGCGGTTCTGTCCTAATTTACAACATTGTTGTTATTTTTATTTTTAGCGTGGTGCTGCTTGGGGTTTTAACTTTTGCCACCATCCAGTTGCGTTTAACCAGGAGTTCGGTCAACAGGGAAATGGCTTTCCATATTGCAGAGGCGGGGGTTAATTATTATCAGTGGCGGCTCGCGCACTTTCCTACCGATTTTTATGACGGCAACGCTAGCAGTTCCAGCCCCGGGCCTTATGTGCATGACTTTATAGATAAAGATACCGATGAAATTGTGGGAAGATACAGTTTAATAATTACACCGCCACTTCCCGGCTCAACAGTGGTTAACATAGAGTCTACCGGCTATACTTTAGAAAACCCTGCGCAAAAGCGAATAATTTCGGTGAAGTACGGAATTGACTCCCTGGCCAGCTACGCTTTTTTGACCAATGCGGCGGTGTGGGTGGGAGACACTGAGCATGTGGACGGCCAGTTTAGGGCAAATGGGGGAATCCGTTTTGACGGCACGGGCAATGCACCCATAATGTCGGCGAAAACAACCTATTTGTGCACGCCCCCGTTTGGTTGCTCGCCAACCTCCACGCAGCCGGGGATTTGGGGCTCTGCGCCCACAAGCACACAAAATTTTTGGCAATTTCCTGTGCAAAATATAGATTTTAATACCATCACAGCCAACCTGGCAACGCTCAAAAGTACGGCTCAGGCAGACGGCGAGCCGGCATACCTTTCACCTTCCAACAAACAAGGTTATTCTTTTGTATTTACCTCCAACGGGAAGGTTGATATTTATTCAGTCAAAAAGGTGGAAAACCCCCCGGCGCAGGCCTGGGATGTTAACGGGCAGGCGGTTAACACTTCGGTGGATTACGATCCCAATCCGGCCCAGAGACAACTGCTTTATTCCCAGGCATCAATCCCTCCCAGCGGAATATTTTATGTTGAAGACAAGGTCTGGGTGGAAGGGGTAGTAAACGGACATGTCCAAATTGTTGCCGCTCAGCTGCCCTATAACCCAAACACTGCGCCTAAAATAATTATTCCCAATAATATTACTTACGCGGCTTATGATGGCTCTTGTGTGTTGGGTTTGCTTTCCCAAAAAGATATTGTCATTAGCTATAACGCGCCTGACAACCTGGTTATTAACGGGGCATTGGTTGCGCAAAACGGCAGCATACAGGTTTACCAATACGCGCCCAGCACCAACATTAAGAACAGCATTACAGTTAGCGGCAGCATTATAAGTTACGGACCCTGGGCGTGGTCTTATGTGGACGTTTTGAATAATGTGGTTTCAGGTTTTACCAACACTTACACAACTTACGACTCTAACCTGCTTTATAACCCGCCGCCCAGTTTTCCGGCACAGTCTACTGACTACGAGCAGCTTAGCTGGACAAGCAATTAATTTTTTAAGATTGTAATATGAAACCACGTTTAGTAAAAATTTTTTTAGCCGCAAGCTTTGTTTTTTTAGTTTTGCAGACTGAAATGGTTTTGGCCCAGGAGAGGGTAAATGGGGGGCCGGCGCAGCTTCCGTCCCAAAATGTGCTTCAGCCGCCTCCGAATTATACCGCCCCAAACCTTAAGGGCAATGTCCAAAGCTCGGGCCAGGCAGCAACACAGCCGGCTGTTTTGGAAGATGCTGCAAATCCGGAAATCTTGCCCCGGGAAGATACGGATACAAAAAGTGCGGGCGGGCTGAATATTTGGCTGGCCTTGGCGCTTGTGGCGTTATTTGCCTTTGTGTATTATGTATTTAAGCAGTCACAAAAGGACAGTAACCAAGCTCCCTAAATGCCAGGATTAACATTTAGCTTTAACAAAAATGTGTGTCCTTATTGCGGCAACAACCCGGTGCCGCATTTTGTTTTTTGGTACGACGAAAGCCTGAATATTTTGTTTACGCCCCTGCGGCAGAGGCTTTTGTATAACCCCTTAACTAAATTTTTAAAAAACCGCCGGCTAGACCAAAAAATTTGGCATGCGGTTTTATTTTTTTTAAAATTTTTGGGAGTTATTAAAATTCAAGACGACCCTGCTAAAAGTAAAGTCAGGCGCGCCCAGGTTTTGTGGGAAGAAGCGGGGAGACGGGATATCCAAATGCAGGAGTTGTTGTTCTTTGGAAAAGCTATTGACGTATACAGTGCTCAGTATACAGTAGACAGTAAAAAGAAAGAGATTGTTTTTTCCGGGTTGCCCAGGCCGCTTGGTTATATTAACCATCGGTTAGATTTAATGGATGACAAAGCCTGGTTAAAAAAACTTTTTGAGCAAAATTATTTGCCAGTGCCAAAAGGCGCGGCAGTTTCCGGTTTTGCGGAAGCTTTAAAAATATTTCAAAAGATCCAGGAACCAAAATCTAGTATCCGGCCGGTAATAGTTAAGCCCAGAACCGGTAGCCGCGGGAGGCACAGCACCACTTTTGTTTTTACACAGGAAGATTTAAAAAAAGCTTTTAAAGTCGCAAAGCAACTTTGTTATTGGGTAATTGTCGAAGAACAATTATTTGGTCCAGTGTATCGTGCCACTGTAATAAACTTTGAGTTGTGCGGAGTGTTGCGCGGAGATCCGCCGCAAATAGTAGGGGATGGCACTCACAGCATCCGGGAGTTGGTTTTTTTAAAGAACCAATTGCCGCATAAAGGAGTTAAAGATATTAAAATAGATTTAGATGTTGAAATGTTTTTATTTCGCCAAAAATTAAATCTAACATCTGTTTTAAACAAAGACCAAATTGTAAATTTGTCAGAAAAAATCGGAGTAAACTATGGCGGCTCATCGAGCGAAGATTTTGAGGCGTGCCATCCGGACAACAAAGAATTATTTGAAAAAGCCGCTAAAGTTTTGGGAGACCCGATTGTAGGCTTTGACTTTATAATCCAAGATATTACTAAAACCTGGAAAGAACAAAAATGCGGTTTTATAGAAGCCAACTCATTGCCGTTTATTAATTTACACCACGATCCTTTGTATGGGCAGAGTAGAAATGTTGCGGCAAAGGTTTGGGATTTAATAGAGAGGAAATATGTTTAAGGAACACACATTTGGCGGTTCCTTAATGATAAATTAATTGTAG